>CAZSTH010000044.1:0-28997 GCA_964609835.1 uncultured Thermoanaerobaculia bacterium
GTCAACCGCCACCGCCGACCGCCACCGCCGACCGCCACCGTCAACCGCCACCGCCACCGCCGACCGCCACCGCCTCCTCGACGGGATGCTGACATCGACGCGGTTTGCTGCCCTGCTACTCTGTGCCGCCAGGAGGTGCGACCACAGATGAACCCCACGCGACCGGGTGCGGGCTGGATCGAGGTCATCGCGGGCCCGATGTTCTCGGGCAAGTCGGAGGAGTTGATCCGTCTCCTCAAGCGGGCGATGATCGCGCGCCAGCGGGTTCAGGTGTACAAGCCGCGGCTCGACAACCGCTACTCCGAGGCCGACATCGTGTCGCACTCGCAGATGCGGATCCCGTGCGAGCTGGTGGAGCGCGCCTCGGAGGTCCGGAGCCGGCTGGACCCCCGGACCGAGGTGGTGGGTGTCGACGAGGTGCAGTTCTTCGATGATGAGCTGCCGAAGGTCTGTGGCCACCTCGCGAACCTCGGCAAGCGGGTCATCGCCGCCGGGCTCGACATGGACTACCGGGGCGTTCCGTTCGGGCCGATGCCGGAGCTGCTGGCAGTGGCCGAGAAGGTGCACAAGATCCACGCGATCTGCTCCCGCTGTGGCGCCCCGGCGGCCTACACCCAGCGCCTGATCGAGTCCGACCGGCTGGTGGTGGTCGGCGCTGCCGGCGCCTACGAGGCGCGCTGCCGGCGCTGCCACGAGCCGGAGGGTGCACCGGCCAAGTCCGAGACCTGGCTGCTGCAGCCCCCCGACGGGGCCGGCGAAGAGGACACCGAATGAACTCGCGACGGCGGTGGGCGTGGATCGCGGCCGCCGTGGGCGCGCTGGTGCTGCTGTTCGCCGTCGCCGCCGCCTCGCGCCCGGGATTTGGCGGATCGGTCTCCGTCGTGGTCGTGGCGGCGGTGGCGGTCGCGGTGCTGTTGGCTGCCTGGAGGTTCTGGCGCTGGGCGACCTACCGCGTGGGGGTCCGGCTTTTCGTTTCCTATCTGCTGGTGGGCGTCGTCCCGCTGCTGTTCGCGGCCGTCTTTGCAGGCTTCGGCCTCTATATCGTCATGGGCCAGTACACCTCGGTGCGCATAGGCGCCGAGCTCGACCACTTCGCGCGCATCCTGGCGAACGACTGTGACCGGGTGCTCGAGGTCTCGGCCGGGCTCGGCCCCGACGCGGCGCTGAAGGTGCTCGAGAAGATCGCGGCCGATGCGCCGCCACCGCTGTCCGGGACCGTGTGGTGGGCGAATGTCGATGGCCGGACGGTGACCGCCGGCACTGATCTTCCTTCCACGAGCTTCGAATGGCTCCCGGAGGGCCGGACCGAGGTCGTGGCGAGGAGTGGGGGCACCACCTATGGCGTCACGGCGGCTCGCGCGCGGTCGGGCGACGCGGTTGCCGCGCTGCTGCCATTCGACGCCGCGACCGCCGGGAGCCTGAGCTCAGAGTGGTGGTTCGACGTCGCCTTCCTGCCGGTCGAGGGTGGTGGGGTGGAGAGCGTTGAGGGCGAGGTCGAGGGCTCTGCGGAGGTCGCAAGCGGCGGAATTCGTTTCACCATCGACGGCAACACCGCGACCGATGAGGAGCTGTGGCCGGAGTGGATCGACGGAGGCGGCGGAGGGCTGCTTGGCCGGCCGCTGGTGGTCTGGTTCCGGCTGGCGGTTGGCCTCGTGGATCTGGAATCCGGAGAGCCGCTGCCCGACAGCAGGCTCGTCGCGCTGCTCAGGACCTCGCCGCGCAATGTCTGGGACGACTTCACGGACTCCAAGTACGAGCTCGGCATCGAGCTGTGGGGGGCGGTCACCGGCATGGCGCTGCTCTTCCTGCTGTTGTCGGGAGTCACGACTGCGGCCGCAGCGGCGATGATCGTCTCCATCACCCGCTCGACATCACGGCTGACGCGGGGCGCCCGCGAGGTCGAGCGCGGCAACTTCGCCCACCGGGTGCCGGTCAAACGGCGCGACCAGCTCGGTGACCTGGCGCGGTCGTTCAACCACATGACCGAGTCGGTGCAATCGATGCTGGCCGAGGTCGAGGAGAAGCAGCGGCTGGCGCGCGAGCTCGAGCTGGCGCGGCAGATTCAGGAGCGCCTGCTCCCGGCCTCGCATCTCGAGGTCGGGCCGCTCGTGGTGCACGCCACCTTCGAGCCGGCGACGGAGGTCGGCGGCGACTACTTCGACGTCTTCACCCCGTCAGAGCAGCGGCTGGTGGTGGCGGTGGGCGACGTCGCGGGCCACGGCCTGTCGGCCGGGTTGCTGATGGCGAGTGTGAAGTCGATGGTGGCGACGCTGATCCATGAGCGCTACAACGGAGCCGATCTCATCTCGCGGGTCAACGAGCTGATGCTCGGCAGCCACCAGGGTCGAACCCTGATCACCCTGTCGGTGGTCGACATCGATCTCGGGGCGGGTCGCGTGCGCCTGGCCAACGCCGGTCACACGCCGCCGCTCCTGATCAGCGGCGACGGCACCGTCGAGGAGCTGGAGTCGGGCTCGCTGCCGGTTGGCAGTCATCTGAGCCGCCCGGTGGAGCTCGAGCGGTCTTTTCCGGTCGGCGCGCGGCTCTTGCTCTACTCCGACGGGCTGGTGGAGGCGCTGTCCTCGGACGGCGAGCAGTTCGGCTACGAGCGTTTGATCGCCGAGGTCGAGCGCCTGACCGAACTCACGGGCCCGGCGATCATCGAGGTCCTGCGTGGGGCGCTGGCGAGGCACACGGGCGACGTGCCGCTGGCGGACGATCTGACTCTCCTGGTCATCGAGCGGAACGGGTGAAGGGCAGCTGAAGGGAGGCATCGGCCCCATTCTGCAGCGGGCCCGGATGCGGACGCGGGCGCGGACTCGGACGTGGGATCATGCCCGGTTAGGATGGATTGCGGATGGTGACGCAGCTTAAACCGGGTATGAAGATCTGGCGCTTCCGGCTCGACCGCAAGCTGGCGCGGGGCGGCATGGGGTCGGTGTGGGCCGCTCGCGACGAGCGGCTCGACCGTGAGGTCGCCCTCAAGCTGCTGCCGCATATCCTCGTCAACGAGCCCTCCGCCGAGCGCCGCTTCGAGCGCGAGGCGCTGGCCATGGCCCGCCTCCAGCACCCCAACGTGGTCACGATCTTCGACATCGGCACGTTCGACCCGGGGGTCGGGGAAGAGCTGCCATACCTGGTGATGGAGCTGGTGCGGGGCCGCTCCCTCAACGAGATGGTGGTCGACGGGCCGATTCCGCCGCGCCTGGCCGCGCGGATCGTCGAGCAGGTGGCGCTGGCATTGGCGGCCGCGCACGGGGCCGGTGTCATCCACCGCGATCTCAAGCCTTCGAACGTTATGGTCGGCGATGCCGGTCACGTGACGGTCCTCGACTTCGGACTGGCGAGGCTCGCGCAGCGCGAGGGAGAGACTCCGGTGGAGTCGCTGACCACCCCGGGTATGGTGCTCGGCTCCTGCCCTTACATGGCGCCCGAGCAGGCGCTGGGCAAGGCGGTCACGCCGTTGTCGGATCTCTTCTCCTGCGGTGCCGTCCTGTATGAAGCCATTTCCGGACAGCGGGCCTTCGAAGGTGCGACGCCCATGGAGGTTCTGCAGGCGGTGGTGCGGTCGGAGTACAGCCCGCTGCGAGACGTGGCGCCCGCCGTGCCGCCGGAGCTCGACGCGGTGGTCGAGCGCTGCCTCCAACAGGAGCCCGCGAGGCGCTACCGATCGAGCGCCGAGCTGGCTCATGATTTAGCGATCTTCCAGGGTACTGACGACAGGAGCCTGGCCGAAGCGCCGACGGTGGCGCTCGGCTCCAGCACCATGAAAGCCGTGTCGTTGCGACGGAGGAGATCGGCTGTCACCGCGGGCGTGGCGGCGGCCGCTGCACTCGCGGTCGGAATCGCGGCGGGGCTCGCCGCGGGGCGAGTCGGGACCGAGCGGAAGCGCCCCGACCCGGGCTCGTGGCAGGTGAGCTCCCTGGTCGACACCGTCGGAACCTTGCACGAGCCCGCGTGGAGTCCGAGTGCCCGGGAGCTTGCGGTGGCGCGCAATCAGGTCGGCCGGAGCGAGGTCGTCTCGGTGGACGCCGCGACCGGCATGACCCGAACCCTGGTCACCGGTCAGCAGGCCGAGGCACTGTCGCTGCCCCGCTACTCCCCTGACGGTAAGGCGCTGTTGATCGAGGTGATCGTCGGCGGAGAGCCGTCGCTGCGGGTGGTCCCGGCGATCGGGGGCCAGGCGACCACCGAGCTGGCGAACGCGACCGGGGGATCGTGGCTCGACCCGGACACGCTGCTGTTCTCGCGCGAGGTCGGTGATCAGGGCTTCAGCCTCTACCGCTACTCCATCAGCCGCCGGGAGGCGGTCGAGGTGCGGGAGGCGGAGCCAGGACGTTCCTGGTACCGGGCCGAGCCGCGGCCGAGCGGCGGCTTCGCCCTGCTGGCGGGCCCTGCCGGGGTGCCGGACAGCCTGTTCGTCGCGAGGAACATCGACGGGCCGGCGGGGCCGTGGCTCGAGCGGGGCCGTCAGATCTTCGGTGTCAGCTGGGCACCGTCGGGACGGTCGCTCGTCGCGTCGCTGGATGGTCGATTGGTGCAGCTGTCGGCTCGCGGTGAAGAGACCCTGCTGCCGCGTGTGGATCGCCTGTGGGACCCGGCCCTCTCGCCGCAGGGCGATCGTCTCGCGATCGTGCGCCGCAATGCCACCAACGACTTGATTTCGGTCGACCCGGACGGCGACGGCTGGAGCTGCCTGCTGTGCGGGGTTGCCGAGAGCGGGTGGGGGAGCGTGGACGCCGTCGGTGTGGTCGCCTACAGGCGGTACGTAGCGGGACGTGCGACGCTCTTCCTGCGCCAGCCGTCGGGCGTCGAGATCGCGATCAGTGACCCTTCGGAGGATGCGTCCTGCCCGTCCATTTCTCCGACCGGTGAACACATCGCCTACCTCGCGCAGATACCGGACGGCGGCACCGAGCTGCGGGTGGTCTCGCGCTCCGGTGGCCGACCGGTGGCCCTCGCCACCGACGTGGAGCCGTCTGAATACCCGAGCTGGTCGCCCGACGGGCGTTCGCTGACCTACGCTGCGGGATCGCCGATCGCCGTCTGGTTGGTGTCGGCGGCCGGTGGCGAACCGTTACGGCTGACCCCCGAAGGCGGCGACTACCCGCGGTGGAGCCGCGATGGCGAGTGGATCGCCTACTCGGTCTGGACCCAGGACTCGGACCCCGACCAGGGCGCCTGGGTGGTTCCGGCAGACGGCGGCCTACCGTTCAAGGTGGGCGACTCGCCGACCCGGCTGGTGTGGAGCGACGACGGTCAGTGGCTGTGGCAGCTGCGGCGGGCGGGGGACGAGGTCGAGCTGTGGCAGGCTGCGGTGGGTGAGTGGGTGTGGTCGCGGCGCGCGGTGCTCGACCTCGGGAGGCCGCCGTCCTCGCACCTCGAGCACCTCCCTCTGACCATCAATCCGGGCAATGGCGAGCTGGTGATCAACCGCAGGACCACATTCAGCGGACTGCTGGTCTTCGACCGCCTCGACCCGTCCCGCTGGTAGGTCGTTGAATGACTTTACAAACTTTCAAGTAACGTGCGCTCAGCTATTTGGTTTGACGATCAGGGTGGGGGATTGTGTGATTGTCGGCGGCGGGGCGGCCCGCTGCAGTGGTGAAACCGTCACCGCAGCGTCATCGTTGAAACCGCGAGTGTGCGGTGGTAGAGTCGATCAGCGCCGAGTGCGCAGGAGCAAACAGGGAGGACCCGATGAGAAAATTCAGTCTCTTGATCGCGGTGGCGGCATTGGCCCTGGCGGCTGCGGCGGTGACCGCACAGGACCACGAGTACGTCGGCGCGGACAAGTGCAAGATGTGTCACAAGGTGCAGTACTCCTCGTGGGAAGCCACGACTCACGCCGGCTCACTCGACAAGGCCAAGGCCTCGACCGACCCGGCGTTCTCCGACGACTGCCTCAAGTGCCACGCCACCAACGCCAGCGCTGACCTTCCCGGAGTCCAGTGCGAAGCCTGCCACGGACCGGGCGGCGACTACAAGAAGATGAGCATCATGAAGGATCGTGAGGCCTCGCTGGCGAACGGGCTCATCATCCCGAGCCAGGAGACCTGCAACCAGTGCCACATGGATGACGGCCACTCCAAGGCGGTGGTCTATGCCGACAACCTGATGAACAGCGCGGCGATTCACGAGTTCAAGAATCCGCCCGGCGAGTGATCTGCAGCACCTGACCCGTTACCAACGCGGCTTCGGCCGCGTTTTTTCTTGCCCCGTTCACCTCTCCGGATGTTGGATGGTCAAGCAAGCCGACGTCGGACGTTTGGGGATGTCCCGAAGCGGGTGGGTGGATCCGGCATCCAGTCGTCGGCATCCAGCATCCACCATCAGACCGGGGAGGTGGTTGGTTTCGAGCGACTCTCCGTGTATCGTGCGTGGGCGCGACGGGAGGACGATGCCCACCACCGATCGAAAATCTGCGCTGTCACTGGACGAGGCGCGCGAGCATGCCGGCCGGCTGGCCTTTCCGGACCCTGGTCCTGCGCCGAAGCTCGGCGGCATCGGCCTCGAGCCGGAGTTCTTTCCCGTGCGGAGGGACCGCGACGGACGGCCGTCCGGGCGGCTGCTGCTGTCGTGTCCGAGCGGCGGCGTGTTCGAGATCGTTGACGAGCTCGTGGCTGACGACGACCGCTTCGTCGCCCGCAGCACGCTGCCGCTCGGCGCGGTCGAGTACAACGTCGACACCGGCGGCCGCCTGACCTTCGAGCCAGGTGCGCAGGTGGAGTTCTCGACCCCGGTCTACGAGTCGGTGGTCGGCGCCGTCAGCGACGTGGACGACGTGGTCGGCCGTCTGCGCCGGGCCTTCGGCCGCCACGACGTGGGCCTGGCGGCGATCGGCATCGACGTGTGGCACGATGTAGAGACTGTGCCGCAGCAGCTGCGGGCCGGCCGGTACACGGCGCAGGCGGCCTACTACCGCCAACGCGGGCACTGGGGCGCGATCATGATGCGCCACACGGCAAGCCTCCAGATCAACCTCGACCTCGGCCCGGAGGGCGTCTGGCAGCAGCGTTGGCTGGCGGCGAATCTGGCGAGCCCGCTGCTGACCGCGTCCTTCGCCTGCAGCCCCGGATTCGGAGCGGTCTGCAGCCGTGCGCGGGCGTGGCAGGAGCTGGATCCGACCCGCAGCGGGTTTCCCCGCCTGCTGACCGAAGGCGTCGGCGACGATCCGCGGCTGGAGTGGGGCCAGGCGGCACTCGAGGCCGATGTCATGCTGATCCGGACCGGCGACAGCCACTTCGAGCCCGGGTCGCCGGGATGCAGCTTTCAACGCTGGCTCACCGATGGTCATCCGCGCTTGGGCTGGCCGACGATCGCCGACCTCGAGATTCACGTGACGACCCTGTTTTTCGAGGTCCGGCCGCGCGGCTTTCTCGAGCTGCGGGCCGGCGAGGCCCTGCCCGGACCGATCCGCTCCGTACCGATCACGTTGATGACCAGCCTCCTGTACGACGACACGGCGAGGGAGGCCGCGATCGATCTCCTGGCACCGGTGCGGCGCAATCTGTCTGATTTTTGGCGCCGCGCGGCGGTCGACGGCGTCCGCGATCCGGTGCTCCGCGAGCTCGCCTGCGGTCTGTGGGGCCTCGCGCTCGAAGGAGCGCGTGCGCTGCCGCCGGACTTCGTGGGCGCTCCGCAGCTGGCGGCGGCGGAGGGCTTTCTCGAGCAGTACACGGCGCGCGGGCGCATGCCCACCGACGAGCTGATGGAGCTGCTGTCGGCGGATCCTGCGGCCGCCCTCGAGTGGGCGAGCAGCTGAAGCCATTCCGCCCGCCCACCCCCTCCCGAGGCGCGAGGCTCGTGACCCGAGGCTCGAGACTCTGACACCGGACCCGAACCCACGTGCGCTATCCTCGGTGGCGTTCACGGGGAGGGAACGCCATGCTCTTCGATTCGCCCATCGATCGCGCGGTGCGCGCCGGTACGCCGCTGACAGAGACCGAGCCCTGGAAGGCGCTGCGCCGACACCATGCCGAGATCCGCGACCTCCAGATGCGCGAGCTCTTCGAGCGTGACCCCGGGCGCGGCGACCGCTACCGGATCGAGGTCGAAGACCTGCTCCTCGACTACTCGAAGAACCGGATCACCGACGAGACCACCCGACTCCTGGTCGAGCTCGCGCGCGCGAGCGGCGTCACCGAGGCGGCGGCCGCCATGTTCGCCGGCCGCCGCATCAACTGGACCGAGGACCGGGCGGTGCTTCACGTCGCGCTCCGCAACCGTACGAGCAGCCCGATCGCTGTCGATGGCGACGACGTCATGCCCGATGTCCACCGGGTGCTCGAGAAGATGCGGCGTTTCTCGGACGCGGTGCGGTCGGGTGAGTGGACGGGATACACGGGGCTTCCGATCTCCGCCGTCGTCAACCTCGGCATCGGCGGGTCCCACCTCGGGCCGGAGATGATCTGCAGGGCGCTCGCCCCCTACTGCGACGGGCCGGAGGTGCGCTTCGTCTCCAACGTCGATGCGACCGACTTCGCGGGAGCGACCCGCGGGCTCGATCCGGCGAGGACGCTGTTCGTGGTCGCCTCCAAGACTTTTACCACCCAGGAGACCATGACCAACGCGCGAACCGCCCGCAGATGGTTGGTTGAAGGGCTGGGCGACGACGCTGCGGTGGCGAAACACTTCGTCGCGCTGTCCACCAACACCGAGGCGGTGGAGGCATTCGGAATCGACGCCGGGAACCGATTCGAGTTCTGGGATTGGGTCGGCGGCCGTTACTCGAGCTGGTCGGCGATCGGGCTGACCGTGGCGATCGCGGTCGGGTTCGGGCGGTTCGAGGAGCTGCTCGAGGGCGGCCACGCCATGGACCGGCACTTTGCCGGAGCTCCTCTGGAGCGCAACGCGCCGGTGCTGCTGGCGCTGCTCGAGGTGTGGTATCGCTCGTTCTTCGGCGCCGCCACCAAGGCGATCCTTCCCTACGATCAATACCTCGAGCGCTTCCCCGCCTACCTCCAGCAGGCTGACATGGAATCCAACGGCAAGACCGTGGACCGCGACGGCCGCAGAGTCGACTACGCCACCGGGCCCGTGGTGTGGGGCGAGCCCGGCACCAACGGCCAGCACGCGTTCTTCCAGCTCATCCACCAGGGAAGCGAGCTGGTGCCCGGCGACTTCATCGGTTGCATCGACTCCCACAATCCGATCGGCGATCACCAGCTCAAGCTGATGGCCAACTTCTTCGCCCAGACCGAGGCCCTGATGCGCGGCCGCACGGCCGCCGAGGTCGAGGCCGAGCTGCGCGAGCGCGGCCTCGGAGACGCCGAGGTCGGGTTCCTCGCACCGCACAAGGTCTTCGAGGGCAACCGCCCCAGCAACACCATCCTCGTCGACCGCCTGGCCCCGCGCAGCCTTGGGCTGTTGATCGCGCTCTACGAGCACGCCATCTTCGTGCAGGGTGTGGTGTGGCGGATCAACAGCTTCGACCAGTGGGGGGTCGAGCTCGGCAAAATCCTCGCCGGCGCCATCCTCGGCGAGGAACGGGAGTTGCTGGAGGGGGCCGACGTCGACCTGACCCATCACGACAGCTCGACCCGTCAGCTGATCGAGAGGTTCGTCGCCCGGTATCGGAAATCCTGACTCCCGAACCAGGTTCGCGGCCCGATGCGAGCCGCAAAGCTGCATCGTGGAATGACGGTTCTTCCGCGGGGCGCACGTGCCCCGGAAGAGTCCGCGGCGAATCTCTGTGACATCGTGGTGACATTTTGTTGACAGTTTCAAACGTTCGTTTTATAGTTCCGTTTGAAACGAATGTTGGGAGACGAGATGAGGCCGGGAGCCGACACCGCATTACACCAGCTCGAGGCCGAGGACACCCGGGATCGAATCCTCCTTGCAGCGCGGAAGTTATTTGCTGACAACGGCTTCGAGGCGACGTCGGTGCGCGATATCACGGCCGAGGCGGAGTGCAACGTGGCGTCGGTCAACTACCACTTCGGGGGCAAGGACAAGCTCTACCTGGAGTCCTTCCGCTCGATGCTCGGCACTCTGCGGGACCGCCGGATAGAGGTCATGGGCGAGCTGATCGCGCGCGATCCGGTGCCGACCCTCGAGGAATTCGTGGCCGGACTGGCGCAGGTCTTCCTCGACCCGCTGGTCGAGTCGAGCGAGGGGCGGCTGTTCCTCGACTTCGTGTCGCGGGAGATGATCGCGCCGCGTTTGCCGGAAGGGGTCTTCCTGACCGAGTTCATCGATCCGTTGATGGAGCGCGCGGTGGCCGCCCTGACCAAGATTGGACCTTCGATGGATGAGCGGACGGCCTGCCTGTGCACGATGTCGCTGGTCGGCCAGCTGCTGCACGCCATCAAGGCCCACCACCTGTTCGCGGAGCACGGACGGTGCGGCGTGATGCCGGAACGGTTCAGCGATTACATCGCCCACTTCGTCCGCTTTTCGGTCGGCGGCATTCGGGCCTGCGCCGACAGAGATTCCGAGCTGTTGGAGAGAGACGCATGACCACGCTTCGAGTGTTTTCGACGGCAGCGGCTGCCGCTGCGCTGTTGGCCGGCTGCACGCTGGGCCCCGACCCCGAGCGACCGCAGACGGCCGCGGACCTGTCCGAAGCCTACGTCCATGGCGGGAGCGAGGCCTCGACGGTCGTACCCGAGGTGTCACCCTGGTGGCGCGAGTTCGGCGACGAGACCACTGCGGAGCTGGTGGAGATAGCGCTCGTAAGCAACACCGATCTCCGCGCGGCAGCGGCGCGGGTGCTCGAGGCAGAGGCTGCTCTGCGCCGCGCGGGCGGCGCGCGGCTGCCACAGATCGGCTATGGCGCCGCGGTGTCCGAGCAGCAGGTGTCCTTCGTGCTGCCGAATATCGGCCGGCGGCAGATCGACTCCACCACCTTCTCGGCGAGCCTCGACGTGGCCTGGCAGGCCGACCTCTTCGGACGGCTGAAGCGCACGCGGCAGGCGTCGTGGGCCGGCCTGCTCGCCGAGCGGGCCGCCCGCGAGGCCGTTGTCCACTCGGTGGTGGCCGGCGTGGTGCGGGCGCGGGTGCTGGTGGCGACGACCGCGCGGGCGCTCGACATCAGCCGCCAGATCACGGCCAGCTGGGAGTCGACCCTGCGGACGGTCGAGCGCCGCTACCGCTCGGGAATCGCCGAGGCGGTCGAGCTCTACCTCGCGCGCGAGAACTACTCCTCGGCGCGCGCGTCCGAGGCGGTCCTCGAGGGTTCACTGGAGCAGGCGCGGCTCGCGCTCGACGTGCTGGTGGGCCGCCGGCCCGGCAGCGTGGAGCCGACTCCCGAGACCCTGCCTGCACTGCCGACGCTCGAGCCGGTCCCGCTCGGGCTGCCGGCGGCGCTGCTCGACCGGCGTCCGGACCTCCGCCATGCCGAGATGCAGCTCGCCTCGGCGACCTACGGCATCGGGTCGGCCATCGCCAGCCTCTACCCCGATCTCAGCCTGACCGGTTCGGCAGGTTCCTCGGCCGACACGATCAACGACCTCAGTCTCACCGACGGGCTGGTCTACAACGCGGTGCTCGGCCTCGTCGGTCCGATCTTCTCCGGTGGCCAGCGGCGGGCCGACGTCGCTGCGGCGAGAGCCCGCGCGGAGCAGGCGGCGGCGGTCTACGCCGGCGCGGTGCTCAACGCCCTGCGCGAAGTGGAGGAGGCGCTGGTCCTCGGTGAGGCCTCCCGCGGCAACTACGAGTTCTCGAGCGACCGCATCGACGAGGCGCGGGCCGCCGACCGCCTCGCCAAGGAGCGATACCAGCGCGGCGTCGGCTCGCTGCTGACGGTGCTCGAGACCGAGCGACGGCTGCGGCTCGCCGAACAGGCCATCATCACCGCTACAGTCGATGTCTGGAACGCGCGAATCGACCTCTTCCTCGCTCTCGGCGGCGACTGGGGCACTGACCCCATGTCTTCCGGGGCCGAAACCGACCCCGGCCGATCGCCGGCCTCTCAAGCTCGAGGACGAGCTCCGAATTCCGAACTCCGAATTCCGAATTCAAACGAGGTGTCCTGATGTCCATCAAAGCCCTCAAGCTCATCATTCCTATCGTCGTCCTGGTTGCCGGTGTCGCCGCGGCCGCGCTGCTCGCCTCCGCCCGCAAAGCGCCGCCCCGCGCCGAGCGCCCCCCGCTGGGACCACTCGTCGAGGTGATGCCGGCGGAGGTGAAAGACCTCCCGGTGCAGGTGACGGGCCACGGTGAGGTGGTGCCGAAGGTTGCGGTGGAAGTGGTTCCCCAGGTCTCCGGCAAGGTGATCAGGGTCAGTCCGTCGCTGGTGGCCGGCGGATTCTTCGGGGCCGGCGAGCCCTTGGTGGTGGTCGATCCGCGAGACTACGAGCTCGCGGTGGAGCGCGCGCGGGCGGCGGTTGCCCGTGCCCGCGTGACCCTCCAACGGGAGGAGGCCGAGGCCGAGGTGGCGCGCCAGGAGTGGGACGAGCTCCACCCCGGCAAGAAGCCGCCGTCGGGCCTCGTGGTGCGTGAGCCGCAGATCCGGCAGGCGCGTGCCGAGCTCGACGCAACGGTGGCCGATCTGGCGGCCGCCGAGCTCAACCTGGAGCGCACGAGCATCTCCGTACCGTTCGACGGCGTCGTGGTTTCGGAGAGTGTCGATGTCGGCCAGTTCGTAACCATGGGTACGCGGCTGGCCCAGGTCTACGGCATCGAGGCCGTCGAGGTTCGGGTGCCGCTCGACACCCGCGAGGTGGCCTGGTTCGACGTTCCCGGCCGCAGCGGAGGTCGTGGATCACGGGCCGAGGTCAGCGCCAGCTTCGGCGGCACCACCTCGACCTGGACGGCGCGGATCACCCGCATGGAGGCGCAGGTGGACCAGAGCTCGCGCATGGTTCACGTGGTGGCCGAGGTGGAGCGCCCCTATGACGCCACTGACGAGCGGCCAGCTCTCCTGCCCGGGACCTTCGTCGACGTGACGATCTTCGGTCGCACGCTCGAGAACGTGGTCGAGGTGCCTCGCTACGCGATCCACGACGGCAACCGCGTGTGGGTGTTCGACGACGGCGTCATGGACATCCGCGAGGTGGAGATCGCGCGCGCCGATCGCGATGGATCGCTGATTCGCAGCGGCCTCGGCGACGGCGACCTGGTGGTCCTGACCTCGCTCGACGCCGTCACTGACGGAATGGCGCTCCGAATCGCGAACGACCAAAGCGGAACTGCGGACGCACCTGCCGGCAGCGAGACGATCTCGGATCAGCAGGCCGCCCGCCATCCTGCGATTCGCGATCAGCGAATCGCGAGAGGTGCTGTATGAAAACCAGCCGCCACGGACCTCTCGCCTGGTTCGCCTCCAACCACGTCGCCTCGAACATCTTGATGGCCTTCATCTTCGTCGCCGGCGGCCTGGCACTCGCGAGCGTGGTCATCGAGGTCTTCCCCGAGCTCGACACCGACATCATCACCATCCGCGTACCCTATCTCGGCGCCTCGCCGGCCGAGGCCGAGGAGGGCGTGTGCGTCCGGGTCGAAGAAGCCATCGCATCCATCGAGGGCATCAAGCGAATCCGCTCGGCGGCGATGGAGAACCTCGGCACGGTGACGGTCGAGCTCGAGGAGGGCGCCGACGACCGCAAGGTGCTGGACGACGTCAAGGCGGCTGTCGACCGCATCGAGACCTTCCCGGCCGAGACCGAGAAGCCGGTTGTGGCGGAGGGCGAGACGAGGCGCCGCGTGATCACCGTCGTGCTCCACGGCGACGCGTCGGAAAAGACCCTGAAGGCGCTCTCAGAGCAGGTGCGAGACGAGTTGACCACCATCCAGGGGATCTCGCAGGTGGAGACCGCCGGCGTTCGCGACTACGAGATCTCGATCGAGGTCTCGGAGGAGGCGTTGCGCCGGTACGGGCTCAGCTTCGATCAGGTGGCAGACGCCGTCGGGCGCTCGTCGCTCGATCTCCCCGGCGGCGCGGTCAAGACCGCCGGCGGCGAGATCCTGCTCCGCACCAAGGGCCAGCGCTACCGCGGCAGCGAGTTCGAGGACATCGTCGTGGTGACCCGTCCCGACGGCGCCCAGGTCTTCCTGGCGGAGGTCGCCACCGTCATCGACGGTTTCGTGGACACCGACACCGCCACCCGCTTCAACGGCCGTCGCGCGGCGCTGATTCAGGTCTACCGGGTCGGTCAAGAAGGGGCGTTAGAGGTGGCGAACGCCACCAAGCGCTACATCCGGGATCTCGAGGAACGGCTGCCGGCCGGTGTCGCGGTCGACTCCTGGGACGACGACTCGATCATCCTCAAGCAGCGCATCGGGCTGCTGCTCCGCAACGCCCGCCTCGGTTTGATCCTGGTCTTCGCCTGTTTGGCGCTGTTCCTCAACTTCCGGCTCGCCTTCTGGACCACTCTCGGCATCCCGATCTCGTTCTTCGGCGGCCTGGCGCTGCTCCCGTACTTCGACGTCACCATCAACATGATCTCGCTTTTCGCCTTCATCGTCGTCCTCGGCATCGTCGTGGACGACGCCATCGTGGTCGGCGAGAACATCTTCGAGTACCTCGAACAGGGCATGCGCCCGCTCGACGCCGCGATCCGTGGCGTCCGAGAGATGGCGATGCCGGTGACCTTCGCGATCATCACCACGGTCGCGGCGTTCGCGCCGCTGCTCTTCGTGTCCGGCACCATGGGCAAGGTCATGCGCCAGATCCCGGTGGTGGTGATCGCGGTGCTGCTGGCGTCGCTGGTGGAGGCGCTGCTGATCCTGCCCGCCCACCTCTCCGGCGACGGCGCCCTCTTCAACCGAATCACGCGGCCCATCACCGGCGTCCTCGACGGACTGCAGCGCCGGATGCAGGCGCTGCTGCGGTGGTGGGTCCAGGGCGCGTACCGGAAGTCGCTGGCGTTCGCGCTCGAGTGGCGGTACCTGACGGTGTCGGTCGCGTTGGTGGCGTTGCTGCTGAGCGGGGCGCTGGTGGCCGGAGGTTTCCTCAAGTTCAGCTTCATGCCGAAGGTCGACGCCGACAATATGATCGCCGCGCTGACCATGCCGCAGGGTACGCCGGCCGCGCAGACCGAAGCCGCGCTGCGCCGCATGGAGGAGGCCGCGCGCCGGGTGGCGGAGGAGTACGACGAGGGCACGCCCGAAGGCGTGCCGTCAATCGTACGCCACATCTCGTCCACGGTCGGCCAGCAGCCGTCGGTCGGACGGCGGGGCCCGATGCGTTCGGCCTCCACTGGCGGTGACTCGTCGCACCTCGGCGAGGTCAACGTCGAGCTGTTGGGATCCGAGAACCGCGACGTGAGGTCCGCGACGCTCCTCAACCGGTGGCGCGAGCTGGTGGGGGAGGTGCCGGGCGCGGTCACACTGACGTTCCAGTCCAATCTGTTCTCGGCCGGCGACCCGATCAGCGTACAGCTCGCCCACCGTGATTTCGACACCCTGCTGGCTGCGGTCGATCGGCTCAAGGGGATTATCGCGGAGTACCCGGGCACCGAGGACGTGGCCGACTCATTCCTGGCCGGCAAGAAGGAGCTCAAGCTCGCGCTCACCCCCGAGGGCAGGACCCTTGGTTTGACGCTGTCGGACCTCGCGCGCCAAGTGCGCGCAGGGTTCTACGGCCAGGAAGTGCAGCGGATCCAGCGCGGGCGCGACGACGTGCGGGTGATGGTGCGCTACCCGGAGGACGAACGTCAGTCGCTCGGCGACATCGAGAAAATGCGGATTCGTCTGTCCGACGGCAGCGAGGTGCCGTTCGCCACCGTCGCCACGGTGGACGAGGGGCGGGGATTCGCCACCATCAACCGCTCCGACCGGCGGCGCGTGGTGACGGTGTCGGCGGACGTCGACGAAACCGTGGTCAACGCCAACGAGATCAATGCCAGTCTCCGCAACCGGGTGCTGCCCAGGTTGGTTCGCGACTATCCGGGGCTGAGCTTCGACTTCGAGGGCGAGCAGCGCGAGCAGAACGAGTCCCTCGGCAGCCTGCGGGTCAACTTCCTGATCGCCCAGCTGGCGATCTTCGCGTTGCTGGCGATTCCGTTCCGTTCCTACTCGCAGCCGCTCATCATCATGTCGGCGATTCCGTTCGGCCTGATCGGGGCGGTGATCGGCCACCTGTTGATGAGCCTCGACCTGACCATGCTTTCGATGTTCGGGATGGTCGCGCTGACCGGAGTCGTGGTCAACGACTCGCTGATCCTCATCGACCTCGTCAACCGCATGCGGGCCGAGGGCGCCACCGTCGAGCAGGCGATCCGCGAGGCCGGGGAGCGTCGCTTCCGCCCGATCCTGCTGACCACCGCCACCACCTTCCTCGGCCTGACGCCGATGATCTTCGAGACCAGCCTGCAGGCGCGGTTCCTGATCCCGATGGCGGTCAGCCTCGGCTACGGCATCGTCTTCGCCACCGCCATCACCCTGATCCTGGTGCCGGTGCTGTACCGGATCCTCGAGGACGTCAAGGGGCTGTTCGGGGTCCAGGAGGAGGAGGCGAGAGTCAGCCGGCAGGTGCAGAGCGCAGAGAGCTGAATTCGGAGTTTGAAATTCGGATTCGGAGTTGCCGAACGCCCATTCAACGGCGGTCCTGGCGGTTATGGCCCAGGTTCATCCGGCACCCAGGACCCTGCATCCGGCAACGGTTCAAGAGCGCACGAATTCCGAAGCTACATCAGCCGGCCGCGGTCGGGTTGAAAGACATCTCGGTAGTGGCGGATGCGCCACGGGAAGACGCCGCCCTCGCGGTCAAGAGTGACGAGGTCGTAGCGGCAGGGCCGCTCCCACAGGCCGAAGCGGCCGAGGTACGCTGAAGAGACCCGCACCAGGATCTTCCTCTTGCTGGCGTCGAGTGCGCCGAGGGCCCCGCCGTAGAGGCCGTGGGTGCGCGCTTTGACCTCGACGAAGACGACTTCGCGCCGCCGCTCCACCACCAGGTCGAGCTCGCCGCCGGCGCCGCGCCAGTTGCGGTGGCGCGGGCGGTAGCCCTTGGCCATCAGCAGCAGCAACGCCGCCCACTCGGCGAGCCGACCGAGGCGGTGGGAGCGGGACATGCGGGGATTGTACCCTCGGCCCGGGCCGCGGAACGACTCGACATCTTTTGGAGGCGGGTTCTTCAGGGTGCGCCAGCCGACGCAAACGGGGAATGGCGTCGCGATGATCATCGCAACCGCAATCTCTCGAGGTCTTCGGTCGCGGGGCGTGAGGGAGCCATTTGCGCTTTCTCGTTTCGTTGCACCTCCCCGAGCCCATGTATCATGCCGCGCGATGCGCGTGGATGCCTTCGATTTCGAGCTGCCCATCGAGCTTGTGGCGCAGGAGCCTGCTGAGCGCGGGACGTCGCGGATGATGGTGCTCGACCGCGGCAATGGCTCGGTGGCCCACCGCCACGTGACGGAGCTGCCGGAGCGCCTTCGCGCCGGCGACCTGTTGCTGCTCAACGATACCCGTGTCATCCCGGCCCGGTTGCGGGCACACCGCGCCACCGGCCGCCGCTTCGAGGTGCTGCTCCTGCGGCGGGTCGCGGACGACCTCTGGGAGAGCCTGCTGCGACCGTCGGCCCGTGCCCGCCGGGGCGATCGCCTGGTGCTCGACGACGGCGGCGCGGTCTACCCGACGGAGGCCCTCGGCGACGGCCGCTGGATGCTGCGCTTCGATCCGCCGCTGGAGCTTTCCCGCCTCGATGTCCTGGGCGAGATGCCCCTGCCGCCGTACATTGATCGCCCCGATGGCGCAGCAGCGAGCGATCGCCTCGACTACCAGACCGTCTACGCCTCGAATCCCGGCGCAGTCGCGGCGCCGACTGCCGGCCTCCACTTCACCGACGAGCTGCTGGAGCGGATCCGGTCGAACGGGACCGAGCTTGCCTTCCTGACCCTCCACGTGGGCCTCGGCACCTTCCGCCCGGTGCAGACCGAGGAGATCGAGGACCACGAGATGCACCCCGAGTGGTACCACCTCTCTGAGTCGACCGCCGACGCCGTCAACCGCTCCCTCGACGACGGCCGCCGAATCGTCTGCGTCGGCACGACCACGGTGCGGGCGCTCGAGGACGCGCTCGCCGAAGGTGGCGGCGTCGCCGAGCCCGGCCACGCCTGGACCCAGCTCTACATCACACCGGGCTATCGATTCCAGGGCGTTGGTGCCATGCTCACCAACTTCCATCTCCCCAGATCAACCCTGCTGATGATGGTCAGCGCCTTCGCCGGGCGCGAGCGGGTGCTCGAAGCCTACGCCGAGGCCGTCCAGGAGGGCTACCGCTTCTTCTCATACGGCGACGCTATGTTGATCGAGTAGCTGCCAGCCATGGGCTTTTTGACCGCATCAGCACCACTCGTCAGCTGACCCCAGTGTGGACTGGTGCCGAGGCGCTGCGACGAGAAAGCCCGGCGCCCGGACGCCGGGGTCGGTTGCGAAAAGGGGGGTTGCTGCGAGGGTGCGAACCGGTGGTTCGAGGGATCCGATTCGAGAGGCGGCGCTCGTTCCTGAACCGCTGGGCGGTCGGATCTCCGGGAATCAGAGGAGCGGTGCCGCGTCGAGTGGTCGTCATGATCCGGGGTTTGCGAAATTGACAGCGCGGGTTACGCCGTCGTCACCGATTGTGCCCGGCGCTGTTGTCGTCCTGTTCCGCGTCGGGCTCGGCGCGCACGTCGTCCTCGCCGAAGATCCGGTGGGCCGGCGTTTCGAGGTCGTCCATCTGTCCCGACTCCGACGAGCGCATTTGCCGATCCTTTGTCGCTGACGGTTTCGGATCCGGATCACAGTATGGGCGAGGTTCGTTATCTGCCGCTCGGTCAGACGTTTCGTGGTAGGTTGATTGTGGTATCCCATGCCGAGCGCAGTGACTCAATACGAATCATCAGCGCTCGACTGGCGACGAACCAGGAGAGAAGAGACTATGAAGGATCGTAAACCGGACAGCGTTGCCGACATTCGGCCCGAGTCTGATGAATCGCGCGGCTGATTCCAGCTCTTGGCCTCCGCTCGATACACCTAACATTTCTTTCCAGCGGACCATCGCCTCCTCGCGCCGCGCTCAAGCGTGCGCCGCTTCGTCAACATGGCCGCTCAACTCCCGCGGTCGGTAGGCTCTAAATACCTTCAGGAAACTGTATAGAGGAAATTTAAGGAGAAAATGATGAAAGAATGGCTTACTAAATTCGCAGGAACAAGATGGAAAGGTAAGGGAGAGTTGTGGTGAGATCCAGAAGGCAATTCGGCTGAGCACTCTGACTGTGAACTGTTCATGTCGTTCGAGGACTTCCCCTGGTTCCGAAATGCCCCTGTCGGTTCAGTTCTGAAGCTCGAGCGGCCGCAACCTCATCACCTCTATTGGCCCGAACTGGACATCGACCTGACAGTTGACTCGATTGAAAACCCAAAGAAATACCCCCTCAAGTCGAAAGATCGGGGCTGACACCTCGTACCAGCGGACCCTCACCCGCGGCGGGTGCGAGCCGCTGATCTCGGACCGTTAGGAAAGCATCGGCAACTCTATATTGACTGGTGAACGATAGAGAACGAAGCAAGTTACTGAATTCATGACAGGCTTTGTCCGAAAACCGGACTTTCTGACCCGTGTGCTCTGTTCAACGTAGCGAAGAAGGTGTCAATAGCGATGATCATCGGGGTGGTCAAGGAGACATTTCCGGGAGAGGCGCGTGTCGCCCTCGTTCCGGCAGGCGTGCAGCAGCTCAAACGCGCTCACCTTGATGTCGTAATAGAGGCGGGCGCAGGCGAGGCCGCCGGCTACGATGACCAGGGCTACTCCGACAAAGGGGCGGAGCTCGTGGCGGACCGCGATGCTGTTTTCGAGCGGGCCGACGTCGTTCTCCAGGTCCGGTGCCTCGGTGCAAATCCTGCTGAAGGCGAACCCGACGTCGAGAGGATGAGAGCGGGCCAGGTGTTGATCGGCACCTGCGAGCCACTGACCGAACACCAGGCGACCCGTGCAGTGGCCGCGACGAAGGCAACGCTCTTCTCGATGGAGATGATGCCGCGAATCACGCGGGCGCAGAGCATGGACATCTTGTCGTCGATGGCGACCATCGCCGGGTACAAGGCGGTGCTGCTGGCAGCCGACGCCCTGCCCAAGCTATTTCCGATGATGATGACCGCCGCTGGTACGCTGGCCGCGGCCCGTGTGTTCGTCGTAGGCGCAGGGGTGGCGGGGTTGCAGGCCATCGCCAGCGCGCGGCGGCTCGGCGCCATCGTGCACGCCTACGACGTGCGGCCCGTCGTCCGCGAACAGGTGGAGAGCCTGGGCGGCAAGTTCGTCGAGCTCGAGCTCGAGACCGGCACCGCAGAGGACGCCGGCGGGTACGCGAAGGAGCTCGGCGAGGACTTCTACGCCAAGCAACGCGAAATGATGCTCAACGTCGTCGCCGAGAGCGACGTGGTGATCACGACCGCGGCCATTCCCGGCAAGCAGGCGCCGGTTCTCGTCACGCGCGAGATGGTCGACGGCATGCGGCGCGGCTCGGTCGTGGTCGACCTGGCTGCAGAACGCGGCGGCAACTGCGAGCTGACCGAACCCGGACAGCGGGTGGACCGAAATGGGGTCACGATCCTCGGACCGCTCAACATCCCGTCCGACGTGCCCTACCATGCCAGCCAGATGTACTCCAAGAACGTGACCACCTTCCTGACCCACCTTGTCAAGGAGGGCGAGCTCGTTATCGACCTCTCAGACGAGATCACCCGCGGCACCCTGATCACCAGGGACGGCTCGGTGGTCCACGAACAGGTCCTGGAGGCCCTCGGCGGCGTTCCCCAGGGAAGAGCAGGCTCATGAGCGATCTCGTCATGCTGTTGACGGTCTTCGTGCTGGCGATCTTCGTCGGCTTCGAGGTCATCACGAAGGTCCCTCCGACGCTGCACACGCCCCTGATGTCGGGTTCGAACGCGATTTCAGGCATCACATTGATCGGCGCATTGATCCTCGCCGGAGCGATCGGCAATCCCTGGATCTCAAAGATCCTTGCCACCTTCGCCGTGGCCTTCGCGACCGTCAACGTGGTCGGCGGCTTCCTGGTCACCAACCGCATGCTGAAGATGTTCAGTCAACGAAAGAAGTAGGGGCGGCACATGCTCTCTCAGCAGGTCGTCAACATCGCCTACCTCGTGGCTGCGGTTCTCTTCATACTCGACCTCAGGTGGATGGCCCACCCACGCACGGCCGTACGCGGTAACCGTGCCGGGGCTCTCGGCATGGCACTCGCGGTGGCCGCCACCCTGCTCAGCGATCGCTACGACTGGTCCTACATTCTCATCGGCATCGCCGCCGGCGCGGTGGTCGGCGCCGTCGCCGCCACGCGGGTCAAGATGACGTCGATGCCCGAGCTGGTCGGGCTCTTCAACGGCTTCGGCGGCGCTGCGTCCATATTGGTGGCCGGTTCGGCCATCGTCGCGGTGGTGGCATCACCCTCGGCCGACGCCAGCCTGCAGATGCGCATCGCAACTGTCGCCTCGGCGATCATCGGCTCGGTCACATTTTTCGGCAGCTACGTTGCGTTCGGCAAGCTCGCCGAGTTCCTGGCCGTCACGTGGAAGCTCCACCTGTGGCAGAGGCTCGTCAAATACGGATTCTCGGCGATCGTCGCCGCCGGGGCCGTGGCATACGCCGCAACCCACCTCGCCGCCGGATGGCGGTCCTGGTCGATCGCGGCGTGCGGCGTTCTCATCGCGAGCGTGCTGCTGACGAAGAAGGAGCGATTCCCGGGCATGGACGCCGTCAAGATCGCCTCGGCGGCCATCGCCGTCGGCCTCGGCGTGCTGGTCGTGCTCGAGCCGGGCAACCAGCCGCTTTTCTGGCTGCTGGTCGCCGTCGCCGGCGTGCTAGGCGTCATTCTGACGCTGTCGATCGGCGGCGCTGACATGCCGGTCGTCATCGCGCTGCTCAACTCCTACTCCGGTCTCGCGGCGGCGGCCACCGGCTTCGTCATCAACAACAACGTGCTGATCATTTCCGGCTCTCTCGTCGGTGCGTCGGGCGTCATCCTCACCAACATCATGTGCAAGGCCATGAACCGCTCACTGGTCAATGTGCTCTTCGGCACCATGGCGCCATCTGCCGCCGCCGGCGATGCCGACGACGTCTACCGTACCGTGAAATCCACCTCGGCGGACGAGGTCGCCATGCTCCTGGACGGCGTCCAGCGGGTGGTTTTCGTGCCGGGCTACGGCATGGCGGTCGCGCAGGCGCAGCATGCCGTGCGCGATCTGGCCAACGCGCTCGAGGCGCGCGGCGCCAGCGTCGAGTACGCCATTCACCCGGTGGCGGGGCGCATGCCCGGCCACATGAATGTGCTGCTCGCCGAGGCCGATGTTCCGTACGAGGCGCTCGTGGAGATGGACGACATCAACCCCACGATGGCGCAGGTCGACGTTGCCGTCGTCGTCGGCGCCAACGACGTGGTGAACCCGGTCGCGAGGACCGACCCGCATAGCCCGATCGCGGGTATGCCCATCATCGACGTTGACAAGGCGCGGACCGTCGTGGTGATCAAGCGCAGCCTCAGCCCGGGTTTCGCCGGCATTCCCAATCCGCTCTTCGCCCAGGAGAACACCCTGATGTTCTTCGAGGACGGCAAGCGCGCAATACTCGACCTCGTAGGGGCGGTCAAGGAGTTGTGATCTGCCCCGCCGTCGAGCTTCGCCGTATTCTTGGACCTCGTGACTCAGGAGGAGGCCGTCGTGTCAGCTAGCATCGTGTGTGCGGACTACTACCACGCCATGGTCAAGGACCAGCCCGGGGCCGCCTACGAGCTGCTGTCGCAGCTTGCGGACTCGGGCGTCAGTCTGATGGCCTTCAACGCAATACCGATGGGCGGCGATCAGACACAGTTGGTGCTCTTCCCGAGCTCGCCGAGCCGTCTGGTTGCGGCGGCGGAGAAGGCGGGCATCGACCTCGACGGTCCGCAGCACGCTTTGGTCGTGCGAGGCGACGACAAGCTCCGCGCCATCTCCGAGGTCCACCGCAAGCTCTATGACGCCAACATCAACGTCTACGCGTCGGGCGGCGTCGTCGCCGACTGCGGCCGCTTCGCCTACGTACTGTACGTAAGGGATGAGGACTTCGACAGAGCCGCCAAGGTGCTGGACGCCGGATGAAGGCGCCGGTCGACAGGTGTCGTCGTCGGAAGGTCCCGATCTCCTCGACCGATCTTCGTTGAACGCCGAAGCAGGAAGTTGGCGAGATATGCGGGTTAGGGGCCTCGCTGAGGCCGCCGGCCGGTGAGCGAAATGCCGCCGAGATCCCGCGGGTTGCGGGTGTTCGAAGGTGGTCATGGGGCTCTACGCACGATTCGTTTTTCCCTACCTGTGTGATCTGGCGACCCGTCCGTTCGAGGACGACCGCCGGGAGGTCATCGCCAGCGCGGCGGGGCGGGTTCTCGAGATCGGCGTCGGCGTCGGCCGGAACCTGCCGCACTATTCGGCGGCCGCCTCCGAGGTTGTGGGGATCGAGGTGTCGCAGGCCATGCTCGAGAAGACCGCCCAGCGCATCATCCGCCTGCGCGAAGGCGGCACCGCTCTGCCCTCGATCGACCTCCGGCTGGCGGACGCCACCGAGCTGCCGTTCGGCGACGGCGAGTTCGACGCGGTCATCTCGTTCCTCGTCTTCTGCTCGCTGCCGAAGCCGGACCTGACCGCCGCCGAGATCTTCCGCGTGCTCAGGCCCGGTGGCCGGGTCCACGTCTTCGAGCACGTGGCGGCTCGGGCGCCGAGGCTCAGGAAGTGGCAGGACCGCCTCAACCCGATCTGGAACCGCGTCTCCTGCGGCTGCAACCTCAACCGCGACACCCGTGCGGTGTTCCAACGGGCGGGCTTCGACTGCTCTGCACTGAACCAGGTCGTCCGCGATGATTCCCTGTCGGTGACGGGTCCCAAGCTGGTGGGGGTCGCCGCCAGGCCGTGAGCCCGATCGAGGTACCATGGGATCACGGAGTACGAGAATGGGCAGGCAGATCCGACCGGCCGCATGTATCGCCATCGGTATCGGCCCCGGCCGTCGTTTCCGCTCGCACGACCTTGGGACGGTCGGTCTCCTCAAGCAGCTGATCGTCGAGCACGGGGCGTATGACGCCACCAGTGCGGCGATCGAAGGCGAGCAGTCGCGTTCGTCGAGGTTTCACCATATGTTGATCGTGACGCCGATGGCCTTCATCTGGAAGGCGCCGTGGGTCGCGACCAGGCATGATTCCGGTGACAAGCTGTTTCCGCGTTACCCGGACGAGTCGATCGCTTCGTGGCATGAGCGGCTCGGCCTCGTGGACGGTTGAGCCGTGCTCCGTGACGAGTTGACGGCGGTGCTGCGGCCGATCGGGCACATCGAGACGCCGTACCGGCGGCTCGAGGACTGCCCCAGCTACGTTGACCCGGCGGGACCGATGTGCTGCCTGGTCCTCGCCCTCCGCTACCAGCCGGCCCTGATGGGTCTCGGATGCGGCGACCGGATCGCGGTGCTCTACTGGTTCGAGGGGGTCGATCGTGGGCGTCTCCAGCAGCTGCGTCGCGGGGTGGGGCCGCTGCGCGGCACCTTCGCCCTCAGATCGCCGCACCGGCCGAACCCGGTCGCGTTGGCCGAGGTGGCGATCGTGTCCATCGACGACAACCGGGTCGGGGTGCGCGGTCTGGACTGCCTCGACGGCACCCCATTGATCGACATCAAGCCGGTCGCCAGGATGGAGCACGGCCGACGGTGAATTCTCCGGGTCCTGCCCCGCACGGGCGCGCTATCATCGCCTGTGACGAACGCACACGGTTTGGGAGGCGCTCGAGCGCGGCGGCCGCTCCCTGAAGATGCCGTAGCGACCGAAGGAGGCACGATGACGACCGTGAAGGTGGGCGACTCGGCGTCGCGGACGCTGACAATCGACGATCACGTTGTGCGGGGCTTCGCCGACATCACCGGCGACACCAACCCGGTGCACCTCGACGAAGCGTATGCGGCGACCACCCGATTCGGGCGGCGCATCGCGCACGGCATGATCGCGGCCGGTCTGATCTCGGCCACCCTGGCCAATGACCTGCCGGGTCCGGGCACGGTCTATCTCGGCCAGACCCTGAAGTTCAAGGCACCGGTCTTCCTCGACGACACCGTCACCGCGACGGTCGAGGTCGTCGGGGTGCGCAACGACAAGCCGATTGCGACTCTGAGCACGGTGTGCACCAACCAGGACGGCGAGGTTGTTCTCGAGGGCGAGGCCGTGGTCATGGCGGCAGGCTGAGAAACCGCAGGTCACGCAGATCGACGCCGATTGTCGACAGTGATGCACGCGGATCTGCGCTGACTGAGGTTTGAGATCGCTATCTGACCTCGCGGGCCGCGCCCGAATCATCCCCACAGCAAGTTGCAGCGGCCTCAGGGTCCGACACCTCGCCGCGCATCCGCTGGTGCTTCATGACGGCGGCGGTGACCGAGGTCGGCCGCCCGAGGACCGCGTACAGCCCGAGTCCGACCAGCAGAACCGCGGTCACGGTGGGCACGTGTCGGCGCAGCGGCGCGCTCACCAACTGCGCGCCGACGCCCACCGCCACCAGTGACGCGACCACGTGCAGCGCGAGCGCACCGCCGATCGCCCACGGCCACAGGCTGCCGAAGGACAGGAACGGGAGCTCGAAGTTGAAGACTGGTGCCGCCAGCTGCAGGGCGACAACCACGCCCACGAGCATACCCACCCATAGCAGGGTGACGAAGGTGAACTTGCGGACGATGTCGTCATCCTAGGGAAACCGCTCGACCTCGACCGTCATCGCACGCCTCCGAGGGTTGGATGGCCGGCGGTGGGACGCCGTGCGGCGGGCGCCTCACCCGGCGGAATGGATGCTATCAGGAAACGTTCCCTCGAGAGAGTGCCAGGCGAACCAGAACGCGGACCTGGTTGCCGTCACGACATCCGGAGTCGCCGACGCCACGGCGGCGACCCCGAGCTCCGCGTCGAATTCCACCTCCAGCGCCGCCTGCCCGGCCTCCAGCCGGACCCGGCCGCGCGGCGCGCCGGCGGCAGTCGCCATCGAAGGAAGATCGAAGACGTGCTGGACATCGGCGACGACGACCACCAGCACCCGATCCTTGAGTCCGGGGCCGTCGTCTGGCGGGAGGGGCTCGACAGGGTAGTGGAGCACGTCGGAGCCGAAGTAGGAGTGGTAGGGGTCGCGCTTGTAGACCTTGAGAAGGTCCGGCTGCGGCGCCATCACGGTCGTGTGCGGGTGCCGCTCGAGCCAGGCTCCCCAGGTCGTGAGGGTGGCGGCCAGAGCCTCGAGCGGCACCAGATCTCGGGGGTCGACGCCGGCAACCGCGACCCCGGTGAGCTGCGCCCAGAGCGGCGACCGTGACAGATCGCCGACCCGGGCGTCGTAGAGCAGGGCGTTGGAGTTGTAGAGCAGCCCCGACAGCCCCAGCTCGACGATCTCGCCGGCGAGCACCCGCGAGTAGACCGCGACGCTGTCGCACAGCGGCCCGTAGGTAATCACGACGGGCTTGCCGCCGACGGTGTCGTTGACCACCTCGTGCCAGCGCATCAACCGCAACGGGTAGGCCCGCGCCTCGCTTCCATGGGCGACACCGATCACACGGTCGTCCACAACCAGCAGTTTGCCGCGCTCCTCCTGGTTGATCCTCTCCACCTGGGCGGGGGTGAGGGTCGGCGGCTCGAGGAGGGTGCGAAGTCCGTCCGGAGGCATCACGCGGACGATGAGGTCGCGCGGCACGGTCGCGGTTGTCAGGTCGAAAGTCCCGGGCGGCGGCGCCTCCCCGTCCAACGGATCAGGGGTCGCCGAGAGGAAGAGCCAGATCGAAGCGGCCGTGAGCAGGACCCCGGCCACCGCCACCCACCAGCCGCTGCGGATGAGCGCGGGCGGGCGCACCGTTGTCAGCGCCCTTCGCTGGCAAAGGCCGGCGCGGGTGCGTCGGAGGAATCCGATTCCGCGGACGCATCCGCCGTCTGCAGCTCGAAACTGACGGTGAAGCGGTGGTTCATGTCGCCTACCATCAGCGCGAGCAACACCGGCAGGTAGAGGATGCTGGCCAGAAACAGGCGCCGTGCGGCTCGCCGGGTACGGCGGCGGAGGAAGAACAAGCCGAGGCCGAGGAACGCCAGGCCCACGGCCTGCGAGGCGACCAGGAAGACGCCGCCGGTGATGCCGCTGGCGCTCAGAGCCGCGGTGATTGGCAGCAGGGCGGCCGCGTAGAGGAAGGCGAAGGTGCCGGTGAGCCGGCCGCCGTCATCGACGGCGGGCAGCATGCGGAACCCGCCGCGGTCGTAATCCTCGCGGTAGAGCCATGCCAGGGCCAGGAAGTGGGGCACCTGCCAGATGAAGAGGATGCCGCCGAGGATCCACGCACCGGCGCCGAGGTGGCCGGTGGCAGCCGTCCAACCCATCATCGGAGGCACCGCCCCGCAGACGGCTCCGATCACGGTGTTGAGTGGTGTCCGCACCTTGAGTGGGGTATAGACCAGGATGTAGAGCAGGATGACGAAGAGCGAGAGCCCGGTGGTCAGGAGGTTGGTGCCGACGGCGAGGACGGCCAGCCCGGCTAGCGCCGTCAGCACCCCCCAGTCGAGGGCTTGGCGAGGACTGACCCGCCCGGCGGGCAGCGGCCGGTGCCGCGTGCGCTCCATGCGGCGGTCGCGGTCGGCCTCGAGCCACTGGTTGAGGATGTTGGCGCCGAACGAGCTGAGGGCGGTGCCGACGACGACCGCGGCCGCCACCCACAAAGAGAACCCGTAGCGCGAGCCGAGCACGTAGCCGACGAAGGCCGTCAGCACTACGAGCGCACCGAGCCTGGCCTTGGAAAGCTCGAGATAGAGCGAGAGCGGGGACCGCCTGGCTTCCGGCGAGGCCCCGTTCGCGGTGGGCGGCGGGTCGCTCGTGTCGTGATCAGTGCCCATGATGTTCCAGTAGTGCCAAGGTCCGGCAGCGCGGGCGGCTTCCGTGGTCTGATGCGTGGCGCCGTCCGCAGTATAACCGAGGAAGCTCCGGCGGTATTCTGAGGTTGCGCCAGCAACGGAGGTGCGAGATGTCGTCGACCGGTATCGATCGCAGTTACGTGAACCCGCTCGCCTTCGCGATGGCGGTCTCGATGTGGGCCGTCGCCTACGTTTGCCGGCTGCCGCTGGTCATGGCGCCGAGCTGGCTGGTGCTGGCGCTGCTGCTCGGCGTGGTGGCGGTGTGGGGGTGGCTGGCGGGGGCCCGTACCGGCGACGGCTGGCTGGCGGGCGTGATGGCCGGCGCCGTGGCGGCGGTGATCAACATGCTGATCCTCGGCAGCCTGCTGGCGTCGCAAGACGGCAGCGGGCTGGTTCCGTCGGCGCTGTGGTGGGTTCCCGGCTCGATCCTGGTGGTGGCCCTGATCGCGGGCGGTTTCGCGGCGGGTGCGCGGGCCCGCGGCGGGGCGAGACCGGAGCCGGCCGAGTGGACGGCGCTGCTCTCCAAGGTGGCGGTGGCGGCCACCTTCCTGCTGGTGGTCGCGGGAGGCCTGGTGACCAGCAGCGAGGCCGGGCTGGCCGTGGTCGACTGGCCCAACTCGTTCGGGTCCAACATGTTCCTTTTTCCGCTCGCACGCATGACCGGCGGCGTCTACTACGAACACGCCCACCGCCTGTTCGGTGCGCTGGTTGGCCTGACGACCGTGGTCCTCGCGGTCCGGGTGTGGCGCACCGACCGCCGCTCCCGAGTGCGGTGGCTGGCCGCTGCGGCGGTCGTGCTGGTGGTCGTGCAGGGCATTCTCGGCGGCCTCAGAGTGACCGGTTCGTTCACGTTTTCGACGTCGCCCGAGGACATGGCCCCGAGCATTGGGCTGGCGGTGACCCACGGCGTCACCGGGCAGATCTTCCTGGCGCTGCTGGTGGCGGTGGCGGCAGCCACCAGCCGCCGATGGCTGGCCGCGGGCGAACCGGAGCCGAGGAAGACGGTGGCGGGCGACCGCACGCTGCAGCTGTGGCTTGTGGGGCTGTTGCTCGTGCAGCTGGTGCTCGGTGCGGCTCAGCGCCACCTGGCGTGGGGCCTGATCGTCCACATCACCATGGCGGCGTTCGTGGCGGTGCTGGCGGTAATCACCGGCGCCCGCGCGTGGGGGCTCTACCTAGGAT
>CAZSTH010000045.1:0-8260 GCA_964609835.1 uncultured Thermoanaerobaculia bacterium
CGACGTACTGTCGAGTACGCCTGCGCGCCCGTCGAATGGAAACCCAACCGGGCACGGCACCGCGGCGACCTCGCGATGAAACCCGGTGAGATATGCGGGCTAGATGCTCGATGACCCCCCAGACCGATCGGGAGTTTTAGGCGTCTTTCGAAAGATCGACATCTCACGACATCGCACGGGCCTCGCGAAGCGAAGTCGTGAGACACGAGCGGTCGAGGCGCGCGGTGCGCGAAATGAGAGCCTCCTGCTCACGTTCTACCTGAGCACCGAGGAAAAGCTCGAGATCGACCACGTCGCCTACGGTTCAGCCGCGCCGTGGGGCTACGGCTACTGGCGGGGATTCAACTACGGCTACACCGAGGTGCGGAGCTACCCCGAGGGCACTCTGGTACTCGACATCGTCGATGCGCGGAACCGCAAGCTGATGTGGATCGGAATCCTGCAGAAGGAGGTCCGGAGCACCAACCCGCCCGGCAAGCAGATCCGGAAATCGGTCAAGAAGCTGCTCAAGAGCTTTCCGCCCGAACGCGTTAACTGAGGTGACGCCCGTGGGCGTCGGCGATGCGGCGCAGCATCTCGGCGTCAACCGGGCTGCCGTGCTCCTCGATGTCGTCTGCCAGCTTGGACAGCGAGCGGTGGTCGTCCTCGGCGCGCCGGCGCAGCGCCTTCACCATCTTGTTGAATGGGTCCTCCAAGGCGCGGATGGTGTCGTCCTCGCGCAGCTGCAGCGACACGCTGTAATCGCCCGCCGCGATCTTTTCGAGCTTGTCGGTGATGCTGTAGACCGCCCCGGCCGTGCGGTGGGTGATCATGACTGAGCGCACGACGACCATCGACAGGATGATGAGCGAGATCGCCGCTAGAATCAGGAGGTTGCGGGTGTTTGTGGCGCGCATCTGGTCCGCCAGCTCGGGATGGTCGCCGGAGACCATCGCGGTCTCGGTGTGGTTCTGGTAGGCGACGGTGCCCACGAGGAGCGCGAGCAGGACCGTCACCAGCGCGATCACCCGGAGGGTCGCGCCGAGCTGGCGACGGCGGTCGATGAGGTAGCGCCGGCGGCGTGAAATGGACGAAGCGGGTTCGCGCCTGTTCTCGTCGCGTCGTGTGGCCATGATCGAGCCTCCCTTCGCGGGTCGATCCGAGCACGGGATCGGCCCCATCCCCCGATGCCGTATGGTCCTTCATTGTATCTGAATTGCGGGTCTCAAAACATTTTCGATGGGTGCGCGGCGGCGAGGGGGGACGGCCTCTCGCAGAAGGAACCACGAGCTGGGGCAAGACGGCAACGGCGCGGCGGCGGGCGGCGGATGCGACGAGGCGCGCCGGATCCTCTCCCGCCTCGAGGACGGCGGCGGGGGCGACTTGGCCGAACGACTGCCGGAACAACTCGAGCCGCTGAGCTGGTTTCCGCTGTCAGAGGCCGGCCGTCGGCTTCAGTCCCCGGAACCCGGGGGCCTCAGCACCGTAGTCCGCAGCGGAAGTGTCGGCACCGGAGGCCGGGGTCAGAGCATGCGCATCGGAGAAAGCAGGATCGGACAGGCTCGGGAGCGGCGTTGGCAGAGGCCGTACAACGCGCTGCACCCGGCGGTGGTCGAGCTCGAGCGGGAAGCCGCGCCGGTTCGCCGGCGCGCCGTGCGGCTTGGGCTTGCCGGGGCGATCGCCTTCCACGTCGTGCTGTTCCTGGTGGTGTTCCCCTCGTACTACGAGGAGCGCATTCTGCAGATCGGCAGCTCGCCCAAGGTGTACCGCCTGCAGCAGGTCCGATTCCAGCCGCCGCCGAAGCCCAGGGCGCAGCCGCAGGTGGTGCGGCCGGAGGCGCGTCGGGTGCCGGTGCCGGACGCGACCCCCAACGAGCCCGAGCCGGTCGTCCGCGAGCAGGCGGTCGAGCGATCGGACCTCGACTACGCCGAGATCGGCGACTCAGTGGTGGTCCCCGAGGGGCCGCCGGGCCCATCCACCGGGCCGATCCAGATCGCGGGCGACGTCAAGGCTCCGAGGCGGATCCATGCGCCGGATCCCCACTATCCGGAGGAGGCGCGGCATGCCCGCATCCAGGGTGTGGTGATTCTGCAGACGGTGATCGACACCATCGGCAACGTGACCGACGTCCGGGTGCTCAAGGGCCTGCCCTCCGGCCTCACCGAGTCGGCGGTCCAGGCGGTGTCCTCCTGGCGCTTCGAGCCCGCCACCCTCGAGGGCAAGCCGGTTGCCGTCTACTACCTGGTGACGATCAGCTTCTCAGTTCAATGATCCCCGCTTCCGCTGCCCGCGGGGGTCTCGCCTGCGGACAGCGGAGATCGGGCACGGTGGTCGCCCGCCTGACGATGCTTCGCTCTCGCCACGACTATTCCCTCGAACGCCTGATTGTGCCGTCTCCCAAGCGCATCTCCAACCGAGGATCGATGTGAAAGGAGGTGTCCCATGCAACAGGACGATCGGCTGTTCTTCTGGGTCGGCGCGGGGGTGATCGCCGCGGTGGCCATGCTCGCGATCTCGATGTGGCTCGCCTCCGGCTCGTTCCGCTCAGGATGATTTCGGTTCACCCGGACACCAGCATCCGCCATGCCGCGACCCACGCCGGCAGGGTGACGGTGCACGCGAGGTACGAGAGCAGCATGACCGCTCCCACCCGCTGCTCGTTCCCGCCGTAGGTCCGGACCTGGAGGACGAGCGCGACCGCCGGGGCCGCCGCCGCCTGGATGACGAAGAACTCCGCCATCAGCGGGTCGATCTCGTGCAGCCGGCCGAGGTGGAGCAGGAGCACCACCAGCGCGGGCAGCAGCAGCAGCTTGATCCCGAGCACGCGCGCCGCGTCGCCGAGGTGCGGTCGCAGGCCGACCCGGATCCCACCGAGGACCGCGCCGAGGACGAAGGTCGCGACCGGCACAGCGGCGGTGCCGAGGAGATCGATCGAGGCGACGATAGGCCGGGGGATCCAGGCACTGCCGGTGGTCAGGGCGATCGCCACCGCGACCACGTTGGCGACCAGTGGCGGCGTCACCAGCCCGCGCCACAGCGGCTCGCCACGAACGGTCCTCGACACCAGGAGCTTGCCCAGGCTCCACAGCACCGGGTTGCACCCGAGGATGAAGAGGAAGACGTAGAGCGCGAAGTCGTCGAACCGTGTCGGGAACAGCGCCATGCCGACCGGGAGCACGAGGTAACCGGCGTTCTGGATTCCCGCCACCGGCAGCAGGTCCTTCTTGCCGGGAAGTTGCCCGAGGAACGCGATCGCACCGAGCCCTGTCCCGGCCAGCGTCATGGCGATTCCGGCGAGGGGCAGCAGCCACCACTGCGGCAGGCGGCCCGGGTCGAGGGTGTCGATGACCTTCGAGAAGATCAGGCAGGGGAGGAAGATGTTGACGGTGGCGTCGGACAGGCCGCTGATCTGATTCTGGGAGATCGAGCCCCGGCGCACCATGAACCCGGCGGCCAGGATCACCAGGAAGATCCCGGCGATGGCCGCCGCGGTCGCCGCGAACGACGCCGTGAAGGTCTCCATCAGGACCGGACCCGTTTCCGCGGCAGGATCACGAGCCGTCCGGCCGAAGCCTCGCGAACTGCTCCATGCGGTAGACCTCTTCACCGTCCTCGAAGGTCCGCACAACGGCCGGGGCGCCGGGGATCTCGTCGGCGAAGAAGAGTTCGTCGGTGCGCTTGCCGTCCTCTGAGGTGACTCGGTACAGCCAGCCGTCGAAGGTGCCGAGGGCGGTGTCGAGCGTGACGCGCTCCCGGGTCGAACTCTCGGCGGGAAAGGTGGCGTGGTCGCGGAGCTCGGTCCACCGTGACCGCCGGCTGCCGACCTCGCCCGGTTCCGCACCCTGCTCGGGGACCTCGGTGTACTCGATTTCCACCCACTCCGTGCCGGCGTCGACGACCGACCACCGCTCGACGCTCTCGCCGGCCGGTGACGTGATCCGGACCAGGACCCGGAGCCCGGGGACCATCTCTTCGCGGATCTGGGTGGCGGTGAACGGGCGGCGGAGAATGGACGGGTCGTCGGGATCGAGGTCCCCTGGTCCCGGAGCAACGAGGGTGGCCGGTGGGTCGGCGCTCTTGGAGCCGGGGGAGCCGCCACAGCTCACCAGCACGGCGAAGAGGATGACGATCGGCCATCGATGCTTCATACCGGTCCTCCAGTTGTCGCGACTGTATACCGGACCCGGGGGAGGCGCCAACCGCCGTGACCCAAGGCCACGGAGTTCGGTCGGCAGGCCGTGAACGGTCCCATGGAGCTGCCGGGCGACGATCTCATCGCCCGGTGCCTCGACCCGCAGGGCGCGTTCTTCGCCCTCGGCTCGAAGATCGACCGAGGCGCGGTCGCGCCGCGCCGCTTCGAGCTGAGGAACGGCGAGGAATGGCGGCGCCACCGGACCGGTTTCCGCTTGCGGAAGGACGACAGCCATGCGCACAGCGTGTGTGATGCTTCTGGTGATCGCTTCCGCGGTGTCGGCGGCCGCGCAGTCGCCGGTGGCGATGCGGGTCGAGGTCGAGGAGGCGGGACCCGCCGACGGCGGGAGACAGATGGAGGTCCGGCTCCAGGTGTCTCCCGAGGACCGCGGCCGCATCGGTGACAATGCCATGGTCCGCATCGAGCTCGACGGCGAGGCACCGCCGGGCCAGAGCCCGCTGTGGGCGGTCCGCCTCGGCGCCGACGGCAGCGCCGTCATCGATACCGTGTGGCCGCCGGGCGAGCACGATCTCAGGGTCACGATCGAAAGCCCCGGCCGCCGGCACACCGGGCTGTGGGTCGGCAGGGTCCGCGTCCCTGGCGCAGGGGTCATGGCGGCCGAGCCGAAGGCGGTGGGGCCGCCGGCTGTCGAGGGTCCGGCCGCGGTCGGGATCGGATCGCCGGATCCGGTTGCGACGGATCTGGTGGCGGACGACGCCGAGGAAGATGCCGCGTCGGCCGGCTCAGAGGTGGCGTCCGGCCCCGAGCCGCCGAATGTCGTGCCCGCGGATTCCGCTGTCGAGGGGTTCGAGGCGCCCCGGGCGGTGCCGGAATCTGGGGCTGCCGGCGAAGCGGTGGGCGCTGCCGCGCCTCCAACGCAGGACGAGCGGTTGGCGGATTCCGTGCCCGCGAGCGATCCCGCACCGCCGAAGCGCGAGGCGCCTTTCGCCGAGCCGCTCAGGTCGAGTCCGCCCACCGGGCCGCCGGCCGCGGACCGTGGAGAGCCCGAGCGGTCCGGACCGGTGATGCCCGCCCCCGCGGTGGACGCCATCTCGGCGTGGCAGGAGGCCCCGACGGGCACCCGTGAGCTCACCGTCGTCGCCACCCGCGACGGGGAGCCGGCAGCAGAAATGTCGCCGCAGGAGCTGCGGCTGATCATCGGCCGCTCCGCAACGCCGGTGACCGCGACCGGGGGCCGCCTCGAGGCACCACTGCTGCTGGGGCTCGCGGTGGACCTGTCGCCGCGGACGGCGGCGCAATGGGACCGGATCGTGGCCGGTCTCGATCCTCTTCTGGAGCGGGCGCAAGACGGCCTCGGCCGTTCCTTCGCTGCCATCCACGGCGCGGTCGGTCCGTGGCACGACGGCGTCGTCGGGCTGGATGAGGCGGGCAACACGCCGGCGGACGGCAGCCTGCCGGCGCTGGTGGCCGGCGCACTGCAGCGCTTCGATGGCCAACGGGGACGGGCCTTTCTGGTCGTCGTGACCGACGGCCGCGGCGGGGCGCCGCGCTCGGCGTGGAGCCGGGCTGGAGCCGCGGTGGGGGATGCGGGGGTACCCCTCCTGGTTGTGGCGATATGGGACCGCGACTTCGATGAGCGCACCCGGCGACAGCTGTCCCGCCTCGCCGAGAGCTCGGGCGGCCGGTCGTTCCTGGTCCACGGTCTGGGTCAGCTCGATGGTGCGGTCGAGCGCTACGGACCGGTGCTGGACGGCGGCGTCGCCGTCCGATTTCCCGGCGAGGCCCTGTCCGGCGTGCCGCAACGTGTGGAGGTGACATCGTCCGATCCGCGAGTGGAGATCACGGCACCGGCGTCGATCAGGTGACGATCACGGTGTGCGGGCGGGGAGCCGGCTTTGCGCTTCGCACTGCGCCGTGACAGGCGGGCCTCGCCACCACGGCGAGGAACCGTGATCCGGGTCCGTGATCCGCCACCGTCGACCGTCACCGTTGACCGAAACCGTCACCACCGACCGCCACCGGTCACTGCCACCGTTGACCGCCACCGTTGACCGAAACTGCCACCGTCTCCGTCGGCCGTCACCGAGCCCGGCGCGCGAGGTCTGAGTCGGGATCAGATGATGCGTTCGTGCAGCGCCCGCGACACCGCCTCGAGGCGGTTGGCGGCGCCGAGGGTGCGCAGGATGCCCTGAATGTGGGTGCGCACGGTGTGGACGCTGATGCCGAGGTCGTCGGCGATCTCGTTCGAGCGCTTGCCCTCCGCGATCAACAGCAGCACCTCGAGCTGGCGCCGGGTGAGGTGGGGTTGAGGGCGCGATCCGCGCTGCTCGGCTCCGCCCGGCGTGTTGCTGCCGGGCACTGTGACTCCCGGGATGTTGACCTGCGCCAGCAGGCGGTCGATGGCTTCATCGGCGCGCCGCCGGCGGTGCATCGGCGTCATCAGATAGATCAGGTTGTACTCGTTCGGACGCGGTCCGAGAACCGACACAACCGCCACCGTCACCCGCAGCATCTTGCCGGTTGCGGTGATGATCGTCAGCTCGAAGCTGTTGGGCGCCTCGCCGATGCGGAGCATGTCGTGCAGCGCTCCGTGGTCGAGCGACAGGCGGTTGCCGTGGACATCTCGGGCCTGGGTCACGAGCTGCAGGTTCTTTCCGATGACCTCATCCTCGGTGAAGCCGAAGAGCTCGACCGCGGCCGCGTTCCAGGCGACGATGAGGTTGGAGGAGTCGGCCGCGATGGCGGCGCGTGCGGAGTTGTCGACGATCGAGGCGACATTGGGAAAGGCAACCGGCGATTCAGACGGAGCGCGCCGCCGGCGGCCGCCGGACGGCAGCTCGTGGACGTTATCGCGGAGGGCATGCGCGGCCTTGCGGCTGCCGTCTGAACCCTGCTTGCCGTCCGTCTTCTTGACCACGTCCGACTCCGATTCGAGCTTCGAGCGTCTCGTTGTCGCTGTGTGAGACCCCGTACCTGTATATTTTACCACCCATGCCCTGGAAGGGGCCCCACAAGGAGATCGCCGGGGTCTGAGTTGTGGGGCACGCGAGACGCGTGCCGGGTGGGGGGTCATCTTCAGGGCACCCGGAGGACGAGCGGACCGTCCGCGTCGCGGAGCACCACTCGGTCGGCCTCGATGGCTTCGACCGTGAAGCCTTCGACCTTGGATCCGATGCCGACCTCACGGCCGTTGATCTCGGCGAACGGGCTTTCGCTGCGGGCAACGATGAAGCCGAGGCTCAGCGTCCGCCCGCCGACCTCGGCGTCGAGGATGTAGACGCGTTCGCCGGTGCCCGCAGCGGCGGTCGGGAGAGCCGTCGCCCGCTCAACGGGCGCCCCGCCCGGCACCGGCCGGCTGCCGCCCGCGGAGGTTGCCGGCACGGGCTCGGGTGCCCGTGTCGGCAGCGCCCGTTCGTCGGCGACCCCTCCCGCACGGGCCACCGCCTCGGTGGGCGCCGGCGTGGGCGCCGCGGCCGTCGCGGCCGGCGCCGCGCCGAGCGTCTGCTCTCCGTTTCGATCCTGGCGACCGGCCAGCCACCAGGAGCCGGCGGCACCGGCGACGGCGGCGGTGACGGCCACCAGGACCACGACCGGACCGATCGACCGCGGGCGGCCGCGTCCCGGGTAGGCTGGGCGCAGGCCCCCGCCACTGCCGGCACGCTCGGCCTCGTGCTCAGAGGCCGCCTGCCGAGCCTTGCGCAGGGCGTCGTTGATCAGGCTCACCAGCCCTGCCCTTCGAGGTCTCGCACCGCGCGCCGGACCTGCCACCAGCCGAGGTGATCGCGATTCTGGACGTAGCCGCAGAGCAGAGCCTTGTCGCAGACCGCATTGATCAACCGCGGCACGCCTCGCGAGTAGCCGTGGATCGCCCGGTAGGCCGGTCGGCTGAAGGTCGGCCGGCCGTTGGAGCCGGCGATCAGCAGCCGGTGCTGGATGTAGGCCGCGGTCTCCTGGCGGTTGATCGGACCGAGGTGGTAGCGGACCGTGATTCGCTGACGGAGTTGGCGGAGTTCCTCGCGCTCGATCCGCGAGCGCAGCTCGGGCTGGCCGACAAGCACGATCTGCAGCAGCTTGTGCCGGTCGGTCTCGAGGTTGGAGAGCAACCGCACCTGCTCGAGCAGCTCGTCC
>CAZSTH010000045.1:8270-28685 GCA_964609835.1 uncultured Thermoanaerobaculia bacterium
ACCACCGTCTCGCCGGCGTGCGCCCGTTCGAGCAGGAACTCGTTGAGCCGTTCCACCAGGCGCACCCGGTCGTTGCCGCTGTCGTCGAGCTGGAGCTCGCGGAGCACCGACCGCATGAGCTGAATCGGAGTCATCACCGGGTTCAGGATGAGCGCGGTGGAGTAACCCGTTTGGAGCTCGTCGAGCGCCTTGCGGCAGAGCGTGCTCTTGCCGGCGCCGACCTCGCCGGTGATCTGGATGAAGCCGCGGCGCTCGCTGATGCCGTAGAGCAGGTGCTCGAAGGCTTCGCGGTGGCGACGGCTGAAGAAGAGAAAACGCGGATCCGGCGTGATGTTGAAGGGCGGATCCTTGAGGCCGTAATACTCCTGGTACATGGGTGCGTCTCGATCGACCGGTGCGGGTCGCCAACGAGCTGTGATTGTAGCGCTTCTGGTCTCAAGCGGGGTTGCCGAGACGGCGCAGGTGCAGCGAGACGTTGGCCGTCAACCGGTCGAACTGAGCTGGAGCTACCGACGTCATGTCCTGGCCGAGCATCAACCTGACCTCGATGAAGTGATCCGACGCCAGCTCACCCTCCCACTGGAAGCGCATGGGGCTCGTGACGGTGTGCGCGACAAGGGACTGAGCGCACCGGGTCTCGTGCAGCCTCCCATCAGGGTCCGCGTTGGACCCGATCTCGCCGTAGACGAAGAGGCGATCTCGGTCCTCGAGAGAGAACGGTGCATTGGTGGCCGCATTCCAGAGCACGTTCACCAGTACCGAGTAGCGGCCGCCAAGACCGTTCGGAATCGTGACCCGAGTGGGAACCTGCGGTGAGAAGAAACCGTCCGAGTCCCAGCGGGATTGTTGGTGGAACGAGACGGTCTTCAGATCCGCTCCGAGCACCGGTGCTGCGTCGGCGGTCAGATCCGCACCGTGGACGCGGATGAGCCGTTCGAGAAATTTCAATGCGGGCATGGTCGTCCTCCTTCCGGTTTCTCGGCTGCTGAGTTGTTGTGGAGTACCCGTCTCGAAATGTGGAGCGCGACCGGAGACCTGTCAACCTCGCGCCGCCTCCGCACGGAGCCCCTGCACGTTGGCGAAGGTGAAGACCGCGCACAGGATCAGGATCCACCACTGGCCGGACGTGAGAGCCCACAGCCCGATCGCCACCGTCAGCACCACCGACATCATCCGGGCCGCCACGCGGCCCTTGCGGCCGGCCACCATCTCGGCCAGCGAGGACGCGATGTGGCCGCCGTCCATGGGCAGGATCGGCAGCAGGTTGAGGACCGCCCAGCCGAGGTTGACCCAGACCGCGAAGTCCACCAGCCGCGACACCGCCGGGGGCAGGCCGGCGAGCGCGCCGGACAGCGAGACCAGCAGCAAACCTCCGCCGATGACGATGCCCACCGCCGGGCCGGCTGCGCTGAGGAAGATCTGCTGGCCGGCTGACAGCGGCCGCGGCCGCTGCCACCCGGTCATGCCGCCGAAGGCCATCAGCCGGATCCATGGTCCGAGCCCGAGTCGGCGGCCGGCGAAGGCGTGGCCGAGCTCGTGGGCGAGCACGCCGGCGAACACGACGGCCACCCAGACCACCATCCAGTGCGGCTCCTGGCGGCCGCCGATCAGCCACGCGGTGAAGAAGAAGAAGGGGTCGATGCGCAGCGGAAAGCCGAAGATCTCGAGCCCTCGGCGCGGCGGCTCGTGCTGCTCGGGGATCGGGTCGTAGTCCATATCGCCATGAGTATGGCACGGCGATTCGCTGCTCGAATCGCGCGGGGCTCGGGACACGCCGGAGGAAGCGGCTGATGGCCCTGCGGTCGTTCAGCCGATCGGGGCGGGGTGGGCCGTGACCCGCTCGACCCGTTCCGCCGCCGCCTCGGCCTCGCCGATGATGCGCGCGATGACCTCGGCGACGGGCGGTGTGTCGCCGATCAGGCCGGTGCACTGGCCGAGCGGCAGCACGCCGTGCTCGAGGTCGCCACTGGTGCAGCCCTGTTTGAAGGCCTCGAAGCCGATCGCCATGCGCGCCATCTGCACCGACCGTCGATAGCCGGAGAGCACGATGCCGGCGGCCAGCTTGCCCCACGGCAGCCCGAGCATGCGCGCGATCTGTCGCGACCGCAGCAGCGCCGACGCGGGGTTGAGCCGCTGCCGCAACAGCCGGCGCGAACCGGGCGCGTCCACGTAGCGTCCGTGGAGGCCGTCGACGCGGTTGGTGTAGAGCGTGTCGGCCACCCGGTGCTCGACCGCAGCGCGCTTGGCCGCCTCGTGGGCCGGGCTCTCGATCGTGTTCATGAAGCGCGTTCCCATGGCGATGCCGTCCGCACCGAGGGCGAGGGCGGCCGCCAGGCCGCGGCCGTCGGCGAAACCGCCGGCCGCGATCAGCGGTAGATCGACCGCATCGGCCATCGCGGGCACCAGCACGAGTGAGGTGATCTGGCCGCCGTGGCCGGCCGCCTCGTGACCGGTGATGATGAGGGCGTCGGCGCCGTCGCGCGCGGCTGCCAGCGCGTGCTTCTCGGTGGCGACGGTGGCGATGACCTTGCCTCCGTAGGCGTGGACGCCTTCGCAAATCCAGTCGCCCTTGCCGAGTGAGTAGTTGAGGACCGGAACCCGTTCCTCGATGAGAACCTCTGCGTTCTCGCGGTTGCCCGGGAAGTAGAGGGTGACGTTGGCGGCGAACGGCCGGTCGGTGAGTTCGCGGGTGCGCCGCACCGCCTGCCGGCTCTGCTCGGCGTCCATCACTCCGGTTGCGAGAATGCCGAGACCTCCGGCCTCCGCGACCGCCGCGACCAGTTCGGGAATCGAGATCCAGCTCATGCCGGAGAGGACGATTGGGTGCTCGATGCCGAAGAGCTCGGTGACGCGAGTTCTCATGCGGCCCTCCTTCGCGGTCGACGAGAGGGTAGCATTCCGATTTGCGGACGTCTCGGAGACGACCGTAAATCGGATAGACTCCCTTTCCATGCCGGCCCGTGCGCGCCTCGCCCTGCTCACCGCGGTCGTCCTGTGGGCGGTCTCCTTCGTCGCCACGAAGGTGGCGCTCGAGGTCACGCCACCGCTGGTGGTGGTGACCCTGCGGTTGGCGATCTCGGCGCTGTGCTTCATGCCCTTCGTGTGGACCACCGGCGGCAGCCGCGGCCTCGGCGGCGCCCGCGGATTCGCATGGCTGTTCGTGCTCAGTCTCTTCGGCACCAGCCTGCACTACGGAACCCAGACCGCGGGCCTGCAGTTCACCACCGCCTCCAACGGCTCGGTCTACACCACTACAGGACCGATCACGATCCTGCTGCTGTCGGCAGTCGTGCTCGGCGAGCGGATCACCTGGCGTAAGGCCCTCGGGGTCGCCGTCGCTCTGGTCGGCGTGCTCGTCGTGATGGGGTGGGAGACCCTGAGCGCCTTCGAGCTCGGCAACCTCAAGGGCGACCTGCTGGTGATCTCGAGCATCGTTCTGTGGGGGATGTTCACGGTCTTCGGCAAGAACGTCACCGACCGCGTCGGCGCGCTGCGGGTGACCCTCTGGGTGACGATCATCGGCTCGGTCTCGATGCTGCCGGTCGGCTGGCTGGAGGCCCGCACCGCGTCGTTTTCGCTCGCCGACCTGACGCTCGACGCCTGGGTGGCGGTGGCTTTCCTCGGCGTCGGCTGCTCGTTCCTGGCGACTCTGCTCTACTTCATCGCCCTCGGGCTATCGGAGTCCCAGAAGGTCGGCGTCTACCTCTACGCCATCCCACCGCTGACCGCGGTGGTCGCCGCTGCGTACCTCGGTGAGCGCATCACCCCGAACCTGGTGATCGGCGCCGCCCTCGTCATCGCCGGCGTGCGGCTGACTGAAAAGGGGTGAACGTGCAGGCGAGACGCCTGCACCACAATGGCGTTCGGTGCTCTGTTGTAGGGCTCGCGTCCCGCGTGCAGGGCGGAGGGGCGGCGACCGCGTTTGCCCAACCAGCCGGCGGCCGACACAGCTGAGACTCACAAAAAGCGCGGACGACTCTGCCGGGTGTTACCCCAGCATCTCCGCCGTCAGCTTTTCGAGGGACCGCAGCTTGAAATCAGCCTCCGAGTACTCCGGGCGATCGAAATGGTGGCGCGGGGGCACCGCGATGACGCGCATGCCGGCAGCGATGCCGGCGCGCATGCCGGCCACCGAGTCCTCGATCGCCACGCACGCCCCCGGCTCGACCCCGAGCCTTTGCGCGGCAGTCAGGAACACCGCCGGGTGGGGCTTGCCGCGGGTTTCGTCGAGGGCCGAGCAGGTGGCGTCGAACACGTCCGCAAGAGCGGTTTTCTCGAGCACAGCCCGGATCAACGCCGGGCTCGAGGAGGTGGCGAGGCCCAGCCGCAATCCGAGGCTGCGCGCAGTCTCGATCGCCCCCTTGGCGCCTGGCATGGCCGCGGCCCGCTCCGCGATGAGCTCTCGCATCCGCGCATCGAGTCGCGCCTCGACCTCGGCGGGGCTGGCGCCGGTCCACGGCGAGCGCCGGTACCAGTAGGCGATGACCTCGTCCGAGCGCATGCCCATGGTCAGCTCGCAGTACTCGTCGGTCAGCTCGAGGCCGACGCCTGCGAAGACCTCTTGCTCGGCCAACCGCCACAGCGGCTCCGAGTCGACGAGGACGCCGTCCATGTCGAAGATGACCGCCTGCATTGTCGTGGGATGTCGACTCGTCAATCCTGGTCGTCGTCCGAATCAGAGTCGGACTTGTCGTTGAAGAGCGTGTTGAACTCGGGCGGCAGGGCCACCCCATTATCATCATCCGACGGCTTGTTCTGCCGTTTCTCGAGCTTCTCCTGTTTTTTCTTTTTCTTCTTCAGTTCTTTCTGCCGCTTCTCGAATTTGTACGAGCCTTTTTTTCGTCCCAATCCAGCCTCCTTCTGTCTACCTTAGCAGGGTGGAGGCCATCGCACCCTCTGATATGGTGTGGTCGATTTCGGCCAAGACGGGGGATCCATGAGCAGAGCACGTCGTCTTGTCATCAGCTTGGTCGCGTTGGTCACGCTCGCCTCGCCGGCATTGGCAGGGCACGGCGAGGTTCTCGAAGTCGCCGATTTCCTCGATTTTGAGCGGGTGTCCGATTCGCAGATCGCGCCCGACGGCAGCAAGGTCCTCTACACCCGTCGTTGGGTGGACGTGATGGAGGACCGCTGGCGATCCGATACCTGGATCGTCGATGTCGACGGCGGCCGCAACCGCTTTTTGACCCGCGGCTCCGACGCCCGCTGGTCGCCCGATGGCACCCGCATCGCCTACCTCGCGGAGGGCGAACCTTCGGGCACCCAGATCTTCGTGCGTTACCTCGACAGCGCCGAGGCCACGCAGGTCACGCGCGTCGTTCACCCTCCGCGCGACCTCCAGTGGTCGCCCGACGGGAGATCCATCGCCTTCGTCATGCGCACGGAGGCGGATGAGGGCTGGAAGATCGACATGCCCGAACCTCCGGAGGGTGCAAAGTGGACCGACAAGCCGCGCGTCATCGAAGGCATCTACTTCCGACAGGACCGCCGCGGTTTCATGGAGGAGGGCTACCTCCACCTCTTCGTGGTCGGTGCCGACGGCGGTACTCCGCGCCAGCTCACCTCGGGCCGCTGGAACGTGGGCGCGCGGCCCAGCGGCCTCGACTACGGCATCGGCTTCGAGTGGACCCCCGGCGGAACGGAGATCGTCTTCGACGGCCTGATGGCCGATGAGGAGCCCGAGCGTCCCTACCGGCGGTCGCACATCTACGCCATCGACGTGGAGACCCGGAAGATCCGCAAGCTGACCTTCCACAACGGCCCGTGGGCGCGGCCGGCGGTGTCGCCCGACGGCTCGAAGGTCGCGTTCACAGGATTCCCCTGGACCGGCCAGACCTACCGCGTCGACGAGCTGTACGTGATCGGCATCGACGGTAGCGACCAGCGGTCGCTGACGCCCGCTCTCGACCGCAGTCCGCGCGACGTGCATTGGGCGGCGGACTCGAAGGGCGTGTACTTCACGGCCGGCGACCGCGGCTCGTCCAACGTCCACTACGCGCCGCTGAAGGGCCCGGTGCGACAGGTGACGGAGGGCACGCACATGCTGAGCCTCGACTCGCTGGCGGTTTCCGGGCGAGGGGTGGGCGTGGTGCGGTCCTTCAACCAGCCGGAGGACGTGGTCGCCTTCGACCTGCCGGTAGGAGAACCGATCGTGCGGCTGACGCGGGTCAACGACGATCTGCTCGCGGATATGACGCTCGGCGAGGTGGAGGAGATCTGGTACGAGTCCTCAGACGGTACCCGGGTCCAGGGTTGGTTGGTCAAACCGCCTGGCTTCGACCCCTCGCAGGAGTGGCCGCTGATCCTCCACATCCACGGCGGGCCGCACTCCATGTACAACGTGGGCTTCAGCTTCTCGTTCCAGCACCTGGCGGCGGCGGGCTTCCTGGTGTTCTACACCAACCCGCGCGGTTCCACCGGCTACGGTACCGACTTCGGCAACGCCATCGACGACGCCTACCCGTCGGTGGACTACGACGACCTGATGGCGGGTGTGGATGCGGTCATCGAGCGCGGCTGGGTCGACACCGACCGGATGTACGTCACCGGCGTGTCGGGCGGCGGCGTGTTGTCGAGCTGGATCATCGGCCACACCGACCGCTTCGCGGGCGCGGCGGTCCGTGCCCCGGTGATCAACTGGATCAGTTTCGCCGGCACCACCGACATCACCGAGTGGGGTTACGAGCGCTACGACGGCTACCCCTGGGAGGACCCCGGCGCCTGGCTGCGCCACTCGCCGCTGATGCACGTGGGCAACGTCACCACGCCGGCGCTGATGATGTGCGGCGAGCTCGACCTGCGCACGCCCATGGGGCAGACCGAGGAGTATTTCCAGGCCCTGAACGCCGTCGGCGTCGAGACGACGCTGATCCGCTTCAACGAGGAGTACCACGGCACCGGATCGAAGCCGTCCAACTTCATGCGCACCCAGCTCTACCTCATCGACTGGTTCGACCGCCACGTGAAGGAGGGCGAGTAGGGCTCGCGCCTGCCGGGAGGGGATCCTTCGGCTCGCTCACTCCGTTCGCTCGCTCAGGATGACAGCCGATCCGAATCATCCGTCAATCTGAGCGGAGGCGGAGCGAATCGGCGCCGTTGTCGAAGGACCCCCCGAGGGAACGCGAGGGTCTGCCGGAAGGGGATTTTTGGGGCACGCGTCTCGCGGTCGGGCGGGTGGAAGGGCGCCGCATTTCCCGCCGCCCGCCCGGTAGCCGGGACGGTTGGCCCACAAGACGCACCAACCCATCCAGCTGATTCGACGTGGCGGTGCGGGACTCTGGCCCGCTCACCACAACAGGGACTGCGGCGAACGCTACCCGGCGGTTCGCGCGTTGCGGGCCGACGGCCGCGAGCGGCGCGGCCGACTTTGGCGACTGCTCTTCGATCTCGACCGCTCCTCCGAACGCCGCGCGCGGTGGGCGGCGAGGCGCTCCTTGATGGGAATCTCCAGCCGCCCCTCGGGCGCGGCCCGGTAGTCGAAGCCCTCGACGGTGCGGCGCGCGATGCTGCGGCCGACGGCGCGCTCGATGGCGTTGACCAGGGGCTGCTCGGCGGGCGAGGCGAAGGTGAGCGCGTCACCGATTTTACCCGCCCGGGCGGTGCGGCCGACGCGGTGGATGTAGTCGTCGGGCACCACCGGGACGTCGAAATTGATGACGTGCGGCAGGGCCTCGACGTCGATGCCGCGGGCGGCGATGTCGGTCGCTACCAGGACTTTGATGCGGCCGTGCTTGAAGCCCGCCAGGGCGGCCTCGCGCTGCGGTTGGCTGCGGTTGCCGTGGATGCGGTCGCACGCGATGCCCGCACGTTCGAGTTTCTGAAAGAGCCGGTTGGCGCGGTGCTTGGTACGGGTGAAAACGAGCGCGTTCTCGACGTCGCCCCGGTCGAGCATTTCCAGCAGGAGACCGGTCTTGAGCTGCTCGGGAACCGGCAGGATCGCCTGCGTGATGCCCGTGGCCGGCGCCGACCGGCGCTCGACGTCGATGCGCACCGGATCCCGCAGCAGGTCGCGGCTGAGCTTGACGATCGGACTCGGCAGGGTCGCCGAGAACAGCATTGTCTGCTGCGGCTTCGGCAGAACGGCGAGGATCCTGCGCACGTCGGGCAGGAAGCCCATGTCGAGCATGCGGTCGGCCTCGTCGATGACCAGCAGCTCGAGGTGGTTGAAGCGCGCCCACGGGTTCCGCATCAGGTCGAGCAGTCGCCCGGGCGTGGCGACCACGATGTCGACGCCCGAGCGGATCGCCTGCTCCTGCTTGCCGGGCTTGACGCCGCCGAAGACTGTGGCCGATTTCACGGGAGTGTGGCGGGCGAGGTGTGCGATGTGCTCGTGGATCTGGGAGGCAAGCTCGCGGGTCGGGGTCAGGATCAGCGCCCGGGTTCGGCCGCCGCGGGTGTCGGCGAAGTGCTGCAAAATCGGCAGTACGAAGGCAGCGGTCTTGCCGCTGCCGGTCATCGCGCACGCGAGCACGTCGCGGCCGCCGAGGGCGGGCGGGATGGCATCGCGTTGGATGGGGGTCGGCTCGGAGAAGCCGAGGTCATCGATCCCGCGCAGGATGGCGGGGTGGAGGTTCATTCTCGAAAAGGTCATTGAGGTTCCTTCTGCGGGCCCACACCGGGCGTGCGGTGGCCGCTCTTCTGCCCGGACGCCGGCCCTTGAGGTCGACGTTTCGGGTCGCTCCGGCTGATTGTGAGAAACGGGAGACTTGCCGGTGAGGCTGCCGTTCGGGGCGGGGAGCCCCATCAACTGTGTGCTTTCCGTGGGTCCGCTTGCGGGCGAACCGTTTCGGCAGCCGCGAAAGCATCTCACATGTGCCCGCCGATAGCAAGCTGATCGGGGTCGGTCTTCCCTAACATTCTAGAGTGCGCTTGTGGCGGCAGCCTTCTCGGCTGCCGGGTGGGTGGTTGGTGATGAGGTGTCGCCCCTCCGCCCGGTACGCGAGCCGCGTGCCCTACAACCCAGAACCCCGCCTACCTCTTGACGCCGTGCGTGAGCAGCAGCGTCCCGGGGTCGAGCAGCACCCGCAGATCCTTGTCGAGGATCTCCTCGCGGTCCTTGGCGACGTTGAGCCGCACCTTGTCCTCGAGCGGCTCGAGCCGGAAGCCGATGTCCACCAGGTGTTCGAAGCGGTCGGCCGGCGGCGGCAGGTGGCCTTCCTCAGCAGGCGCGTGGCGGTGGGTGCGGCACGCCATCCACAGCTCGGCGCCGATCTCGGACGCCATCGCTTTGACGGCCTCGATGGTCTCGATCTGGAAACCCTCGATCTCCATCCGGTCCAGGATGATGACGTTGGGCACGAAGTCGCCGGCGTCGCGCAGCAGTTCGAGAGCCGCCCGCATGCGGTCGGGGGTGAACGAATGGCCGACGTAGGTGTGGATGTGGCGGCGCTTCTCGACCTGGAGCTGGATAGCTGCCCAGTGCTCGAGCTTCTTCTCGGCCCGCAGCATCTCCATCAGCACGTCGTCGTACCAGTCGCGGACCTTCTCCACGGTGCGTTCCAGGGACACGTGCAGCACCTTCTGGCCCGACAGCAGGGCGTCGATACCGATGCCGACCAGGAAGGCGGTCTTGCCGACGCCGGCGCGTGCCATCACGATGGCGAGGTGGCCGGGGCCGGGGCCGGGGTGGCCGTCGCGCTCGAGCAGCGTGCGCGGCGAGCGGCGCATTTGAATCATCAGATCAGTCATCAGGCGTCCTCCTCGGCGACCTGGCTCTTGTACTTCTTGAGCAGCTCCTCCGACACCGCGGAGGGCGCCGGCGAGTAGCGCGCGAACTCCATCGTGAACTCTGCCTTGCCCTCGGTGGCCGACCGCAGGTCGGTGGAGTAGCCGAACATCTCGGCCAGCGGCACCTCGGCGTCGACCCGCGCGAAACCGGCGTCCTCGGTGGAGCCGAGCACGTTGCCGCGGCGCTGCATCAGCGACTTGTAGACCGCACCCTGGAAGTCCGACGGGCCCTCCACCGAGACCTTCATCACAGGCTCCAGGATCTTGGGTTTGGCGCGCTGGTAGGCCTCGCGGAAGGCCATCCGCGAGGCGGTCTGGAAGGCCATGTCGGACGAGTCGACGGCGTGCGAGTTGCCGTCGGTGAGCACTGCGCGAACACCGACGATCGGGAAGCCGATCAGGCTGCCCTTGTCCAGCGTCGAGCGGAAGCCCTTGTCGCAGGCCGGGATGTACTCGGTCGGGATGCGGCCGCCCGAGATCTCGTTGACGAACTCGTACTCGCCCTCCTCGAGCGGCTCGATGTAGCCGACGACCTTCGCGTACTGGCCCGAGCCGCCGGTCTGCTTCTTGTGCAGGTAGTCGAAGTCGGCCCGCTTGGACAGCGCCTCGCGGTAGGCCACCTGCGGCGCGCCGGTCTCGACCTGGGCCGAGTACTCGCGCCGCATGCGTTCGACATAGACGTCGAGGTGGAGCTCGCCCATTCCCGAGATCACGGTCTCGCCGCTCTCCTGGTCGAGGTGGACGCGGAAGGTGGGATCCTCTTTGATAAAGCGGTGAAGGGCCTTGGCCATGTTGTCCTGGGCCTTGGAGTCGACCGGAGTGACCGACAGCGAGATCACCGGGTCCGGCACGTACATCGAGGTCATGGCCAGCCGCGGGCCGTCCGAGACGAAGGTGTCGCCGGTGCGGCAGTCGACCCCGAAGAGACCGACGATTCCGCCGGCCGGCGCTGACTCGATGTCCTCCATCTTGTCGGCGTGCATCCGTACGAGGCGGCCGATCTTGACCTTCTTACCGGTGCGGGTCTCGTGCACCGTATCGCCCTTCGCCAGCGCGCCCTGGTAGACGCGCAGGAAGGTGAGCTGGCCGTAGCGGCCCTCGTCGAGCTTGAAGGCGTAGGCGACGGTCTGCCTGTCGGGGTCCGACTCCAGCATCACCGCCGCGCCGTCATGGTCGAGGTCTACCGCTTCGATGGGCACGTCGGTGGGGCAGGGGAGGTAATGGTTGACGGCGTCGAGCAGCGGCTGTACGCCCTTGTTCTTGTAGGCCGAGCCGATCATCACGGGGGTCAGGTCGAGCGACAGCGTGCCGCGGCGGACCGCCTGATGGATCAGCTCCGGCGTCGCCCGGTCCTCGAGCGCCGCCTCCAGCAGCTCGTCGGAGAACAGGCTCACCGCGTCGAGCAGGTCGGCGCGCCTGGACTCGGCCGCATCCCGCAGCTCGGCCGGGATCTCGCCCTCTTCGACAAGCTCGCCGTTGTCGCCGCGGAAGTAGATCGCCTTCATCTCCACCAGGTCGATCACGCCCTCGAAGTCGGCCTCGAGTCCGATCGGCAACTGCAGCAGTACGGCGTTGTGGCCGAGCTTGTCGTGCAGCGCGCGGGTCACCCGCTCCGGGTCGGCGCCGGAGCGGTCGCACTTGTTGACGAAGGCGATGCGCGGCACCTTGTAGCGCTTCATCTGGCGGTCGACGGTGATCGACTGCGATTGCACCCCGGCCACCGCGCACAGCACCAGCACCGCACCGTCGAGCACCCTCAGCGAGCGCTCCACCTCGATCGTGAAGTCGACGTGGCCCGGGGTGTCGATGATGTTGATGTGGTGGTCCTTCCACTGGACGTGGGTGGCGGCCGACGTGATGGTGATGCCGCGCTCGCGCTCGAGCTCCATGTGGTCCATGGTCGCGCCGACGCCGTCCTTGCCCTTGACGTCGTGGATCGCGTGGATCCGCTGCGTGTAGAACAGGATCCGTTCCGTCAACGTGGTTTTGCCCGAGTCGATGTGGGCCGAGATCCCGATGTTGCGGATCTTGGAGATGTTGCCGTTCATTGCGTCCTCATTCGCGGCAGAGCCGCTGCCTCGCCCATCGGCCCGCCTCCGCAGACCTGTCTCGGACGATCTTCGATTGTGGTTGAAGAGGGTCCGACCACCCGCAAACCCAGGGCACACGCGTCCCGAGGCGTCACCCAACGCGCATCACAATAGAACTCGGTCAGTTCGTTGTCAATTCCGTCAACCTCCGCCGGCCGGGGCCGGGTCGGCGATCCGGCCCCGGACAGCGGAGGCCGGCGCCCATGACCGCGAGATCACCATCACGCCCAGAGTTCACTGATCGGCATCGCGGTGACGTCTTTCCCGAACGGCAGCACCTCGGATCCGCCATACAGGATGACGCCCCGCACGAACTTTTCGCCGGCGGTCTCGGCGAGGGAGTGCAGGCCGCGGGCGTCGTTCCGGCCGAGGGTCGCTCCCGCCTTGACCTCGAGGCCGACCACCCGGCCCTGATGGTCCTCGAGCACGATGTCGACCTCCTGCCGGCCGGCCCGGTAGTGCCAGATGCTGACATCGCTGTCGGCCCACGTTGCCTGCTTGCGGATCTCGCTGACCACGAAGGTCTCGACGAACGGTCCGATGGCCGCCGGATGCGCCGCATCTTCCTCCGCGGCGAAACCTCCGAGGTGCGCGGCCAGCCCGCTGTCACAGAGGTAGAGCTTCGGAGATCTCACCAACCGCTTCGACGGGTTGCCGGCCCACGCAGGAAGCGGAGTGTAGAGGAACGTCGCCTCGAACAGGGCGAGGTAACGCTCGAGCGTCGTGTAGGCCATGCCGATCGACCGCGACAGCTCGGCCTTGTTGACGAGCGCTCCCGATCGCGCGGCGAGCAGCTCGAGCAGCCGGGGCATGGTGCTGAGACCCTCCACGTACGCGAGATCTCTGATGTCTCGCTGGAGTATCGCCGTCACGTACGAGTCGAACCAGGCCCGCCGGCGCCTGGCAGACGATCGCGTGTTGACCTCCGGGAAACCTCCTCGCACGACGAGGTCGACGAGCGTGTTCGACCCGGAGATGCCGACCATACCGGCGTTCAGATCGCGGGCCATGACGCGGTCGACGAAGCCGTCCCGGCGCCCGAGGAGCTCCCCGCGGCTGAACGGCCACATTCTGAGGATCTCCATTCGGCCTGCGAGCGACTCAGAGATCTCCGGAAGCACCAGGGGGTGTGCCGACCCGGTGAGGATGAAGCGGCCTGGCGTGCGCACCGCATCGACCGCCGACTTGATGGCCGGGAGCAACGCCGGCACCTTCTGCACCTCGTCGATGATGAGCGTTTCGTGCCCTTGCATCACGAACGACTCGGGATCGGCCGAAGCGGCGGCCAGCGTCGCCGCGTGGTCGAGGTTGAGGTATCTGGAGCCGGCGATCTCGTTGGCGAGCTCTCGGACGAGGGTTGTCTTCCCGGTCTGCCGCGCACCGGTCAGGGCGACCACTGGTGTATCGGCCAGGGCCTCGCGGATCCGCGTCGTGATATTCCTCCGGTACATGGTGATATTTTCACCCTTCAGCGGTGAATTTGCAACACATGCCCATCGACCGGGGCCCGCACCGGAATCGCCGAATCACGCGTCGGAACCCACCTCGTCCGAATGAACTAGTCCGTCATCCCCCCCGAACTCATCCAAATGAGGGTAAAAGATCATTCATTCGGCGGATTGCGCCGTGAGGTACCTTTTCCTTATATTGTCAGGGAGTTGCACGATGAACCGCGTCGCCTGTGTTGACGTATTCCGGGGCGCCCCCGAAATCGGGGCGCCGTCGGCGTTTTCGTGTGGAGATCGAACATCCGGCGTGTCGGGTGTGCAACGTGCGCAATCTGCGCAGCATGTGGTATCTTGGCGGTTCACCGAGGGGGCGCGAAGAGTGCGAAGGCGGGCCGTGGGCGGGCCGGGCAGCGGGTGTCGTTGTTCGGGCATTGACGGCGCCTTCAACGCACCTTCATCCCGCGGTGGGAGCGTGGCGGTGTTTTCCCGCCGCACAGTGCGGAGCCGCCTGCGAATCGAAAGGGGCGAGAGATGAAGCAGCAGAGGTTCGGGTTCGGTGCCATCGTCGTCGGAGTGGCCGTGCTCTTCGCCGTTGTCGCGACGGCCTCGCCGGCAGAGGCGGGCAGCAAGGAGCTCGAGGCCCGGGTCGTGCCGGCCGAGGAGTTGCCACCGATCTACTCCGGGATCTATCGGATCCAGGTCGGCGACGTGCTCAACGTCAACTTTTTCAAGACCACCCAGCTCAACCAGACGCTGACGGTGGGGCCCGACGGCGACCTGTACCTGCCGATCGTCGGCCGCATCCGCGTTGCCGGGCGGACCGTGGACCAGGTCACCGAAGAGCTGACCGAGGGCTACTCGAAGGAGATGGTGGATCCGCAGATCACGGTCAGCGTGGCCGAGTTCTCCGGCCTCTTCGTCCACATCGCGGGGCAGGTGCTCGAACCGGGCCTGAAACCCTACAGCGGGCATCTCACAGCCCTTCAGGCCGTGATGGATGCCGGTGGTTTCACCGAGAAGGCGTCGCGCCGCAACGTCCTGCTGATCCGCCGCGACCTGGACGGCAAGCCGGTCGGCACGATCGTCGACATGCGCGCGATCCTCAAGGACGGCGATTTCGATCGCGACGTGGCGCTGGCGCCGTCGGATGTCATCTGGGTTCCGCCGACCAGGATCGCCAACGTGAGTTTGGCGATCAGCCAGTACTTCACCGATAATCTGCCGTTCTCGTTGTTCCTCGGCTATGACATCACGACCCCGTAGGTGAGGTAGAAGATGGTCGAACCCCAGGGCGCCTACAGCTATGACGACGAGGGGGGCGGGTTTTCCCTTCGCGACGTGCTGACAATCGTCTTCAAACGCCAGGTCTTGATCGTGACCTTCGCCGTGACAGTGTTCGTGCTGGTCACGGCCGTGACCCTCCTGCTCCCCAGGAAGTACGAGGTCACCTCGACGCTACTGGTCAACAAGGCGCGTGCCGAGGTGCCGCTGGCGCCGACTGATTCGCCGCAGCTGATCATGAACCAGCTCACCGAGCAAGACCTCAATTCCGAGATCGAGGTGCTGAAAAGCCGGCAGTTGGTCGAGGAGGTCGTACAGGCGGTCGCCAGCGAAGCACCAGCGGGGGACGCCGAGCCGGGCGTGATGGCGCAGGCGATGAGTTGGCTGAACGATGCCCTTAACAGCAGGACACTAGCGAAGAGAGAAGCGCTGGTGGTTGACCTGCAGCGCAAGATCGATGTGTCTGCAGTGCGCAAATCGAATGTGATTCGGGTCAGCTTCGAGTCCGACGACCCGGAGTGGGCGACCCGCGTTGTTGGCAGCCTGGTCGACCGTTACCTCGAGCAGCGGGCCGAGCGTTACCAGTCGCCGCAGGCGGTGAGCTTCTTCGAGGACCAGATGGGCGCCGCCGAGCTGCGCCTCGCGGAGTACGAGGGTTTGCTGGAGGACTCCCTGGCCGGGGCGTCCATCACCATGGTGAAAGGCCCTCAGGGCACCGACTCGCTCGCCGCACAGAAGGCGATCGTGATGCAACGTCTCGCCGATCTGGAGAACGCCCTCGGTGACGCGAGGGTCGAACTGCAAGAGAATGGCGAGGAGGTCACAAACCTGCGGGCCCGGATCGCCAGCGAGCCCGAGCGAATCGCGAGCCCGAGCCGGCTCAATCAGGACGCGACGACCGAGGAGATCGAAAAGGGGCTCGCAGCCATGCGCCTCGAGCGCGACCGGCTGCTGCAGGACTTCAAACCGGACAGCCGCTACGTCAAGGACATCGAGACCCAGATCGCGCTGGCGGAGCAGCGGCTGGAAGAGGCGCGCGCCCGACTCGGGGTCAGCCGCACCGAGATGAATCCCATCTACGTGCAGCTGGAGGGCGATCTCGTCCGGGCCGAGACCGAGTTGGCGGGAACGCGGGCCCGAATCGACTCGCTCGGGCGCCAGGTGGCCCTGCACCAGCGGCGGCTCGATGCCCTCAACGAGAAGGGGTTCGAGCTCGAGGATCTCCGCCGTAAGGCGCAGGCCGCGGAGGAAGATTACCTGTTGTACCGCAACAAGCACGAAGAGGCGCGGATCTCCGCGGCCATGGACCGCGAGCGTTTCATCAACGTCACGGTCGCGCAGCCGGCGCAGCTGCCCCTCGAGCCGGTGCCGCGCGGCTTGCTGATGAAGATGGTGCTTGCCATGATTATCGGCGTCCTTGGCGGTATCGGCATCGCGTTCGCCGTCGAGCAGTACGTTGACCGCTCCTTCACGACCGGGGAGGAGATCGAACGCCGCGTCGGCATGCTGCACATCGCATCCATACCCGAAGGCGACCTGGCGGGCTGACATGTACAAGAACTTCTTCGGGCTGGAGTCGAACCCGTTCGGCATGACGCCGGACCCCAAGTGCTACTTCCAGAGCGAGTCGCACCAGGAGGCGTTCGCCGGCCTGTCCTACGGCATCGCCCACCGCCGAGGCCTGATGTCTCTGGTCGGTGAAGTCGGCACCGGCAAGACCACCCTCCTCAATGCGATCATGGACTCGCTCGACCAGGCGACGACCACGATCCTCGTCCGTCACACTACGGTCGACCGCGAGGAGCTGCTGCGGATCATTCTCCACAACCTCTACAGCAGCCGGACCGAGCGCAAGACCGACAACCGGCGCAAGCGGGACTTCCAGAGGTCCAGCGATCCGCGGATCTCGAAGCTCTCTCGGGTCGAGTTGATCAACGAGTTCTATGCCTTCGTCACCGGCGAGTTCATGTCGTACCAGCCGCCGCCGCTGCTGATCATCGACGAGGCCCAGAACCTCTCGGTCGACGTGCTCGAGGAGGTGCGGCTGCTGACGAACCTTGAAGACCCGAAGAGCAAGATGCTCCAGCTGATCCTCTCCGGCCAGCCCGAGCTCGAGGAGAAGCTCATGCGATCGGACCTCCGGCAGCTGCGTCAGCGCATCGCCGTCAGCGCGCGACTCGAACCTCTGTCACCGGCGGATACCGCGGCCTACATCGCCTTCCGCCTCGAGCGTGCGGGTTCGGGGAGCCCGACGGGGGTTTTCTCGCGTGAGGCCGTGGATGCCATCTGGGCTGCATCGAAGGGCTCGCCGCGGACGATCAACGTATTGTGCGATCACGCGATGGTCAATGCATTCGCGATGGGCCAGCACGAGGTCGATGCTGGCGCAGCCAAGGAAGCAATCCAGGACGTCTTGTGCCTGCAGCTCCGCGAATCGTCGGTTCGCAAGCCCGGACCCTACCTGGTGAGCCACATGGAGCGGCGCGATGAGGAGCCGCCGGATGGACCGGTCGTGATCAATGGCCCGCAACGAGGAGGCCGCATTGGGTAAGTTCTTCGAGGCCATGCAACGCGCTTCGGGCGCGGCGGAGGCGGGAAAGAAGCGTCCGGATCCGGCGAGCACGGTTCCAGAACTCGACGATGCCCTCCTGGGGCCCGAGAGCGGGGTGCACGACCTGGTCCGCGATGTCGGCCCCGCGACGTACGTCGTCGGGGCGGAGTCGCCGAATCGTGCGTCGGCGGGGAAACCGCCCGAGATCGACTATTCGACGCCGGTGATCCGGGCCGGCGATCGCCCGAACCTCAAGGTGACACTGCGGTCGCCTCAGGCGGAAGGGGGTGCGCTCCGGCAGACGGTGCGGTCTCCAGTGCCGACGAACCCGTTCCCGACTACGATCGACACGAATGTCTACAGGTCGCCCATCCACGCGGCTTACGAACGCATCACGCAGAGGTTGTTCTCCTTCCGCCGGACGCCGCAGCAGGGCGTCATCCTTTTCACAAGCGCGGTTGCTGGAGAGGGCGCCAGCACGGTGGCCCGCAACACGGCCGTCGGTCTCGGTCGTCGCGAGCGGGAGCGCGTGCTGCTGATCGACGCCAACCTCCGCACACCGTCCATCGACAAGACATTCGGCACCGATCGCGAGCCGGGGCTCAGCGACGTGCTGCTGGATGCCATACCGGTCACCAAGGCGATCAGGACTGATCTCTCGACGGACATCGATGTCGTGACGGCCGGATCGAGGGTCCCGAGCCCGGCCCAGGTGCTGTCTGCGTCGGCGCTCGAGGGTGTGGTCGTCTCAGTGCTGTCGTTGTATGACTGGATCATCTTCGACTGCTCGCCCGCGACGTCCTATCCGGATGCTGCCGGCGTAGCCGCGGTGTGCGGTGGCGCGGTGATCGTGGTGCAGGCCGAGCGAACTCGACAGGAGGTCGTGGAGGAGGCGAAACGCAAGCTGGACGCGACCGGGGTCGGGGTGCTCGGCGCGGTGCTCAACCGCCGCAGGTACCACATCCCGGGCATCGTCTACAACCGACTTTGATCCCGGGCCCGGGCGCGCGACACGAATCGAACTCGAGGGTGGTCAGGAGACGGATCTCGCAATGCAATACCTGAGGCGACGGATTCTCCTCAATCTGATCAAGGTGGCGGACCTGATGGTACTGGCTCTCGCCTTCGCGGTCGCCATGGTGGTGGCGAGTAAGGCGCTGTACTGGATCAGCGTCGGCGAGTACTTCCAGGTTCGGGTCAGCCTGTGGAACTTCGTCTTTTTCGCCGGCTGGGTGTCGGGGTGGCATGTGATCTTCCGCTCGTTCGGGCTCTACAAGTCCCGGCGGGAGCTGATCAGCTCGGCCGAGTGGTGGTCGATCACCAAGGCGGTGGCCGCCGGAACGCTGGTTCTCAGCTTCTTCGCGGTGGTGTTCCAGTTCGAGGCCATCACGCCCGCGTTCCTGCTGTCGTTCGCCTTCGTTGCCCTCTTCGGAACCATCGCCGCGCGCTTCCTTCTGCGCACCTTCTTCGCCGAGGCGAGCCGCAGCGGCAGCTCGCTGCGGCGCCTCGTCATCGTTGGCTGCGGGCCGCGCGGCGCCGAGTTCGGCAAGAAGGTCCGCAGCCGGCCCGACTTCGGCTATCTGCTGCTCGGCTACGTGGACGACATTCCGCCTCCGCAGAACCCGCTGCACGGCGACCCCGAAAACTACCTCGGCAGACCGGATGAGATTCGCGAGATCATCGAGCAGCACAACGTCGACGAGGTGGTGGTCACCCTGCCGATCGCGTCGAGCTACGAGACGATCTCGAACGTCATCTCGGTCTGCGACGAGTTGGCGGTCGACGCCCTGGTTCCGAGCGACTTCTTCCAGTCGCGGCTCGTCAACGTCGCCATCGAGGATTCCCGCGCGTGGCCCGCCATGGAGCTGCGCAACCGCATCCCCTCCGCCGGCGGCATCATCGTCAAGCGCGCCATCGACCTGATCGTGTCGGCCATCGCCCTGATCCTGCTGAGCCCGCTCTTCATCGTGCTCGCGATCCTCATCAAGCTCGACTCGAAGGGTCCGGTTTTCTTCCGCCAGGAGCGCGTGGGCAAGAAGCGCAGGACGTTCAAGATGCACAAGTTCCGCACCATGCACGTGGACGCGGAGGAACGCCTTAAGGAGCTCGAGGCGCAGAACGAGGTCGAAGGCGCGGCCTTCAAGATGAAGGACGACCCGCGCGTCACCCGCATCGGCCGCTCCCTGCGCAAGCTCAGCCTCGACGAGCTGCCGCAGTTCATCGACGTCCTCAAGGGCGACATGAGCCTGGTGGGCCCGCGGCCGTTGCCCGTTCGCGACGTGGAGCGCTTCGACAAGACCTGGCAGAAGCGCCGCTTCTCGGTCAAACCCGGCCTTACCTGCCTGTGGCAGGTCAACGGCCGACACGAGCTCGATTTCGAGAACTGGATGGAGCTCGACCTCGAGTACATCGACAACTGGTCGCTCTCGCTCGACTTCGACATTCTCTTGAAAACCGTGCCTGCGGTGTTGAAGGGGAGTGGGGCGAGTTAATACAACTGATCCTTTTTGGATTCGGCCTTTTGGCCGCGCTCGGTGAGATCAGCGTATAGGCTCAACCATCGTGATTGAATCTGGTCTAGATTGTACTCCGACCTAATAACTGCGCGTGCCCGTTCACCCATGGTCTTTCGAAGGCTGCCGTCGGCAAGAATTTGAGATAGAGCCTCTCGGCATTCAGTCTCGTTGCGAACCAGGCGCCCTGTGACCCCGTCGCGCACAAGTTCGTTTGTTCCCTGCACGTCGGATGCGACGACTGGCAGTCTGAGAGCCATACCCTCAAGGACGGAAAGGGGCAAGCCCTCCCAGGATGAAAAATGGAGCATGACATCGGCTGACTTCATGATTTGAAGTGTCTCTCGGCGTGATTTCCAACCGAACACCTGGATCCGTTCTGACGCGATCATACCCCGGAGTTCTCCGTCGCCCACCCATAGGAACTTCCAGTTTGGTGGGGAGGAGGTCGCAATCCGGGCGGTCGCAAGGGGGTTTTTCGCTTCAGTGATTCGACCAACAATTACGATTCTGAATTCACCTGACACTTGAGTCTCGGGTGTGGACGAGGCTGAGTTTCTGTCAATCTCGTTGATGTCGACGCCGTTTGGTATCAGAGTTTTCTCTTCTGGTAGGGTCCGGGCTGCCTCAAGTTCACCGGTTGAACAAGCGACGAGAGTCCCCCCACAGAGGCCAGCAAGGTATTCAAGAAGAAAGTAGATTCTTCTTGTCAGCAACGAAACGTCTGTCCGATACGTCGCAAGACCATGTGTGGAGCTGCCCCGGTTGACCGGACACTGAGGTAGTTTCGTCGTCGTCGAGCCTGT
>CAZSTH010000046.1:0-27765 GCA_964609835.1 uncultured Thermoanaerobaculia bacterium
ATGAGGACTTCGCGAGGCGATACGATGCTCTCGATCGAGCGATAATCGGCGAAGCTCAGTGATTCGAGACAGCGTTGCCCGAGTTACTACGTAACTCCGTACCTGGCACCAATAATGTTCAATACTATGTTCAGCAGGCGCATCCGGAGGCGCTCGGGATCGATCTGTTCAAGGCGGACCACGATCGGCGGTATCTCACGCGACCGGAACTGCTCAGGGAAGAGGTCGCGGCCCTCTATTCTGTGCCCTTCGTCGTGATCGACGAGGTCCAGAATGCCCCGAGGATTCTCGACGAGGTGCACTCGCTTCACGAAAACCGCGGGCTGCATTTCGCGCCGTGCGGATCGATTGCGCGCAAGGTCAAACGCGGGGCGGCCAACCTTCTCGGGAAGTCACGCCACGACGCAAAAATGACCTGAAGGTGGTGGCGTTTGGCGCCTTAACCTTGATGATTTTTTTGGCGCTGTTGCGAGGAGCGCAACGAAGACCCTCAACGCCCAAGGGAATTTCGTAATGGTGCGAAAGGGGGGACTCGAACCCCCACAGGCCGAAGCCCACAAGATCCTGAGTCTTGCGCGTCTACCAATTCCGCCACTTTCGCACGCAGGCGGGGTCGTTATCGTAAGTCCGGGCGGGTCCAGTGTCAACCGGCAATTCGCCGCGCGAATTGCGGAAGAAAACGCGTTGAACGTCACCCGGCGCAGAACGCGCATCCACGTGGTGGTCGCTATGTGGGTGGGTGGGGGCATTCCGAATTCATTTGGCTGTGTTTCAATAGCCAGAATGGCAAAGAGCAAATCCGAGATCGATGCCGATCGAGTGCTGGTGGCGATCCGCCGGCGCGGCAGCAAGGGCATGACGGTGCAGCAGCTCGTCAACCACCTGGCCGCGGAGGGCCGCGGCGGCCGTTCGCAGATCCGGGCCGAGCTGCGGCCCGTGCTCAAGCGGCTCGGCCGCGAGGGCCGGGTCGTCCTCGGCCGCGGCAAGCGCTACGTCGCCACCGAGGCGTCCGACCTGATCACGGGCCGGCTGCGGCGCGTGGCCGGCGGCCACGTGGAGCTGGTGGGGGAGAACGTGCGCGGCCGCCTGCCGCTGCGGATCCCGCCAAGCGGAATGCGGGGCGCTCTCGCCGGCGACACAGTGGTCGTGCGGCTGGAGAGTGCACGCCGCAAGGCCCGTGCCGAAGGGGTGCGCGAGGGCGTGGTGGTCCGCGTGCTCGAGCGCGCCCGCCGGGAGGTTGTCGGCCGCTGGGTGGCGGAGACCGGCCGCCCGCATGTGCGGCCGCTCGATCGCAGCCTGCGCGTGACGGTGTCGCCGACGGGCTCGAAGGTGGACGGCGAGCCGGAAGAGGGCGAGTTGGTGGTGATCTCCCTCGACAGCGTCGATCCTCGTGGCCGCCGGGCGCGCGGGTTGCTGCTGGAGCGCCTCGGCGAGGTGTCGGAGCCCGGCGTGGTCGAGCGTGTGGTGCTGAGGCTGCACGGCATCGAGGAGGGGTTTCCGGAAGCGGCGCTTGCCGAGACGGACCGGCTGCCGGGTGAGATCTCCGCGGACGAGATCGCGGGCCGCGACGACCTGCGAGGCGAGCCGGCGATCACCATCGACGGCCGCACCGCGCGCGACTTCGACGATGCGGTCAGCGCGCGGCCGGGGCGCAAGGACGCGATCGACGTCTCGGTCCACATTGCGGACGTCAGCCACTACGTGCGGCCGGGCGCCGCGCTCGACGACGCGGCGAGGTCGCGGGGCACCAGCGTCTACCTGCCGGGGGTGTGCGTGCCGATGTTGCCGGAGCGGCTCTCCAACGATCTCTGCTCGCTGCGCGACGGGGTCGACCGCCTGACCTGGTCGGTCCACTTCTCGGTGGGCCGCGACGGGAGCATCCGGCGGCGCTCGGCGGGGGCGTCGGTGATCCGCTCGCGCCGCCGCTGCACCTACTTTGAGGTGGCTGGGTGGCTCGATGAGCCGCGCGACCGTTGGCCGGAGGAAACCGCGTCCTTCGCGGACTCGCTCGAGCTTCTGGCCGAGGCGGCGGCGCGGCTGGGGCGGGCGCGGAGGGAGCGCGGCAGTCTCGATTTCGATCTCGCGGAGCCGGAGCTGCTGCTCGACCCGGAGGGTCGGGTGGAGGCAATCCAGCCCGCCGCCCGCAACCGCGCCCACCGGCTGATCGAGGAGCTGATGGTGGCCGCCAACCGTTGCGTGGCGGGGATGCTGATGGAGGCGGAGCAGCCGGCACTGTATCGGGTTCACGACGAGCCCGATCCCACCAGGCTGGAGGAGCTGAAGCGGCTGGTGTCGGGCTTCGGCCTCAAGCTCAAGGGCGACCCGCGTTCGATGGAGCCGAGTGCGCTGCAGGCGTTGCTCGAGGCGGCCGACGGGCGCCCTGAGGAGCGGCTGATCGACATGCTGGTGCTGCGCGCCCTGGCTCGTGCGCTGTACTCGCCGGAGCCGCGCGGCCACTACGCCCTCGCCACCGACGAGTACCTCCACTTCACGTCGCCGATCCGGCGCTACCCCGACCTGGTGGTCCACCGCATGATGGGTCGTCTGCTCGCCGAGGGCGCGCTGCCGGAGGGAAGCGGGCGGCAGGCGGTGGAGCGGGAGCTCGAGGAGCTCGGTGAGACCTGCTCGGCGGCAGAGCGACGTGCGGAGGCAGCGGAGCGGGACGCGCTGGAGTGGAAGACGGTGCTGTTCCTGCGCGAGCGCGAGGGCGAGGTTTTCGGCGGCCACATCTCCGGAGTGACCGAATTCGGGCTCTTCGTGCGCCTCGACGAGATCCCGGTGGACGGGCTGATCCACATCTCGGAGCTTGGAGATGATTACTACATCCACGACCAGGACGGCCACCGGCTGGTGGGTGAGAAGAAGAAGCGGGAGTGGCGGCTCGGAGACGCGATCAAGGTCGTGCTCGCCAGGGTCGACCTCGACACCATGCAGCTGCAGCTCCTGCCGGTGGGAGTGAAGCCCGACCGCAGGGGCGCGCAGGAGAAAGGCCGACGGCGGCGGTAGGATCCGATCTCCAGGGAAGTGAGGAGATTCTTCCGGCTTCGTCTGCGGCTGCGCCGCGACAGGTCGACTCGGTCGCTTTGCTCCCTCGCTCAGGATGACAACGAGAGCCTGTCATCCCGAGCGAGCTGAGGTCGGCACGGCCGATGGCAGTCGAGAGATTCCCTGAAGCGAGGGAGGTCCGGAGCACGGAGTGTTCTCTGGACGTCTTCCGCAATTCGCGCCGGCGAATTGCGGCTTGACAATCTCGAGTTCGCGTCGTAGCTTACAAAACGAACGTTCGGTTTTTTAAATGCCACGAGGGTCCAACGGACGTCAAGCCGCGCGGTCCGAGGTTGCCACCGCCAAGGTGCTGGAGGCGGCACTGGACCTGTTCTCCACCCAGGGCTACGGGGCGACCTCGATGCGCCAGATCGCGGAGGCCTGCGACCAGTCGGTGGGCAACCTCTACCACCACTTCGGGTCCAAGGAGGCGATCTACCAACGGTTGATCGACGACTACTGGGAGCGCCTGCTCGATCCAGACCACCCGCTGCAAAGGGTGTTCAACGCCGCCCGCTTCCCGGACGACCTCGAGGAGCTGGCGGCCGCCATCGATCAGACCGTCGAGCAGAACAAGGCCTCGATCCTGCTCGTCTTCATCGACGTCATCGAGTTCGGCGGGCGCCACATTCGATTCTTCTACGAGACCATGGCCGACCGCTTCAAAGCGGTCTACGAGAAGCCCTTCGAAGAAAAACGGCGACGAGGCTACTTCGGCGACGGAGCCGATCCGATGATCGGCGTGATGGCGGCGACCCGGTGGCTGTTCCATTTCTACACTGTGGAGAAGTGCTGGGGCGTGCCCATGCACTTTGGCATGGACCCGAAGGATGCAGTGGACGGTTTTATCGAGATTCTGCGCCACGGGCTGGTGCGGCGGCCGATCGAGGCCGGCGCAGCGGCCCGGGCCGGAGAACAGGAGGGGAGGACATGATGAGCGATCGTGCAAGAGTCTGGATGTGGCTGGCGCTGGTGCTCGCGGTCACAGTGGCCGTCGCCGCGCCGGCGGTGGCGCAGGAGGCCGAAGAGGCCGAGGAGATGACCGAGGAGGAGCTGATCGCCCAAGCGCGGGAGCCGTTCGCGGGCGAGATCACCGTCACCTCGAGGCGGCTCGAGGAGAACCTCCAGGAGGTTCCGATCGCGGTTTCGGTGGTGATGGGTGAGCAGCTCGAGGACATCGCGGCGACCAATATCTCGGCGATCGAGGCCTACGTGCCGAACGTGTCGATCTACCAGGGCCGCAACCAGGGCAGCACCCTGACCGCCTTCATCCGCGGCGTCGGGCAGGCCGACCCGTTGTGGGGCGTGGACCCGGGCGTCGGCCTCTACATCGACGACGTCTACATCGCGCGCGCCCAGAACGCGCTGCTCGACGTCTACGACGTGCAGCGGGTCGAGGTGTTGCGCGGCCCGCAAGGTACGCTCTACGGCAAGAACACAATTGGCGGTGCCATCAAGTACGTCACCAAGCCGCTGTCGGACACGCCCGAAGGCCGGTTCAGCGTCGGCCTCGGCAACTACGGCACCCAGGACTACAAGTTCGGCATCAGCGGGCCGATCGTCGAGGGCAAGCTGCGCGGCAAGATCACCGCCGCCAGGCTGCTGCGCGACGGCTACGGCGACAACCTGTTCCAGAACCGGGACGTGTCCGACAAGGACACCACCGCCGCCCGCGGCGCCCTCGAGTGGCTGCCGAGCGATCAGGTCCGGCTGCAGTTCAACGTCGACTACACCAAGGACGACGCCGAGCCGATCGGGCTCACGCGGCTCGAGCCGAACCCGTTCTGCGTGCTCTTCACCGGCGTGGCGTGCCCGCCGTACCCGGACCTCTTCGACACCGAGAGCGGCATTGACCCGGTCAACGAGTCGGAGACCACCGGCTACTCGATGACGCTGACCTGGGACATCAACGAGTACTTCCAGTTCAAGTCGATCACCGCCTACCGCGAGACCGACACCCGCAACTGGATCGACTTCGACACCACGCCGCTGGCGATCGCAGACTCCGAGGCCACCTACTACGACGACCAGGCGACCCAGGAGTTCCAGCTTCTGTACTCGGGCAGCGAGCGGCTGAGCGGCGTCCTCGGACTCTACTACTTCGACGGCACCGCAGGCGGCATCGTGGAGGCGATCTTCTTCACCAACTTCCCCAACACCACCGAGGGCTTTGTCGAGACGACCTCGTACGCGCTGTACGCCGACATGGACTATCGACTGAGTGACAATTGGACCCTCAACCTCGGCATTCGTCCGACCCGCGAGGAGAAGCGCGGGGTGGCGTTCAACGTCTTCAACACCGACACCACGTTCGAGGATTACTTCTTTGTGGCGGCCGACTTCGACGACGAGACCACCTTCACCTCGTGGGCGCCCAAGATTGGCCTGGATTACAAGGTCAACGAGAACGTGATGACCTACGTGTCGGTCAACCGCGGCTTCAAGAGTGGCGGCTACAACGTCCGCGCACAGTCGACGCTGTTCCCGGAGACCGCGCTGCCCTTCGACGACGAGGTGATGACGGTGGGCGAGGTCGGTGTCAAGTCGACGCTCCTCGATCAGAAGCTGCTCCTCAACGCGGCCGTCTTCTATGGTGACTACACCGACATCCAGGTCAGCACCTTCACCTCGTACGACGCCGACGGAGACGGGGTCGATGACGCCTTCTTCGGCAACTTCCTCAACGCGGGCGATGCGACCATCAAGGGCCTGGAGGTGGAGTACGTCTACAACTCGCCGACCTGGTTCGGGCTCTCGGGTTACATCGCCTACCTCGACGCGGAGCCGGACAGCTTCCTCGACGCGAACAACGACGGCTTCGTCGACACCCAGGTCGTCACCAACGCTCCGGAGTGGACGGGTTCGCTGCGCCTGAACTTGGACTTCCCGGCCTTCGGCGGCCTTATCACCGGGAGCGTCGGCTACACCTACCGCGACGACTCGGTGCTGACCAACGAGGGCGGCGCTGATCCGCGCGACCCGACCGGCCAGACGCCGCTGCTGCCGCTGGTGCAGGATGCCTTCGGGCTGGTGGACGCCAACCTTTCCTGGCTGTCGCCGAACGCGAAGTGGCGAATCGGGATCGTCGGCAAGAACCTGACCGACGAGGAATACCTGACCAACGGCTACAACCTGCCGGTGCTCGGTGTGATCCAGGGCTCGTACGGCGCGCCGCTGACGGTCATCGGAACCGTCGAGTTCCGCTTCTTCTGATGACCTGATCACCCGGGGGCGCCCGCGCGGCGCCCCCGTGTTTTCATTTCCAGCCCGCTCGGCCGGGCGAGGGAGGATTCATGATCGAGACCGGACTCGAAGGCAAGGTGGTGATCGTCACCGGCGGCGCCGCCGGTATCGGCCGCGCCACCGCAGAGGCCTTTGCCGCGCAGGGAGCCAGGGTCGCTGCCTGGGACGTCAACGACTCGGAAGCCGACCAGATCGTTGCCGCGCTCGGGGCGGCGGGCGGTGAGGCCCTGTTCCAGAGGGTCGATGTCGCCGACGCCGAAGCGGTTGAAGCCGCAGTGGCCGAGGTGGTCGAGAAGTGGGGCGGCATCGACGTGCTGGTGAACAATGCCGGCATCGTGCGCGATGCACAGCTGGTGAAGTTCAAGGAGGGCGAGGTCAGGTCGCGCATGAGCGACGAGCAGTGGGACGCGGTGATCGGCGTCAACCTGAAGGGCGTGTTCCACTGCACTCGAGCGGTAGCGCCTCATCTGATCGCGCGCGGCGGCGGCGTGGTGCTGAACGCGTCGTCGGTGGCCTGCCTCAACGGCAACTTCGGCCAGACCAACTACGTCGCAACCAAGGCCGGCGTGATCGGCATGACCAAGACCTGGGCGCGCGAGCTCGGCCGCTTCGGCATCCGGGTCAACGCGGTGGCGCCGGGCTTCGTGCTGACCGAGATCCTGCAGGCGATGCCGCAGAAGGTCCTCGACGGCATGGTCGGCCACACGCCGCTGGGGCGGATCGGCGACCCGGCCGACATCGCCAACGCCTACGTGTGGCTGGCGTCGGATGCGGCGAGCTGGATCACCGGGACGGCGCTGAGCGTCGATGGGGGATTGGTGATCGGGACGTAAGTTTCGAAATCGATGCGGGGCGGGAGGGCATTCATGACACGTTACGCGACCATCGTCTCAACAGGTCGTTTCATTCCGGAGATCGAGGTCTCGAACGACGACCTCAGGGAGCGCTTCGCGCACATCCCCGATTTTGTCGACAAGATGGAGGAGTCGTCCGCGATCCGCACCCGCTGGGCGGCGCCGCCGGACTGGTGCACCTCGGACATCGCTCTGCCGGCGGCGAAGCAAGCGCTCGAGCGTGCCGGACGGAAGCCCGAGGACGTCGACCTCATCATTCTCGGAACCGACTCGCCCGACTACGTCACGCCTGCCACGTCGGTGGTGCTGCAGCACAAGCTGCGCGCGAAAAACGCCGGCACCTTCGACGTCGGCTGCGCCTGCGCGTCGTTTCCCACCGGCGCAGCCATCGCCTCCGGGCTGATCGCGTCCAACCCGGACCTGAAGACGGTGCTCGTGGTCGGGGTCTACAACATGCAGAAGCTGGCCGCCCCGGACGATCCGATGGTCTTCTTCTACGGCGACGGCGCCGGCGCGGCGGTGCTCGAACCTTCCGACGCGCCGGGATTCATCTCCTCGGCGATGCGCGCCGACGGCTCGTACCACGCCCACTGGGGCATCTACTCCGGCGGCACCTTCGAGCCGGCCAGCGAGGAGGCCGTGCGCGCCGGCCGCACCAACGTGCGGATGGTGGAGCGCTACCCGCCCGAGGTCAACCATGAGGGGTGGCCGAAGGTGGTGCGCGCGCTCGCCGCCAACGGCGGCTTCGAGGTGTCGGACATCGACTTCGCGATCTTCACCCAGGTCCGCAGGCCGTCGATCGAGCTGGTGATGGCGGAGCTGGGTCTGCCGATGGAGCGCACCCACACGGTGATGGAGCAGTACGGCTACACCGGCTCGGCGTGTGTTCCGGTGGCACTCGACGACGCGATCGAGCATGGCAGGATCTCCTCCGGCGACCTCCTGGTGCTGGTGGGATCCGGGGTAGGGTATAACCAGGCGGGGGCGGCGTTCAGGATGCGGTGAGGAGACGGTTCCGAAATTCGAAATTCGAAATTCGAATTTTTCCCCGCGCGGAGGTGGACGGCGAATGGGTAAGAGGTTGCTGAGAGTTCTTCTCGCATTCGGGATCCTCGTCGTCCTCGCCATCCTCGTCTGCGTCTGGATGGTTTGGAAGCGGCCGTTGACCGTGGACGCTGCCTTCAGCCGGCTGGCCCTCAAGCGCCACGGTTTCGCCGCCACCGAGATCACTACTCCCGACGGCCACATGACGGTGTGGTCGGCCGGTTCGGGCGGGTGCCTGGTGCTGCTGCACGGCGCCGGCGACCAGGCGGGTGCTTGGGCGCGGATGGTGCCGGGCTTCACCGGCGACTACCGGGTGGTGATCCCCGACCTTCCGGGGCACTGGGGAAGCGACCCCGACAGCGGCCCTCTGAGCGTCGGCCAGGTGCTGGACGGCGTCGAGGCGCTGATGGACGGTATGTGCCCGGGCGAACAGGCAATCATCGTGGGAAACTCGCTCGGGGCGTGGGTCAGCATGCTCTACGCCCGCGACCACGCCGAACGGGTGGAGCGCCTGGTGGCGGTCAACGGCGGCGCCATCAGCCAGCCCGACCCGGCGGTCAACCTGTTTCCGGCGAACCGCGAGCAGGCGCAGCGGACGATGACGGGGCTGATGGGGCCCGCGACCCCGCCGGTGCCTGGCTTCGTGCTCGACGACATCGTTCGCCACGCTCGCGAGGGGCCGGCTGGACGGCTGGCGGAGACCGCGGCCGAGATGCCGAAGTACCTGCTCGACGGCGGCCTGAGCTCGATCGTGGTGCCCGTGGAGCTGGTGTGGGGCGATGCCGACGCGCTGATGGACATGGACTACGCGCGGCGTCTGATGGAAGGCCTGACGCGGGCGCGCCTGCACACGGTCGAGGGCTGCGGCCACGTGCCGCACCGCGAGTGCCCCGATCGTTTTGCCGAGGTACTGCGGCAGGCGTTGGAGCAACCCGCGGAGGAGGCGTGGCGGCAGGAGCTGTCGCCGTGATCTGCGCCGACATCCTCTCTGCGCGCCGGCGCCTGTCGCCGGAGCGGACGGCCCTGGTGGAGGTCGCGACCGGCTCGCGCCTGACCTACGAGGCGCTCGACCATCGCGCGTCGGTGTGCGCGCGAGCGTGGCTCTACGGACTCGGCCTCAAGCGGGGCGATCGTATCGGCATGCTGGCCAACAACCGTGCGGAGTTCGTGGACGCGTTCTTCGCGGCCGCGAAATCGGGCGTGATTCTGGTGCCCTTGGGAACCCGGCTGACCGTCTCCGAGCTGGCAGTGATCGTCGACGACTGCGCCCTGTCGGCGCTGCTCTACGATTCGGCCCACGTGGACACGGCGCTCGAGCTCGCCCGGCGAACATCTCTCGACCGCCTGGCGGCGCTCGATGGAGCGGCCGGCGGCTCGGAGGTCTCGTGGTCCGAGGTCCTCGACTCGGTCGGCGACGCGGAGTTCGTGCCGGCCAGCTGTGACCCGGAGAGCCCCCTCTGCCTCCTCTACACCTCCGGCACCACCGGCCGTCCGAAGGGCGTCATCACGCCCCACCGCATGGTGGCGTGGAACGCATACAACACGGTGGTCAACTGGCAGCTGTCGGAAAACGACGTCAGCCCGATCTTCACGCCGCTCTACCACGCCGGCGGGCTGGGCGCCTTTCTGACCCCGCTCCTGCTCGCCGGTGGGACCGTCGTCCTCCACCGCGACTTCGACTCTGGGGAGGTGTGGCGCGTCATCGACCGGGAGCGCTGCACCGTGGTGCTGGGGGTGCCGACGATCTGGAAGATGCTGGCCGAGGCGCCCGAGTTCGAGACCGCGGATCTCGGCCACGTGCGCTGGTTCATCTCCGGCGGCGCGCCGCTGCCGAGCCACCTGGTGGCGCGCTACCACGATCGCGGCGTGGTGCTTCGTCAGGGCTACGGCCTCACCGAGGTCGGCGTCAATTGCTTCGCCATGTCGAATGAGGACGCGTGGCGCAAGGCTGGCTCGATCGGCAAGCCCTTCATGTTCACCCAGGCGAGAGTGGTCGACGACGGCGGGCTGGAACTGCCCCCGGAGGAGGTGGGCGAGCTGTGCTTCCGCGGCCCCCACGTCTGCAGCGGCTACTGGAACAACCCGGAGGCGACGGCGGCCGCTCTCGACAGCGGCGGCTGGTTCCACACCGGCGACATGGCGCGGATGGACGACGAGGGCTTCTTCTACATCGCCGGCCGCGCCAAGGACATGTTCATCTCAGGGGGAGTCAACGTCTACCCGGCGGAGATCGAGGCCTGCCTGCTCCAGAACCCGGAGCTCGCCGACGCCGCGGTGGTCGGCGTGCCGCACGAGACCTGGGGCGAGGTGGGCGTGGCGTTCGTGGTGGCTGCCGACCAGCACGAGATAGCCGAGGAAGAGCTCGCCGGATTCCTCGAATCGCGGCTGGCGCGCTACAAGATCCCGAAGGCGTTCAGAGTTCTCGATCAGTTACCCCGTACGGCCTACGGCAAAGTGGTGAAGGGAGAGCTGGTGGAGTTGTGGGAGAAAGAGCGACGATAATTTCGAATTTCGAATTTCCTGCCCGCCCCCGCGGAGAATTCGGGCGAAGGGTGGGCGGGGGCCAAATCCGAAATTCGAAATCCGACCGGAGTGACCATCAAAAGGGAGTTGTGACAATGAAGAAGGTCTACATCGCCGCGTATCATCAATCGAAGTTCGGCAAGCTGTTCGATATGTCGGTACCGGACATCATCAACAACGCGGTCGCCGAGACCTGCGGTGAGATCGACGCCGACCCGGCGGCCATCGACGTGGCGTCGGTCGGCGCTACCTGCAACTTCTCGCTCAACGAGCAGGGGCTGCTGGCGGGACTGGTGGCCATGACCCCGGGGCTCGGTGCCAAGCCCATCGAGGCGGTGGAGAACGCCTGCGCCAGTGGCGGACAGGCGGTGCTGTCGGCGATCGGCAAGCTCCAGATGGGCCTCGGCGACGTCGGCCTGGCGGTCGGCTTCGAGAAGATGCGCAACGACGAGGGCAAGATGGACGGCGCCCTCATCGGCAAGGTGCTGGGGTATTTCTCCCACCCGGACGAGCGCGAGGGCAAGGTCTACATCTTTCCGCACCTCTTCGCCGAGGTGATGCGCGATTACATGGCGACGCACGGCACCACCGAGCGCGAGTTCGCGGAGATCTCTTCGCGCGAGTACGCGAACTCGAGCCACAATCCCTTCGCCCAGATGCAGAAGATCGAGGTCTCGGTGGACGAAGCGGCGACCCCCGAAGGCCGCAACCGCTACATCGTCGACGGCCTGCCCCTCAAGACCTATGACTGCTCGCAGATTACCGACGGCTACGCGGGGCTCATCGTGGCCACCGAGAACGGGCTCGCCAAGCTCGGAGTGGCGAAGGCGGACTGCGTCGAGATCGCCGGCTGGGGCCAGGCCACCGACCCCCTGCTCAAGGGCGGCCGAGAGATCCTCAAGCCGGCCGGCGCCTTCGCGGCGATGGACGCTGCCTACCGGATGGCCGGCGCGGGGCCGGACGACGTCAATGTCGCCGAGATCCACGACTGCTTCACGGTCATGGGCGCCATCGGCACCGAGGTCATCGGCAAGGCCGGCTACGGCGAGGGTGCGAAGTACTGGGCGGAGGGCAAGGCCGACGCCCGGGCCGAGTGTGGCATCAACACGTCGGGCGGCCTGATCGCCAAGGGCCACCCGGTGGGCGCCACCGGCGTCGCCATGATCGGCTGGGCGGCGTGGCAGCTCCAGGGCAAAGCGCCAACGGAGCTGCAGGTGCCGAACCCGAAGCTGGCCGCCACCTTCAACATCGGTGGCCCGATCTGCGCCTCGGTCTGCACTGTTCTCAGGCAGGCCTGAGTCGAATGCGAGCATTTCGGATTTCGAAGTTCGAATTGCCCTCTTTCCCCGTGACCCCGGTCCTGAGTGGGTGGAAATCCGAAATTTGAAATTCGTAAATCGAAATCTGATGAGGGGACGTCATGCCTGACGAGATCACACCCGACCGCTCCGGACACCTCGAGGTCGACGGTCAGAAAATTTGGTGGGAGTACCACGGGTCGGGTGATCGCGAGGCGGTGTGCCTGCTCAACGGTCTGGCCATGCACACCAAGGCTTGGTACGGCTTCCTGCCGCAGCTGATCGGTGAGTACGACGTCATTCTCTACGACTTCCTCGGCCAGGGCGAGTCGTCCAAGGAGGACATCCCGTACTTCATCGACGAGTTCGCTCGCTACCTGGCGCTGATCATGGACGAGAACGGTGTCGCCAGGATTCATCCCATGGGGATCTCGTACGGCGGCTTCATCGCCCTCGAGTTCGCGCGACTCTACCCGGACCGGATCCACACCCTGATCCTGTCGGGCATTCTGGCCAGCCGCGAGAAGCTCTTCCAGATGTACCAGGACATCTCGCTGCGCTTCTACCGCGGTGACGAGGGCGAGTTCGAGCTCTACACCCACTACATGTACGAGAAGATCTTCTCCGAGCGCTTCGTCAGCACGATTCCCGACGAGCAGCTGGCGGCCATGCGCCAGCGCTTCTACGATCGCTACATCGACTACCGATACTGCCTGATCCGGCTGACGGAGGCCCAGGACCCGTACTTCGCCAACATCGACGAGCGGGTCGAGGGGTACCGCAGGGTGGCGGCGCCGACGCTGATCCTCGCGGGCGCCCACGACCGGGCGATCCCGCTATGGCAGCAGGAGAAGATCGCCGGGATGTTCCCCGACTGCCGCTACGAGTTGATTGCCGATTCGGGCCACGTCGCCTACCTCGAGCGGCCGGACATCTTCTTCCCGGCGCTCAAGGCCTTCATGGCTGCGAAATCGACGGACTTCGAGATGCCGGGGAGCGAGGCCATCGTGTGAGAGGAGCGGGCGCAGTGCTGTTCCACCGCGTCGAGGGCCGCGGCGAGCCGCTGCTGCTACTCAACGGCATCGCGATGACGGTGCCGTCGTGGGAGCCCGTGGCGGCGCCGCTGGCCGAGCACTACCGGGTCACGCGGTGCGATTTTCGCGGCCAGCTGATGACGCCGGGCCCGCCGCCGGGCGATCTCGCCGGTCACGCCGACGACGTGGCGGCCCTGCTCGACCACCTCGAGGTCTCGTCGAGCCACGTAATCGGGACCTCGTTCGGCGGAGTGGTGGGAACCCTGGTCGCGTCTCGGTACCCACAGCGAGTGCGGTCGCTGGTCACCATCGCTTCGGCCGACGGTTTCGACGAGGTCATGGCCGACGAGGTGCAACGGTGGCGGGAGGCCTGCGTGCACTCACTGGAGGGGGGCGACCGCGGCCACCTCTCGGACGTGCTCGAACCGGTGGTCTATTCCGAGTCGTATGTCAAGCGGCACCGCGACGAGCGCGCGCTTCGGCGGCGGCAGATCGCGTCGCTGCCCGAGGCCTGGTTTCGGGGACTGACGGCGCTCCTCGACTCGGCCCACTCGCTGCGGCTGCGCGGCGAGCTGCGCGAGGTCCGCTGCCCGACCCTGGTCATCGCTGCCGAGCTCGACGGCTTCGTCCCTTTCGCGCGGGCCCAGGGTCTCGCCGAGGCCGTCGACGGTGCCCGCTTCGAGGTCATCGAGGGCGCCGGCCACGCCGTGGTCGTCGAGCAGCCGGACCGGGTCGTCGAGCTGTGCCTGGAGTTTCTGGAGGACGTCGGATGACCCGCCAACGATCCTCGCACTCCGACTGCCCGTCTCTTCCTCGTCGGTGAGGTGCGGCAGGGTGACCGTCTGCGGCGTCGATATCAGGCAATCGGGCCACGGGGGCCGGGGAATGGGTCTGCCATAATCAGCCGGGCGGCGTCTGTGCCGCCCGGGGGGGAGACAACCTGTGCTGATGGAGAGCCTTGCCTGGTGGACGCTGGCCGGCACGGTGGGGCTGGGTCTCGGCGCTGCGCTGACATTCGTCTTGCTTCGGAGCGACGACTCCGACCGACCGATGCGGCGGGCCCGGGTCGCGGCGTGGGCTTTGGTGGCGGCCGGAGCCGCCGTCGACCTCGCCATCGGCGCGCTGGTCGCCCGGCCTCCGCACTCGGCCGGCGGCGCGATCCTGGTGAGCGGAGTCCTGCTGCTCGCGCGGGCGATATCCCCCTCGGCGCCCGGTGTCTTCCGCCGGACCGCGCTCTGGCTCTCGCTTGCCGCACCGTTGCTGGTGGCCTGCGCCCTGCTGCTGCCAGCGCCCGCATGGCGGGCGGTCTACGGCTGCGCGCTGCTCGCAGCTGCGCTGTGGCTGGCGGCCGCGACCCGGGGCCGTTTTCCACGCACCGTCTTCGGTGCCGGGGCGGTGCTGCTCGCGGCCGCCGCGATCGGTCTGGTGTTCGGAGGCCTGCGGCCGTCCTGGAGTGCCTCGGCCAACCTCGTGATCGGTGTGTTGATGCTGGCGGGGCTCGCTGCGCTGGCCGCGGCGGCGGTCGCAGCGGCGCTCGCCGAGGAGTCAAAACGGCTGCGACGGCAGCTGAACGTGCTCGAGGATGAGCACGACCACCTGCTGCGCCTTGCCGAGACCGATCCTCTGACCGGGTGTCCGACGCGACAGGCGCTGCGGGCCTGGTTCGAGAGCTGGCAGGAGGGCGGGCCGGTGTCGGTGGTGCTGATCGACGTCGACGGCCTCAAGCGGATCAACCGGCGTCACGGCAAGGAGGCCGGCGACGAGGCGCTGCGGCTGGTGGCTTCGGTGCTGTCGTCCTCGATCCGGCCCGGCGACCTGGTGGTTCGGTGGGGGGGCGACGAGTTCGTGGCGGTGCTGCGGGGGGCGGGCCACGAGGCCGCCCAGCGGCGGTTCACCGCGCTCATCAGCTCGCTCGAGGAGCGGACCGATGACTTTCCCTACGCCGAGCCGCTGGGCGTCCACTGGGGCGTGTCGTCGTGCAACTCGGCAAGCGAGGTGCCGCGTGCCCTCGCCGAGGCCGATGAAAAGATGTATGCCATGAAGCGGCGGCGGTGACGCGGCGCGTGCGCGGAAGCTCGACTCACTCCGACCTGGCGTCGACGATCTCCGTCCGCGGGTCCAGACCGGATCACGCGCTGGAACGGCTGTTCTCCCGAGGAGAGCCGTTGGCCGTGCGTCCGAGCCTGTGGGCCACGACCAGCAGGCACCAGAACCCGCCGGTGATCAGGTGTACGACGACCCAGGTCGTGCGCCAGCCCTCTGAAACGCTGACCTGGATCAGGTAGCCGGAGAACACCATCGGCAGGAACTGCAGTGCGAGGGAGACTCCGGTGACTCGTCCCTTCGAACCCCCGCCGCGCATCTTTGCGAGGACGTGGTCCTTCCAGATCAGGCCAGCGACGAAAACCAGGAGCGGGGCGGTCAGGACATGAAGGTGTTGGAGATGCGGCTGCCATGGGTGATTGACCACCGCCCACTCGTCGGGTGCCTCCATCGCGAACTTCATGGCCGCGTACACGAGGCCGGTGGCGCCGACCAACAGGTTCGCGAGATCCAGCAGGATGCGTTCGGTGCGGCTCACGGCGCTGCCCGCCCGCCCGCGACCGCTCGGTGGATCGCCAGCACCCTCCTGACCGCGTCGGTGGTCGCACGGGCGGTCAGGGTCGCTCCGGTCACCGGGCGAATGCCCCGCTTGAGGGCGAGCTCGTCGTCGAGTTCGCGGTCCCGGTACTGCTCGTACCAGCTCTCTCGGGGCATGTACTCCAGTGGTTCGCGAAAGGTCACGACCTCGATTCTGCGAACCCGCTCGTCGGGGTCGAGGACGATCAGCAGCGTCTCGGGCAGGGTGCGGACCCGGTGGGTGTCGAGGTAGGCCCAGCCGAGCACGGCGCCGTCCTCGGATCTGGCTTCGAATCGCGTGACGATGGCGCTCGCGATCTCGGTTCCGCTGTTGCGGGCGGCGGCGGCGAGCTGGTCGCCGTCCAGAAAGAGGGTCTGGCGCTCGGTCACCGCGGTCGGGAATGCCATCTTGATGGCCTCTTCGACCGTGATGAGGACGGTGGCGCGCGCGGCGACACCGATGAGGGCCGCCGCGCCCACCACGATCCAGAAGACCTGCTTGGGGGTCAAAAGATGTACCCCATGGAGAGGTTGAATTGGTCGACACCGGTCCCGGCCTGGTTGTCGATGTTCTGATAGTCCGCCTTGAAGATCAGCTGCTCGATGGGCTGGTATGCCAGCCCGAGGGTCAGCAGCTCCTGATCGTTGGCCGGGTTGGCCGACCAGCCTCCAGGCACGCTTTCCTGGGTGTTGAGACGTTCCCATCGGAGGTAGGGAATCAGCGAGCTTTTGCCGCGTCCCGCGAGCACGTCGTATCCGAGCTGGAGATAGCCACCCTCGAGCGTTTCTCCCACCGACTGATCACCGGTGTAGCCGAGCGCCTCGTTGAACCGCGCTGCGTCTTCGAGCTCGGCGCGCGCCCAGAGCCCGCGAAGCTCGAGGCCGCGGTACCGGTACTCGACGTGGAGGTCGACGATGCTGGTGGCAACTGAGATGGTCTCACCGTCCTCATCCTCGATTCCTTGTCCGGATCCGCCGGAGTACGCGGCGATACCCGCTGTCAGGCCGGGCACGCCGGTGAAGTCCAACCTCCCGACCCATGCGAGGTCCTCGGCCTTGGCCTTGGCGCCCTTCTGCCGGCCGCCCCGAAGGCCTGCGGCGGAGAACCCGGAGGCGTCGAGGCCGTTCACGATGAAGGTTCGGTAGTCGAAGCTGCCGATCGCGCCGTACGCACCGATCCCGTTCTCGCGCCAGGTGGTGGGAATGATGCGGTTCTCGGTGCGCGGCCGGATGGCGCCGAGAAACACGGTCGGCTCATGGAGCTCGTTGATCCAGCCCATGGGGATTAGCACGAGGCCGGTGCGGAGATTGAAGGCGTCTCGGTAGAGGTAGTCGAGGTAGGCGAACTCGACCGACGCCGAACCGCCCGACGAGGTCGAGGCGTGCTCGAACTCGATCTCCGAGTTGAAGACCCAGCTGTCGGAAAACTTGTAGCCGAAATAGACCACAGCCCTCAGGAAGTCGAACTGGTCCACGGATCCGCTGTCGGTGCCGTCGTCCCGAGAATCGTCGAAGGTCTGGAGCAGCGCCTCACCGTAGCCGCCGATCGAGACGCCATGGTCCTTCTGGTAGACCTTGGAGGCCGCGGGGCCGAGCCCTGAGATGGTCGTTTCGCGGCTGGCGGCGACCGCCGCCTCACCGACCTTGATGTTCTCCACCTCCTCGGCGAGGATGGCGAGGCGCCTCTCGATCTCCGCCAGCCGTTCGTTGCCGACCCCGAGATCGCGAAGCTCCTCGATGGCCTCGCGCAGCTCGGAGACCTCGAGCTCCAGCTCGCGGGTCCTCTCGTCGTCAGCCTCCGCGCTGGCCGCCGGTGCGACCATCCACATCCACGCAAGCGTGACAGCGAGAATCAGACCTTTTCTCAACAGATCTTCGAATCTCATCGTTCCTCCTCGAACGCCCGACCGGCGTTGCATGTGTGATTTACCGCCGCTGACGCGGCGGCAGGTATCGAACTGTCGCCCCGGGGCTCTGCAGCCGGCTTTCGAGGCCCCTCGTTGCCGTGAATCTCAGTTGACCGTTGTTCCGCTCGGCGAAGACCGCCTCCGCCGACTCGCGATTGAGGATCCAGCCGGCGCCCTCGGCTGGTCCCATGACATACAGCGCAGTGGAGAGGATGTCTGCGGTCACGGGGTCAGCGGCGACCACCGTCACCGCACCCCAGTCGGCGGCGGGCAGACCGGTGCGCGGATCGAGAATGTGGCCGTAGCGGATGCCGTCCACGACCACCGACCGTTCGGAGAGCCCCGACGTCGCTGCACTCCCGCGGCGAAGCTCGAGACGAGCGACCTCGCGTTCGCGCTCATCGGGGTCAGCGATTCCGACCGAGGTTCTGCCGCAGTGCCCGTCGATGACCACCTGGCCGCCGAAGTCCAGAATGACGCATGAGGCTCCGTTGTCGAGCGCTGCGCGCGCGGCATCCCGGAGGGCCGCCCCTTTGCCGAACCCACCCTCTTCGAATCGAAGGCCCGGATTTGGGAGGCTGAGCACGACGCCCAAGATCTCGGCGCCGTGCAGGTACGCGTCATCGAGTGCCGAGCGCAGCTCGAGGGCGGTTGGCAGCCGGCCGCCGCCCCGCAGGTCCCACGCGCCGACGAGAGAGCCGATCCCCGGGTTGAACGCGCCGCCGGTCTCCCGGTACCAGTGAATGGCGGTGGCGAGGTCCCGCGCCAGCTCGGGCGACAGCTCGAGCCGGGCGGTTTCGCCGCGGGCATTGACTCGTGACAGCTCGGTACCGCCGCGCCACGTCGACAACCTCGTTTCGGCGGCCTCGACAGTGCGGATCGCGGTTTCGGCGGCGACCATGGCCCGGTTGCGGCCATTCGCTTCGACGGCAACCTCGAGCCAGGTGCCCATCAGGTGATGCCGTCGTCGAACCGCGGGCAACGGACGCGTTCGACCCGCGCTGACCGTGGTCCCGGGGCCGCTCGACGGATCGGTCGCGGGCCAGGCGTGGTCGGCTGCGGCGCCAGGCATGACCACGGCGGACGCGAGTGTCGCGAAGCCGACCAGGAACCGAGTGGCACGGGGGTGCGTACGGCACGCCCCGAGGCTCGAATTCACCATGAGGTGCAGATGCGTTTTCGTCACGTCGAAAAGAGTACGCAGACGCTAAATTTTTGTCAACACCGCTCCAAGGCGGCTGTACCGGGGGGTCCGGGCCGACCGTCCCTCACGACGGGTCAATTGCCCGGATGTCGTTGGACTCCACAACGCGTCCCTCGGCGACGACGGTGACCTCGACAGCCTTGACCACCCTCAGCACGAAGGTGCTGGGATCGTCGAGCCCCCAATCCACGTACGGGATTTCGAACACCGCGAGGGCAGAGAAACCGTTGTCCTCGATCGCGACCGACAACGGCACGTCGAGCCGGTGACAGCTTCCGAGGAGCTCGATCTCGGTGCGCCGCCCGGCTTCGGCGAGGGTCGCCGGCGGGACGGCGAGGAGCGACACGAACAGTCGGGCGGTGATTGGTGTGCGTTCTCCGAAGATCGGAGTCGGAGTCAGATCATGGCGCGGAGGTTCAGCAGGCCGGCGTTCTCGGACTCGCTCGACGGTGGACGCACGACGAACAGAGGACTTTCAAAGAGTTCGGCGGAAACACCGAACCGATCGCCGAGGGCCCACGACGCGGCCCGCCCTGCGGACGCCGTGCTTCGCCCGTGGCTGCCGTTGCCGCGCGGTGCGGAGCGCTGGCGCCGCCTCACCTCGCAGATCGTGTTCGACAGGTCGAGATCCCGAACGGCACGTACGCCGGGCACCAGGAGACCAGCGCCGTCACCAGGGGTACGATGCCGATGAGCCCGAGCCAGCTTTTGAAGTAGTAGCCCGCGCCGAGGATCGCGATCCCGACGACGGCTCTGAGCAACCGGTCGGTCGTGCCCATGTTGGATTTCATGTTTGTGCCTCCTTGGCCGATACCGGACGATGAAGGGTAATGATAACCGGTTTCAGTAAATTTCACCGAACCGGTCCTCGCGGGAGACCATCTCCCGCGTTCTCGAGAGCTTCGTCGACGCCGGCGCGGTGTCGCTCGGCCGCAGGCGGGTCGTCAGAGATGACCCGCGAGTCCTCGGTAGGGCCTGATCACTGGGTCCCGAGCTCACGACAGGCCGAGATGCTGGTAGACGATCCGGTAGCCGATGAGGATGAGCACGATGCCGCCGACGGCGCTCATCCGATTGCCGAGTCGCAACCCGAGGGTCCGCCCGCCAAGGGTTCCGAGCACCGTCATGGCGCCGGCCGTCAGGCCGATCACGGCGGCCGGGAACCAGACCTCGATACCGAGCGCCGCGAAGCTGAGCCCCACCGCCAGGGCGTCGATGCTGGTGGCGACCGACAGGCCCACCAGAGTCCAGCCGCGGGTGGGGTCCGGGGTGGTGACGTCGGCAGCGCCTCCCCTCAGCGCCTCGACGATCATCTTGCCGCCGATGAGGGTCAGTAGCGCGAAGGCGATCCAGTGGTCCCAGCCCTCGATGAGGGGCCGGACCGTGGTGCCCGCGGCCCAGCCGATGATGGGCATGAGCGCCTGGAAAAGCCCGAAGTGCCAGGCGAGCCGGAACATCTGCCGTCGCGACGTGCCGCCGAGGCCGACGCTGACTCCGACGGCGACGGCGAAGGCGTCCATCGCGAGACCGAGCGCGATGCCGATGAGCATGAGTGGCTCCACCGTGACCCTCCATGGACCGGCAGGATAGCGGCGCCGCCCCGCGGTGTCGACGGCGGCGAGGGATGCGCCGGTGCGTCGGCCCGCCGCTGGGGTATGATCCCTCACCATTCGGAGGCGTGAGAACGTGATCCACGAGCATCATTTCGAGCAGCACCTTCCCAAGCCGGGAGAGGCGCGGACTCGTTGGGTGGTCGCCATGACGGCGGTGACCATGGTCGTCGAGATCGCGGCGGGGCTCGCCTTCGGGTCGATGGCTCTGCTCGCCGACGGTCTGCACATGGCGTCCCACGCCGCCGCCCTCGGCCTCGCGGCCTTCGCCTACGCTTTCGCGCGCCGCCACGCCCACGATTGCCGCTTCAGCTTCGGCACCGGCAAGGTCAACTCGCTGGCGGGCTTCGCGAGCGCTGTCGTGCTGGCGCTGTTCGCCGTGCTGATGGCGGTGGAGAGCGTACAGCGGTTCTTCGTGCCGGTCCCCATCGCCTACGACGAGGCTATCGCGGTGGCGGTGCTCGGTCTGATCGTCAACGGCGTCAGTGTCGCCATCCTGCGCGACCGGCACGAACACCACCACGGCGGCGGCCATGAGCACGACCACACCTTGCGCGCCGCCCACCTGCACGTGCTCGCCGACGCGCTCACATCAATGCTGGCGATCGTCGCGCTGCTCGCGGCGAAGTATCTGGGTGCGGCATGGATGGATCCGGCGATGGGAGTGGTCGGGGCCGTTCTGGTGGCTCGTTGGTCGTGGAGCCTGCTCGCCGCCACGAGTCGGATCCTGCTGGATCGGCAGGCCCCGGAACCGGTTCTCGACGCGGTGCGCGCCGCGGCGGCCGAGCTGCCGGCGAGAGTCGCCGACCTCCACGTGTGGGAGATCGGGCCGGGCTACCGCGCGGCCATCGTGGTCGTGGAGGCCGACCGGGCGCTCGATCCAGCGGCGCTGCGCGCCGCCCTGCCGGCCGAGCTCGGCATCGCGCATCTGACCATGGAGGTGCGCCGGCCCCGAGCGGGTGAGCTGTGAGCCAGCTCCATCTGCTCGGCGAACGGCGGTTCTGGCCGCTGTTTTGGACCCAGTTCCTGGGCGCGTTCAACGACAACCTGTTCAAGAACGCGCTCGCGATTCTCGTCGCCTACCGCTCGATGACCCTTCTCGGGCTGTCGTCGGCAACGATCGTGGTCGCCTGCGCCGGGATCTTCATCTTCCCGTTCTTCCTGTTCTCGGCCACTGCCGGCCAGCTCGCCGACCGCTTTCCCAAGTGGCGGCTGATCCGCTGGGTCAAGATCTGGGAGATCGGCGTCATGGTGCTGGCCGGGGTCGGCTTTGCTGCCAGCAGCGTCGGCCTGCTGCTGTTGGTGCTTTTTCTGATGGGGATGCAGTCGACATTCTTCGGGCCGGCCAAGTACGCCATCCTGCCCGAGCTGCTCGACGACGGCACCCTGGTCGCGGGCAATGCGCTCGTCGCCATGGCCACCTTCCTCGCGATCCTGCTCGGCACCATCGCCGGCGGACTGGTGGTTGCGGGCGGCGAGGCATGGGTGTCGCGGCTTGGCTTCATGATCGTGGCGGTCGCCGCAGCCGGCTATCTCGCGAGCCGGTTCATCGAGAAGACGCCGGCTGCCGATTCGGGGCTGCGAGTCCACGCCAACCCGATCCGGCCGACGGTGGAGATCGTGCGCGTCACGCGCAGAGTCCACTCGGTCTTCCTGTCGGTGCTGGCCATCTCGTGGTTCTGGTTCCTGGGGGCGTCGTTCCTGTCGTTGCTGCCGAACTTCTCGAAGGACGTGCTCCGCGGCGGCGAGACCGTTGTCACCCTTGGCCTCGCCACCTTCTGCGTCGGCATCGGCGCTGGGTCGATGCTGTGTGAACGGCTCTCGCGGAACCGGCTGGAGCTCGGTCTGGTGCCGCTGGGTTCCATCGGCATCAGCCTCTTCGCCCTCGACCTGGCCTGGTCCGGGTGGCGGTTCACCCCGCCGGCCGGCGACACGCTCCTCACCGCCGGCGAGTTTCTGCGTGTGTCGGGTGGGCCGCATGTCCTCGCCGACCTTTTTCTGATCGCGGTGTTTTCGGGCTTCTACACCGTGCCCCTGATGACCTTCATCCAGCAGCGCTCGGCGGGTGCGGTGCGCTCTCGGGTGATCGCCGGCAACAACATCATCAACTCATTGCTGATCGTGCTGTCGTCGGCGGTGCTGGTGGGTCTGATGGCGGCGAGAATCCCGATCCCGGCCATCTTCCTCATTCTGGCGCTGCTCAACGGCGCGGTGGCGGTCGTTATCTACACCGTGGTTCCCGAGTTCCTGCTCCGTTTCGTGGCCTGGTGTGTGGCCAACCTGTTGTACCGGGTGAGAGTCGACGGGCGGAACCACCTGCCGAGCAAGGGTCCGGCCATCATCGCCGCCAACCACGTCAGCTTCGTCGACTGGCTGCTGCTGGCTTCGGCGTCGCCGCGGCCGATGCGTTTCGTCATGGCGGAGGAGTACGCCCGGCTGCCGATGCTGCGGCGCCTCTGCCGCGGCGCCAAGGTGATTCCTATCGCATCGCGCGGCAGCGGCCCAGAGTTTCTGGAAAGGGCCCATGGCGAGATTGCCGAGGCGCTGGAAGCTGGCGAGCTGGTGTGCGTCTTCCCCGAAGGCGCCATCACGGCAAACGGCGAGCTGTCGCCCTTTCGGCGCGGCATCGAGGAGACGGTGGCTCGAACGGCGGCGCCGGTGGTTCCGGCGGCGCTGGTAGGTCTTTGGGGGAGCTTCTTCAGCCGCCACGGCGGGCGTGCCATGCGGCGGCCGTTCCGGCGTGTCTGGTCGCGGGTGGAGGTCCGCTTCGGCGAGCCGATTTCAGCGGGCGAGGTCACGGCGGAGCGGATTGCCGAAGAGGTGGCCGTCCTGGGTGGGTGGAACCCGCCGGAGCCCTGCCGCCCATCCGACCCGAATTCGGAGTTCGGAATGACCGCCCACCCAACCGATTGAACCACGAAGACACGAAGACACGAAGACAAGAGAATGCCGCGCTGTGCGCGGCGCCTTTTTGCCTCTGTGGTTCAAGGCCTGCCGTCCAGACCAGCACTTCAGCCCGAATTGGCGGTAGGCCGCGATCACCACATCTTGATAGTCACCACATCTTGATGGCGACGCGCACGCCGTCGTCGGTGACGACGCGCACGAGGTGGCCGCTGTCGGCGGCGCGCAGCATGCCGAAGACCATCGACGGGTCGAATGTCTCCCAGTCCCACGCCTCGAGCGCAGCGACCACGCCGTCGATCGGGATATTGCAGAGCACGACGGCGCCGTCGGCATCGACCGCGATGGTGAGAGTGTCACCCTTCTTTGAGATGTCGACCTTGGCGTCCTCGGTATCGACTCTGACGTAGTGGGCGTCCGGGCTCTCCAGCAGCGACCGCACGACTTCGAGCACGACCTCGCGTTGGGCCTTGAGCTCGGGCGGGACCACGGCCTTCTCGAGCGCCTCGTTGGGAATGAAGCGGGCGGCGGCATTGGCGAGGATCAGGGGGAAAGGCACCGTCATGTGGACCGGCATGTCCTCCTCCGTGACGTGGACGTCGACCACCATCCAGTCCATCAGCAGGGTTGCGGTGAGCAGGCCGGTGACACCGGCCAGCAAGACCGCACCGAGTGTCGACAATCCCCGCTGCGAGCGCATCATTCGATCCAGACTCGGACGTTCGCCTCGTTCGAGGTCACCGTCACCAGCTCACCGGCAGGAAGGTCGTCGAAGCTCTGCAGCAGGGCGGCGATGTCGAGGGTGTTGTCCTCGGCGACCAGGAACGCGTCCACCATCGTCATCGGCATGGTGACCTTGACCTTGGCCATCTCGTCCTCCTTCTGGTCGACGTCGACGTAGAGGGTTCCCGCCCGCTTGCGGACGTTGACGTCGGCCTCGTCGGAGGTCACGGTGACGAACTTGCCGTCCGGGGCGTCCTTCACTGCGGCCATGATCTCGGTCCAGTTGATGTTCATCTCGTTGTCGAAGTCGAGATCGACGCGACCGCCGTGGAAGTTCTCGACATCGACGTTGCGCAGCACTGTCAGCACGAGGTTGAGGGGCAGGTGCACCTCGACGTTGGTGTTGCTCGAGTTCTCGGTCACGTGGACATTGACCCAGCGGCCGTCGTCGGCCCCGAAGGCCGAGGGGGCGAAGGCCAGTGCCGCAACCACGATCAGGGTGAGTGCTGTCCGTTTCATCATGTCCTCCGTTCACTCTTTCAGACGATCGGTCCAGGGGTCTCTTAACGACCGGTCTCATGAAGGAGAACGGAGGCGCGGGGATTTGGTTCGCTCAGCAATTCGAGGTTCGGCGGCCGAAGCTCGAATTGCTGAGGTGGCTACGTCGCCTTCGGCATGACGATCCACAGAATGACGTAGACCAGGGCGCCGGGGAAGGCGGCCGAGGCGATGGAGACGATCACATACAGGATCCTCACCCAGGTCGGGCTCCATCCCAGCCACTCGGCGAGGCCTCCGCAGACGCCGGCGAGAATCTTGTTGGTTTGCGACCGGTAGAGCTTTCCGCTTGGCATTGGTTCCCCCTTTCCCTTGGTACGCGGACCGCGGCTGTCCGATTCCGGGGCGCCGACCTCCCGACACCGCGATGCAGCCCCGCTGCAGGATAGCGTGAATCGGAGCGGTTGCGGAGCCGCGGCCGAGGCCGAGGCTCGCTTCTCGGCGCTCGTACGGCGATTCGGCGGCGACCGCGCCGCGACCCGGCCGGCGACGGCGCGGGAGTTCAGCGTTCGCCGGGTGACCTATGACTCCTAAGGCGAGACCTTCTCCTTTCCGACCGCCGGCGTCTTCGCCCTCACCCTGGTGACGGCGGACCGGCGCGTCATCGAGCAGGGCACGATCCCGGTGCTCGCCAACCGCTGACCGCGAACGTCCCTCCTCGAGGATCCGACCTCGAGCACCGGAGACCGCCTGGAAGAAAATGTCTCCGTGCACCCAGCGGGAAGCGCAGGCTGTTATCCGACGCGGTAGGTGCTGGCGGGTTCCTGGACGGAGCCCGGAGGGTCACTTTCGGCGAATGGGTTCACCAGTTCGAGGCCCGCCGGCTCGAAGTCGCGAAGGTTCCGCGTCACTACCATGAGGCCGCGGGCGTGAGCGCTCGCGGCGATCATGCTGTCGATGAGCGGCATCGCCCGGCCGCGGCGACGCAGCTCGACGACGAGTCGGGCCCACTGCCGGGCTGTGGCGGCATCCCACGGCAGGCACTCGATGGTCGCGGCCAGCGCCTCGAACCACGCTTCGAGGCGGGACCTCTTGCGGCCGCTGGGCAGAGCCGCCACACCGACCGCCAGCTCGCCGAGCACGATGGCGTCGATGACGAGCTCTGCTTCATGGGCCTCCAGCCACGCAACCACGGTCGGGTCCGGTTGCGTCTTGGTTGCCTCCGACAGGACGTTGGCATCGACGAGGTATTTCATCCCAGGTCGGCCGGGACAACGTCATCGGTGCTGGAGCCGCGGTCGGCCGCAACGAACCAGTCGTGGACCGGGCACGAGCGCAGCAGCTCGATGAGCCCGCGGTTGGGCCGCTCGGTCACCCGGCGGAGCACGTACGAGCCCGCCTCCAGCCGTTCCACCTCGAAGCGGTCGCCCGGTCTGAGGTCGTCCTTGCGTCGCAGCTCGGCCGGCAGCACGATCTGGCCCTTGGAGGAGATCGTCGTCTTCATGAAAGTAAGATAACGTCTTACGATACTGCGGTCAAGCCCCGGGATTCTGATTCGCCGGTCAGGACTCGCCGACCCGCGAGAAGGTGTAGAGCATCTCGCACGCGATCTGGCGGCAGCGCTCGTCGTAGACGGTCGTTTCCTGCGGGGTGCCATCGGCGGCTTTCGGGTCGTCGTACGGGAGGGAGATCCGATCAGCGGCGCCGAACACGATCGGGCAGGCCTCGTCCGCATCGCTGCAGGTCATGACCGCGCAGAAGTTCCGGCTCGGATTCGGAGACTGGTCGTAGACCTTGGAGAAGCACTCCATCGGCTCCCCAGCGTCAGAGAAGCGAACGAGGTAGCGAGGGTTGTCGTCGCCGTTCGGCGCATCGATCTGAAAGCCAACCCGTCGCAGGGCGGCGACGGCGCGCGGATTGAAGGCGGAGGCCTCGGTGCCCCCGGAGTAGGTGCGGACGCCCTCGATTCCGAGGGCGTGTGCCGCCATCTGCGCACACACCTGCGCGATATGCGAGCGCCGCGAGTTGTGAGTGCAGATGAAGGTGAGGAGCGCCGGCTCGCCTGAACGCGTGCGCTCCGCGACGAAATGGGCGAGGGCCTCGAGCTGCTCGCGGCGCGCGTCCGGGATCCGGTCGAGCTGGTGCAGCGTGTCTTTGGCGTAGGCCGTGAGAGCTGGGTTGAGGGGACGTTCGAGCTGGTTCACGGCAGCCTCTCCGTGAAGGTTGCGGGCCGCGGCGCATCGGTTCCGGGGTTCCCGCAGCCGCCGGGCAGGCCGGCCGCGAGCAGGCCGAGTGGGACGGGCCGGATCATGAAGGCCTCCAGATCGGGTCAGCGTGCGCGAGCCGTGAGAAGAGCGTGTGAGGCATCAGCTGGGGCCGGGCTCGGTCGCCACCCCGGCAGTGAAGAACCGCCGCCTGAAGTACAGGGCGACGTTGACCAGCGCGATCAGGACCGGCACCTCCACCAGGGGCCCGATCACCGCCGCGAAGGCCACCCCCGAGTCGATGCCGAAGGTGGCGATGGCGACCGCGATGGCGAGCTCGAAGTTGTTCGACGCTGCGGTGAAGCTGAGCGTCGTCGAGCGCTCGTAGTCGGCGCCGACCCGCTTTGACATGAAGAACGACACCAGGAACATGAGCACGAAGTAGATCATCAGGGGGATCGCGATGCGGACCACGTCAAGGGGTAGCTGGACGATGTACTCGCCCTTGAGGGAGAACATGACCAGGATGGTGAAGAGCAGGGCGATCAAGGTGATGGGCGAGATCTTCGGGATGAACTTCGTGTGGTACCACTCCTTGTCCTTGATCTTGATCAGGGTGAAACGGGTAATCACCCCGGCCAAAAATGGGATTCCGAGGTAGATGAACACGCTCTCGGCGATCTGCCCGATGGTGACGCGGACCTCGGTTCCCGAGAGCCCGAAGAGCGGCGGCAGCACGGTGATGAAGAACCACGCGTAGACCGAGAAGAAGAGCACCTGGAAGACCGAGTTGAAGGCCACGAGGCCGGCGCAGTACTCGGTGTCGCCGCAGGCAAGATCGTTCCACACGATGACCATGGCGATGCAACGGGCGAGCCCGATCATGATCAGGCCGACCATGTACTCCGGCTTGTCGGCCAGGAAAGCGATCGCGAGCAAAAACATCAGGATCGGCCCGACGACCCAGTTCTGGACCAGCGACAGGCCGAGCACCTTGAAATCGCGGAACACCCGCCCCATCTCCTCGTAGCGCACCTTGGCGAGCGGCGGGTACA
>CAZSTH010000047.1:0-27309 GCA_964609835.1 uncultured Thermoanaerobaculia bacterium
ATTCGGGTGCTCACGCTCTCCAGCCCGTAGAGGTGGGCGATGTTCGGATGGTTGAGGCTCGCCAGCACCTTGGCCTCGCGCTCGAACCGCACCATCCTCTCCGGGTCCTTCGCGAACTCCGCCGGCAGCACCTTGAGCGCCACCTCGCGTCCGAGCTTGGTATCCTCGGCCCGCCACACCTCCCCCATCCCGCCGGCGCCGAGCGCCGCGGTGACGCGATAGTGGGCGAGCTCGACACCGGGGGCGAGCATCATTTCTCGAGATACCTGTTCAGAAACTCGACCGTCCTGCTCCACGCCAGTTCCGCCGCCGCCTTGTCGTAGCGGGCGGCGTTGGTGTCGTTGTTGAAAGCATGGTTGGCGCCCTCGTACATGTGGAGCTCGAAGGCCTTGCCGTTGGCCTCGAGCGCGGCGACGAACTCGGCAATGCCGGCGTTGATGCGTTTGTCGAGCCCGGCGTATTGGAGACTGAGCGGCGCGGAGATCAACGGCACCTCGTCGGCCGCGAGCTGACGCCCGTAGTACGGCACGCCGGCCGCGAGTCCGACACCGGCCGCAGCAATTTCGTTGACCATGCCGCCGCCCCAGCAGAAGCCGACGGCACCGACCTTGCCGGTGCTAAGGGCGTGCTCGGCGAGAAAAGGCACCGCCGCCGCCAGGCGCGTGACAGTGGCCTCGGCGTCGAGCTCGTAGATCATCTCGCGCGCCTTGTCCTCGTCGGCCGGCGTGCCGCCCACCGGAGCCAGCGCGTCGGGGGCGAAGGCCAGAAACCCCTCGAGCGCCATGCGCCGCGCGACGTCCCTGATGTGGGGGTTGAGGCCGCGGTTTTCGTGGATGACGATCACGCCGGGCAGTCTGCCGGAACCCTTCTGCGGTCGCGCGAGGTAGCCGGACATGGTGGTGCCGTCCGCCTCGTAGGTCGCGGTCTCGATCACCAGGCGATCGTCGTCTTCGGCGACCAGACCTGCTTCCGCGTAGTCGCTCTGAAGCATCGCCACCAAGGCCGACGCCGCGGCCGCGCCGCCGGCCAGCCGGGCCAGGCGCTCCATGAAATCACGCCGGCTCATGGTGCCGTGGGTGAACTCGTCGTAAAGTTCGATGTATCGCTGGTCGAGTCTCTTCGTCACGGATCCTCCTTCACGACCTGCGGCCAACCGACCATCAGGTTCAAGAGCGTCGTCGTCGAGGCCTCGCCCTTCGGGATGACCAGGATGCGCTCGCAGTCCGCGCTCGGCGCAAAGGCCGGACCGAGCGCGTCCGGCGGGGCGATGTCCAAGAGCTCCGACGTGTCGCCGAAACGCACCGATTCCGCGCCCAAGTCCACTGCCACCGACATCAATCGGCCGTCGAATCGCTGATAGACCAGCTCGCGCCCGCTCTCACACCAGAATGGGAAGACCCCGCTGTCGGTCGAGGCCTGCCATCGGCGCCCCGCCTCGGGGAACGGCGTCACGTAGACCTCGAACCGACCCGATTCGTCCGAGAAGTACGAAAGCCAGCGGCCGTCAGGCGAGATCTCGCCCGGCACGTCGATGCCCCGCTGGGTCCGCAGCGGGCGAGGCTCACCGGTTTCGAGATCGAGAGCCCAGATGTCGGCTGCGGTTTCGTCTTCCTGCTGCGCGTAAACAATCCAGCGGCCGTCAGGCGACCACCCTCGCGGCGTCACGTCCTTGCCCGAATCCACCACCAGCTCGGCGCCCTCGACGCCTCCGATGCCCATGCGGTAGATCTGCATGGTGCCGCTGCGATCCGAGGAAAACGCCAGGCTCTGGCCGTCGGGGGCCCACAGCGGCATGTAGTCGGTGGCATCGTCGAAGGTGAAGCGGCTCTTGAGGTCGCGGGCCAGATCGTAGGTCCAGATGTCGATGGTGCCGCTGACGCCCGGTGTGATGGTGAAGGCGGCGCTCCGACCGTCCGGCGACAGCGACACCGTGTTGTATTCACCCGAATCGCCGAGCCGCTCCACCTCGCGCCCGGCGCGGTCGTACCACACGGGCGCCACCACCGCCTCGACGGCTCCGACGTGATAGGTCAGCACCCCCGCTCCTGAAACGGAGTACACGCCGAAGGCCGCGGCGGGGATCGTCAGGGCCTGCTCGGCCACCGGTTTCGCCTCGCCGCTGAACTCCAGTTGCTGGGGGTCGAACGGCTGCGCCATCAGCGTCTGTTCGCGGACGAAAAAGAGCTGGCCGGCCGCGTACTCCGCCTGCACGACGTTGCGCATCAGCTCGCGGTCGGTCCCGCCGTCGAGCGATCCGATCATGACCGCGCTCTCGCCGGCATTGACGCCGCGAGCGAGGTACAGGAAGCGGCGGCCATCGGGCAGGAATCGGGGGTGACGGTGCGAGTTGTGGCGGCCGCGGTCGACCTCGGTCACCTCCTGGGATTCGCCACCCGAGGAAGAAACGCGATGCAACGACGTGCCCGCGTTGGGCGCGAAGACGATGTCGCCGTCGCTGCCCCACGAGCCGCCTTTGCCGTTCTGGGCCGCACACAGGGTGATCGGCGGACCGCCGGAGGCGTCGACCTTCTTGAGCGTGCCGTCCTGTTGGGTGAAGAACGCGATCCACTGCGAATCCGGAGACCAGAACGGGAACTGGGCCCCGTCGGTGCCTGACATGACGGTCGCCTCGGGTTGGTCGAGGGCGCGCAGGTAGAGGCGCACCGTCCCGTCCTCGTCGCGGGCGGAAAACACCAGTCGCGTGCCGTCCGGCGACACCGTCGCCGCGCCGGGGCTGATGGCCGCGAGGTGAAACGCGGTGTTCTCCGGCGGGGGGATGGTGGTTCGAAGCAGGTGTTCGGGGACCTCCCCGCCACGGGTCGACCACAGCAGCGCCGCGGCGCCGAGGCCGACGATGGCAAGCGCCCAGCCGACCAGCGAAAGCAGTCTGGGAGACGATGTCATCGGCTCCCCGGTGGTGAAAGCCTCTGCTGGAGGCGCCTCCATCGGTTCCTCGAGGGCGATTCGCGCATCACCGATGGCCTGCAGCCGCTGCTTAGGCTTCTTGCGCAGACAGCGGCCAATGAGCTCGCGGAGCTTTGGAGGCGTGTCCTGCGGCAGTTCGTCGAGATCCACCTCGTCCTTGAGAACCGACGCCAGCACGTGCGACACCGTCTCGCCCTCGAAGAGCTTGTGGCCGGTCAGCATCTCCCACAGCACGACCCCGAAGGACCAGATGTCGGCGCGCCGGTCGGCCGGTGTGCCCGCCGCCTGCTCGGGGCTCATGTAGGCCGCCGTGCCGAGGATGAGCCCAGCGGCGGTAGCGTGGCTTGTGACCGTCGGTGACAGCGACAGGCCCGGGTCCGGCCCTTCCGTCTCCCACGCCTTGGCGAGCCCGAAGTCGAGAACCTTGACCGTGCCATCGGGCCTGAGCTTGATGTTGGCGGGTTTGAGATCGCGGTGGACGATGCCCTGCTCGTGTGCGGCTTCGAGAGCCTCGGCGATTTGAAGGGCGATTGCTGTCGCCTCCTCAATCGGGATCGGACCGCGCTTGATGCGTTCGGAGAGGTCCTCGCCTTCGACGAGTTCCATGGCGAGGAAGGTGACGGGGCTTGGGGCTTGATGCTCGGGGCTTGAGCCCGCGTCCGCGGGCAATTCTGAATTTTGAATTCTTAATTTTGAATTCCCGCCCGCCCCCCGTGACATTGAAACCGCTTCCAGGGGCGCCGGGCCACTTTGTGGGGCAGCGGTCCCGGCTGCCGGGTGGGAGGACGGGCTCGAGGCTCGAGGCTCGGGGCTCGACTCCGATCCCAACCCCGATCCCGATTCCACCGTCTCCAACCCGTACAGGGTCGCGATGTTCGGATGGTTGAGGCTGGCCAGCACCTTGGCCTCGCGCTCGAACCGCGCCATCCGCTCGGGGTCGGAGGCGAACTCCGCCGGCAGCACCTTGAGCGCCACCTGGCGCCCCAGCTTTTCATCCTCGGCGCGCCACACCTCCCCCATCCCACCCTGACCGAGCTTGCCGGTGATCTCGAAGTGCGAGAGTTTCCTGCCCAACATCACAAACCCCGCAGCCGTTCTCGTCATGCCCCGGAGCCGTCCCGGATGCACTCGCGATCCCGCACCGGACCACGATCCGGCACAACTTTCTTCGCCACGCTTGATGGACGCCTTCTTCACAAACTCTTTGAGACGAGGACGCATTTCAATTCTCGAGAATTTTCCGGCGCCCGGGACTGGGAGCGACCTCGGCCGGCCGAGTCAGCCCGCGAGGCGGCGGATGAGAACCAGGGTGCGGTCGTCGAGGAAGGGCACACCGCGGACGAACTCGTACAGCTCCTTCTCGATCACCGCCATGATCTCGTGGATCGGCTCCTCGCGGTGGGCGAGGCAGGTCTCTCGGAGCCGCTCCTCTCCGAATTCTTCTTCGTCCGGATTTTCGGGCTCGGTGATGCCGTCGGTGTAGAGCACCACTGTGTCACCGACGTCGAGCGTCCTCTCGCCGACGGTGAATTGTCCCTCCGGGAGGATGCCGAGCGGCATGCCGGTTGACGCCAGCCACTCGGAGGAACCGTCGGCGCGCAGGAGCAGGCCCGGGTTGTGCCCCGCGTTGCAGAAGCGCATGAGGCCGCTCTCAGGATCGACCGAGGTCAGGAACGAGGTCGCGTACTTCTCGGGGGGTGTGCGATCGAACAGGAGGTGGGAGACCGACCGGAACACGTCTTCCACCGGCACGCCGTCGTGTATCGGCCCGGCGCACAGTGCTTCCAGGGAGGCCGTCAACAGCGAAGCACCGATGCCCTTGCCGGACACGTCGGAGAGCATGAGCACGATTTCGCTCTCGTCGTGCCGCAGCTCGACCTTGAAGAAGTCGCCGGACACCCCCCGGGAGGGAGTGTTGCCGGCGGCGATGTCCCAACCCTCGACCTCGGGAAGCCTGGCCGGCAGCAGGCTCACCTGGATCTCGCGCGCCAGCGCCACCTCGTGCTCCAACCGGCGACGTTCTTCCGCCTCCTCAGCGAGGTGGACGTTGCGTATCCGCATCGCAGCCACCGACGCCAGCGACGCCAGCAACTCCATGTCCTCCTCCTCGAACTGACGCACCGTTAACCGCGAACCGAGGACGATGAGGCCGAGCGCGCCATCGGGATCGAGCAGGGGCGCCGCGACGAGCGACCTGACGCCGGCATCCAGAAGGCTCATGGCCTGCTGGAAGCGCTCGTCGGTCTGCGCGTCGAGCACCAGCGCGGCCTGTGCGTTCTCGACCACCTCCTCCATCAGGTTCTTCGAGAACAGCACCTCGGGATCGCCCTTACCGATCGAGCGGCTGGCGGCGCAGGCGTAGCCGCCACTGTCGGTGCGGAGGTAGATCGCCGCCTCCTCCGGGCGCAGGTGCTCGAAGGCTCGGTCGAGGATCATATCCAGCAGCTCATCGAGCGAGATGATGCGATCGAGGGCCTGGTTGACCTCCGTCAGAAGACGGAGGCGGTCCGCGTAGCGCCGCAGCCCCTCGCCCAGCGGCGTCACGGAGTCGGTGCGGATCTCCTCGGGCTCCTTGAGCAGGTCGGCGGCTGACCTGAAAATCGTGTGGCTGTCGGTCGACAGGCGCTTATCCGGCTCGTCGCCGGCCGGCCGCGTCGCCTCACGAACGGTGACCGAGGTGCTGCCGAACTGCAGCACCGATCCGTGACCGACCCGCGACGGGTGTTCGACCGGGCGGCCGCCGAGCAGCGTCCCGTTCCTCGATCCGAGATCTTCGACGTACCAGGCGCCGCCGTCGAGATAGAGACGGGCATGCATGCGGGACATCGAGCGGTCGGCAATCGTCAGATCGGCCTTGGACGAGCGGCCGATGACGAAGCACTCACCCTCGAGCGCACGGTCGAAGGGGGCGCCGTCAGTGGTGACAACGTGCAGATTCATCGGCGGCGAAGTCCTCTCGGCTTGTACGGATGCGCACATCATACAACCAAACTCGACGCCGACGGGATTTGTTCCGCCGATTTCAGGCACCGCCGCTGGCGCGGCAACGCCTGAAATCGGGAGTGTGTTCAGGTCTTTTCTCGGCGGATCTCGTCGATGAGCTCCAACAGACGCTCACGCTGCACTTCATACTCTGCGCGGCAGAATCCACAGGTCACCGCGACCTTGGGCCCGTCACCCCCTGCAATGGCGGCACGGATCTCGTCCTCACCGAGCATTTTGAGCGAGGCCTCGGCCCGGTCCCGGGAACAGCCGCAGCGAAACGCGACCGCGACCTCTTCGAGCACGGTGCAGCCCTCTGGGAAGATCGTCGCCAGCCACTGGCGGGGGCTCTCTCCCGCCTCCAGGCGGCTCGACACCGCTCCGAGTTCGCGAATCCGATCGGTCAGCTCGAGGGCCTCGTCCTCACTGACCCCGGGCAGCAGCTGCACCAGCAAACCACCGGCATGCTTCACCCGTCCCGCTCGCACGGTCTTCACGCCCAGCACGACCGCCGCCGGCATCTGCTCCGATTCCGTGAGGTAGAAGGCGATGTCCTTCGCGATCTCGCCGGACACCAGGTCGATGACGCCGCGGTACGGCTCGCCGGCACCGGTGTCGCGGGTCACCACCAGCTGTCCCGAACGGCCGATGACCCCCGCCACATCGAGCGCGCCGTGGTCGATCCCGCCCGCAGTCGCGAGCGGATTGGCAACCATTGCGCGAACCCAGCCCGCCGGCGAGGCCGTGGCCGCCAGCCTCCCCGCGGGACCGCCGCCGTCGACCTCCAGCGTCAGCATCGGCTCCCGCCCGGTGACCTTCTCCAGGCTCGAGGCCAGCAGGAGGGTGCCGGTCGCCAGGCGCCCGAGGGCGACGCTGACCTCGGGCGAAGGATCGTGGAGCGCACGCAGCTCCTCGACCGCACCGGTCGTGACGGCAACCACCGCCCGGGCACGCCCGCCAAAGGCGATCGCGCGCACCAGGTGGTCCGTGGAGGGGTCCTTCACCCTACGATGATAGCGGGCGCGGTCGGAAAACGGGACCGCGGCCGAAGGTCATTTCACCTGATCGATGAATACCTGCTGGGCCGGCCGGGGCTCTTCGCCCTCGGCCGGCCGGCGCCTGCAGTAGGTGCGGTCGACGCCGAGGTCCCAGGCAGAGTGGTTGTCCTGCTCGTAGACCGAAAGAATCGACTCGATCTCGGCGACCAGGACCGGGTCGCTGACCGGGGCGATCGTCTCCACCCTGCGGTCGAGGTTGCGTTTCATCCAGTCTGCCGAACCAATGTAGTATTCCGGCGATCCACCGTTCTCGAAGCCGTAGACCCGGCCGTGCTCGAGGAACCTGCCGAGCACGCTGAAGACGCGAATGTTCTCCGAGAGGCCCGGGACCCCGGGCCGCAGGCAGCACAGGCCGCGGATGTTGAGCGAAACCTCGACGCCGGCCATGCTCGCGCGGTACAGCTCGCGGATGAGTTCGGGGTCTTGGAGCTGGTTCATCTTGGCACGGATGCCCGCCGGCCGACCGGCTGCGGCATGCACGGCCTCGCGTTGGATGAGCTCGACGAACCTCTCGCGCATGAAATGTGGCGCGACCAGCATCTTGCTGTAGCCCTGGTAGGGCGTCGAGCTCGTGAGCTCGTTGAAGACCGCCGCCACGTCGTTGCTCAGGGTCGGGTCACAACTCAGGAGCCCGAGATCCTCGTAGATGCGCGCGGTGCCGCTGTGGTAGTTGCCTGTTCCGACGTGGACGTAACGACGAATCCCGTCGTCCTCCTCCCGCACCACCATCGCCAGCTTGACGTGGGTCTTGAGCTTCTCGACCCCGTACGACACGTGCACGCCCTCCTGCTCGAGCAGCCGGCCCCAGGCGATGTTGGGAGCCTCGTCGAACCGGGCCGTGATCTCCACCAGCACGGCGACCTGCTTGCCGCGCCTCGAGGCCTCCGCCAGCGCCTGGATGATCGGCGAGTCCGACGAGGTGCGGTAAATCGTGAGCTTGATGGCGAGCACCTTGTCGTCGACCGCTGCCGCCTGCAGAAACCTCCGCACCGAGGTGTCGAAGCTGTGGAAAGGGTGGTGGAGGAGGATGTCGCCACGCTTGATCTCATCGAAGAAGGCCGAAGGGGAGCCGAGCTGGAGGTTGCGCAGCCGGTGGTGGGTCACCGGGGTGTGCGGCGGGTCGCAGAGCTCCTGGTGATTCTCCGGGCGGAACTGCATCAGATCCGCGATGCCCAGAAAGTGGTCGGTGACATAGACATCGCTGGCTTCGATGTCGAACTGTGCGGCGAGCCAGCTCACTACCTTCTTCGGCGCGCTGTCCGAGATCTGGAGCCGGACCTCGCCCGCGAAACGGCGCGCCTTGAGCTCGTTGGTGACCTGGCGGATGATGCTGCCCGGTGCCAGCTCCCCGGTCTCGCCGCTCCCGTCATCGTCCTGCGAGGCGTCGCCCCGCGCCGCCCGAGTCACTCGGAAGAAATGGGATTCGACCTCGAAACCGGGGAACAGGGAGTCGAGGTTGGCCGCGATCACCTGTTCGAGAGGCACGTAGCCGGACCCGTCGCCGAGCCGCATCCAGCGCTCGCGGTTCGCCGGCACCTTGAGGCGGACGAATCGCTCGGCCTTCTTCTTCTTGCGCAGCGTGATCGCGAGATTCAGGCCGAGGTTGCTGATGAACGGGAACGGGTGCTCGGCATCCACCGCCAGCGGCGTCAGGATCGGAAGCACCGAGCGTTCGAAATCATCAGTGAGGTCTGCCCGGTGATGCTCGTCGAGCTCGGTCCAGGCCAGGATCCCGATCCCGTGGGCCCTGAGCGCCGGTCGGAGCCGGGCCTCGACCTCAGCGCTCAACTCGTCGGATTGTTCGAGGATTTCCTCGCGGCAGGCGGCGAGCTCCTCGGCCGGGGTCTGCCCGTTCGGAGACAGCTTGGCCACCCCGGCGCGGACCTGGCGCTTGAGCCCGGCGATCCGCTTCATGAAGAACTCGTCGTGGAGCATGCCGAGAATCCCGGCGAACTTGACCCGTTCGAGCAGCGGCTGCTCGTCATCCTGCACCAGCTCCAGCACGCGGCGGGCAAAGCGTAACCAGCTGATCTCACGATTGATGAAGGCCTCGTGGCTGTCCGGGGTGACCTGGGTTTCGGGATCTGCAGTGGTTGCCATGACTCTCCGGTGCGGAACCACGATTATACGGAACCGTCTGCCGCGATGTGGGCTTCGGGTTGCTGCGGACGCCGACAGCAGGTAAATTTCCCGTGAAGCTCGACACGATCGAAGCACCGGAAGGGAGATCCAATGGCTCGACCACAGTTGACCGACGTGCCGGGCGTCGGAGAGGCGACCGCCTTGCGCCTGAGGCAGGCGGGCATCACCACCGTCAACGCCCTCGCCACGGCGACGCCCGAACAGCTCGCCGCAGTGTCCGGATTTGCCGCCGCACGCTCCGCGCAGGTCCGGGCAGCAGCCGCCATGCTCGCCGGGCACTCTCAGCAGCCGGATCCGGTCACGGAGCCGGCGGCCGCGAAGGAGGCAGCGGGAAAGAAGAAGTCGTCGAAGAAAAAGAAGGGCAAGAAGAGCACGAAGGACAAGAAAGCGGAGAAGAACGGCAGGGACGAGAAGAAAAAGAAGAAGAAGAAGAAGGGCAGGAAGAAGAAGGCCGGAGGCGCCGGTAAAAAGGGCCGGTAGGAGCGCTCAGGCGTTTGGCCGACCTGCGGCGGCGAGGTTGCGGTTGGCCCAACGATCGTCCCCGGTCACCTCGACGCCGAACCAGGACGGCGGCTTGAAGGCCTCGGCATCGCGCGTGCTCCGGAACTCCACCTCGACGGTCACGAGCCCGGCGAGCTCGCCGTGATAGCAGTCGAGCTCGGCGACCCCTCCCGCGATCTCGAGGCGATAGCGAGTCTTCTCGAGGCGCCGGCCGGCGGTGGCCGGCCACAGCCGCTCGAGCTGGCGATTTTCGAGCTCCACCTCCCACTCTTCGCGCTCGAGGCCGGATCCTCGTTTGACTGTGAGCCGGCAGGCATCGCCTGCGCGCCGCAAACGCACCTCCACATCCTCCGAAGCCGACACGTAGCCCTGTTGGATCGGCAATCCGGTTCCCAGATTCCGGCCCTCGGGCAAGCGGTCGAGGACGTACTTCCGCTCGATCTCCATCGGCCTCCCTCCGCGCCGCCTTCGAGAGAGGGATTGTAGACCGGGCGCTTCATCACCGCCATGCTAGGCTGTGGGCTCGCCGGGAACCGGGTATGAGCCTCGACGAACTCAAACCGACGATACTCGACGCCTCCGGGTGGTCGGGCGACGTCATCGAGCAGCGCCTCGGCGACAAGCTCCTCGTGCAGCCCCGCGAGGTCGCTCACGTCACCTTTCTCGACACCTTCGACTGGCGCATCCACGGGTTCGGCGGGGAGCTCACCGCCCGCACGACGGGCGGGCGCACCACACTCGGCTGGGCAGCCGAGGGTGAGCTGCCGTACGCGCTGCCCATTCGCGAGTTTCCCCGGCTCGCGGCCGACATCCCGCCCGGCTTTCTCCACGACCTGCTCGAGCCGGTCATCGAGGTGCGTGCCCTGCTTCCGATGGGCTCCTACCGCAGCGATGTCAAACCGATGCGGGTCGTCGACGAGAACGGCAACATCCGCGCCCGGCTCGAGCTCGAGGAGTGGGTCGCTGTCGACCGCGACGGCCGCGAGCACGGCGACGTTCGGCGCCACCTGACGGTGCGGCCGGTCCCGGGCCAGGCGCAGGTGGCTGCGGCGCTGCTGGAGACCCTGAAGGACGGCGGCATCGGGCCGGAAATCGCCTTCGATAGCGCACGAGAAGCCGCTTCGGCGATCGGGCGGCGGCCCGGCGACTACAACTCGAAACCGTCGTTTGCCCTGGATGGCAAGCAGCCCGCCGGCGAGGCCGTGCGATCCATCCTCCGCGCTCTCCTCGACACCATCGAAGCCAACGTGGCAGGCGTCATCGACGACGTCGACATCGAGTTCCTGCACGACCTGCGGGTCGCCACCCGCCGCACCAGGTCGGCCCTCGGCCAGATCAAGGGGGCGCTGCCGGCCGGGACGGTCGAGCGGTTCGGCAGCGAGTTCAAGTGGCTCGGCCAACTCACCGGTCCGTGCCGGGACCTCGATGTCTACCTGCTCGAGATGGAGACCTTCCGCCGCCAGCTGGGCACGGACGGTGGCGTGCTGGAGCCGCTCGAGAGGATCCTCCGGCGCGCGCGCCGCAACGAACTGCGCCGGGTGCGGCGCGCCCTGCTATCCGCGCGTTTTGCACGGCTGACCGCGGCGTGGCGCGATGCCCTCGACGAGAGGGGCGAGACAGACGGCGACGCTCCCGACGCCAGTCGGCCGATCGTCGCCGTCGCCGGTGATCGCACCCTCAGGGCGTACCGGCGGATGGTCAAGCGCGGCTCGAAGCTCGGCGACGATCCGCCTGCCGAGCTCCTCCACCGGCTCCGCATCGATGCCAAGAAGCTGCGTTACCTGCTCGAGTTCTTCCACAACCTGTATGACCGGACGGCGGTGGGCCGCCTCGTCAAGGAGCTCAAGCAGCTGCAGGACATCCTCGGCGGCTTCAACGACATGGAGGTGCAGCGCCATCGCCTGCACGAGTTCGCCGATCGCATGATCGAGGAGCGCCTCGCCGATTCCGAGGCCCTCTTCGCCATGGGGCGCCTGGCGTCGATCATGCAGGAGCGCCAGGACGACTACCACGACCGGTTCGGCGAGCGTTTCGCGGCCTTCGCCGATGACGACAGCGCGCGGCTGTACCGGCGGCTCTTCGGCGGTGAGCGGTCGTGAAGACGCTGGCGGTGTGGACCATCAAGGGCGGGGTCGGCAAGACCGCGGCGGCGGTCAATCTGGCTTACGCCGCGGCCACGACCGGCACCCGGACCCTGCTCTGGGACCTCGACCCCCAGGGCGCGACCAGCTTCTACCTCCGGATTCCTCCCGAGCTGCCCGGCGGCGTCGCCGCCATCACCGACCGGCGCCATGACCTCGCGGCGCTGGTTCGCCCCAGCGAGTTCGACAACCTCTGGATCTTACCGGCAGACTTCTCCAATCGGCACCTCGACCTCGAGCTCGACGCCGGCAGGAAGCCCCGCAAGCGGCTGGCGCGCAGGTTGCGCAGCTTCGATCGAACCTTCGACGTCGTGCTCATCGACTGCCCGCCGAGCGTGTCGCTGGTGTCGGAGGCGGTGCTCCGCGCGGCCGATGCGCTGCTGGTTCCGGTGGTCCCGACCACGCTCTCCATGCGCACCCTCGACCAGGTGCGCGCCTTCGCGCAGACCGCCGGCAAGCACGAGCCGAAGCTGCTGCCGTTCCTGTCCATGGTCGACCGCAGAAAACGGATGCACCTCGACACCAGCGCCGACTGTCGCGATGACGAGCTCTTCCTGCGGACAGCGATTCCCTCGGCAAGCGTCGTCGAGCGCATGGGGCTGACGAGGGCCCCGGTCGCCGCGACCCTGCCGTCGCAGCCCGCCGCCAGAGCCTTCGCGGCACTCTGGCAGGAGGTGGCGGAGCGGCTCGAGATCGGCCCCGGGCACTGATGACCTGACGCGCCGCGGGACCGAGCCCAAAGAGCCGCCGGGCGTTCGAGAGCGCCGCGAGAGTCCCGCCGAACGCTTCGGCTGCAATAATGAGAAGGTGATGAGGATCCCGACAGTCGCGATGCGAGACTTCGGCACTCCCGACACCCCGTGGTGGCTGGCGATTCTGGCGGCTGTGCTGACCGTCGCCGGCCAGCTGCTCCTCGACGCGAAGCTCCTCGTCGGTCTGCTGCCGGCGATCGCCGCAGCCGCTATCTGGGCTCGCCGGGGAGTGTCGCTCGACGACGCCAGGCTGCCCGCCCGGGCTGCCGTGGCCCTCGCCCTGCTCGCGGTCGCCGCCGCCCACGTGTGGGGGATCAGCGAGTTCCCGCCGGGTCTTTTCTTCGACGAGGCGGTCAATATCGAAGAGGGCGCCGAGCTCACCGCGCCGCTGCGCCTCCAAACCTGGTCCTACGAGCTCAGCGGGCGACCGACCCTGTTTCTCTACATCTGCGGGGCCGTCTACCACCTCTTCGGGCAGCTCTGGGCTGCGGCCAGGCACCTCGTGGTTGCGTTCAACCTCCTGACCGTCGTCGTCATGGCGTGGGCCCTGGTGCCGGCCGTCGGCCGGCGGACTGCGGTCCTGTCCGCCGCGGTCTTCGGGATCAGCGCCTACCACCTCCTGTTCTCGCGGATCGTGTACGAGGCCTCGATCTCAACGCTCTTCCTGCTGCTCGCGGTTGGGGCCGCGTTGCGGGCCGCCCGCGATCAGGGCTGGCGCTGGTGGGTGGTGTGGGGAGTCGGGCTCGGGATCGGGCTCTGGACCTACAACGCTTTCCGGCTCGTGCCGGTGTTCTTCATGGTTGCGCTGGCAGCGTGGACGCCGGCCAGCCGCCGGCCCACCCGTCCGCTCTTCGCGCGGTTCGCGGTCGGGCTCGCCGTGGCGCTGGTGATCGCCGCACCGCTGGCGGTGGTCGTCGCCGGCAGCCTCGGCGAGTTCACCTTCCGTGCCGCCGAGCTGTCGGTGGCGGCCGAAGCGCGGGCGGCCGGGTCGTGGGAGCCGGTGCGGCACAACCTCGCGACGTACCCCCTGATGTTCTTCACCAACCCCGCGAGCTCCAATCAGATCTACCACTGGCCCGCCTTCAGCCCGCCGACCGCGGTCCTGCTGTGGGTCGGTCTCGGCACCGCGATCGGTGCCGCCGCCCGCCGCCACGGACTTGCGCTGCTGCTGCTGTTCTGGTTCCTCGCCGGGCTCGTGCCGGGGATCCTGACCCTGTCGATCGAGGCGCCGCACTGGTGCCGAACCCTGTACGCCCTGCCACCGGCCGCCGCCCTCGCGGCCATCGGCCTGGCGACCGTCAGCGGCCTGTTTCCAAGACGGTGGCAGGCGCCCGTCGCCTCCGCTCTCCTGTTGCTGGTCGTTGGCGGTGAGCTGTGGTCCTTCCATCGCAGGATCGTCCCCGACCACGAAGTCCACAACTTCTTCTATCCGAGGGTGTCAACGGCCGCGATCATGGCGCGCGACCGCGCCGAAGCCGGTTTCGCGGTCCAGGCCAGCGACGAGTTCGCCACCGAGGCTTTCGAGGAGCGCGTCTTTTGGACCATCGTCGGCGGCCGGGCCGGCCGAGTCGAGCCGGTGCGGATCTGGGAGACCTTCCCCCGGTACGGCTGCTCCGAACCGGTCTCCATGCTGGTCGCGCTGCGTGACGCGCGTCTCGTCGGACTGGTTGGCGACCTGTACCCGGACGCCGCGCTGACGGTCCACTTCGACCCGTTCGGCCGACCGAACGTCCGCGCGCTCGAGATCGACTGCACCGGACCGGCGCCGTCACCCGGCGCCGCCGCCGTGCTGGTGCGCAGGACCGGCGCCTATCGCGTTGACTTCGAAGCTTCGGTCGAGATCCGGCTGGAGGGCGTCGCCGTCACCCCGGGGGACCCTCTCTTCATCCCGGCCGGCCTGTGGGCTATCGAGTGCCTCCCGTCGTGCGGCGACGCAGGGGTCGTTCTCTCAGGCCCCGAGACCTTCGCACTCGAAACCGCCCTGCTGCCGGCCCCCTTTCCGGGCCACGGCCTGTCCGCGCTGTACCGAGACCACGACGGCTCCACACACCGGCAACTCGACCGGTTGATCTTCCCCAACCAGCGCGGTCACCTTCAACCGTCCTTCGCGATCCAGTGGCGCGGCGAGCTCACGGTCCCGCACGGCGGAACCTATGAGTTCCGGGTCGAGGCCGACGACTTCGGCGAGGTCGTCATCGACGGCCGCTCGGTGCTCCGCTATCCCCACGACGAGGGCTTCTACCGGGATGTCGCCACGCTCGATCTCGACGCCGGCGAGCACCCGCTCCGCATCGAGTTCGAGAAGCGGCGGGGCGGTCTGACATTCGATCTCACGTGGCGGCCTCCGTGGGAAGAGGATTTCGTCCCGATCGATCCCGAATTCTTCCTGCCCTCCGAACGACCTCGGTTCATCTCGCCGCACGAGCGACCATCCCACCGCACCTCCGATCGAAATCGATAACCTCTCCGTCATCTCCCGGCCTTGGGGCCGGGAGATGGAGGCTGTAGACTGTGTCGTCCTCGCACGACGGACTCGGAGGCGCCATGGAGCACGAAACCCCGAAGTCGATCGCCGGACTGCCCGACAACGCCCGGCGTCCCCTCGAGGCGGACGAGCGCTACGTCCCGGTGGTGCCGGACGAGACCGGCATCCACGAGGTCACCACTCGCTCGGTCACCTTGGGGCTCCTGTTCTGCGCGCTGTTCTCGATGGCCGCCGCCTACCTCGCGCTGCGCGTCGGACAGGGCATCGAGGCCGCGATCCCGATCGCGATTCTCGCCATCGGCCTGTCGCCGGTCTTCGCCCGCCGGAGCACGATCCTCGAGAACGTGATCGTGCAGTCGATCGGGGCCAACTCGTCGCACGTGGTGGCCGGCGCCGTATTCACGATCCCGGCGCTCTACATGCTCGCCGCCGAGCCCGGTTCCGGCGTCGCGCAGCCGACGGTCCTGCAGGTGATCATCGTCTCCTTCCTCGGCGGCTGCCTCGGGATCCTGTTCCTGATCCCTCTCCGCTACCACTTCATGGTCGAGCTCCACGGCCGGCTGCCGTGGCCCGAGGGCACCGCGACCACGGAGATCCTGCTCTCCGGCGAGCGGGTCGGCGGGCAGGCGCGGATCCTCGCGATGGCGGCCACCATCGGCGCCGCGTTCGACGGCCTCGCCACCACCTTCCACGCCTGGGCGGAGCAGCTGTCGTTCCGCGCCATCGGGCTCGGTCAACTCCTCGAGCGCCAGTTCATGACCCTGCGCATCCTCAACAACGCCGCCATCATCGGCATCGGCTACATCGTCGGCATCCGTTACGCGGCGATCATCTGCGCCGGATCGTTTCTCTCCTACTTCGTGCTGGTGCCGCTGGTCCACTCCATCGGTAGCAGCGTGCCCGGGATCCTGCCGCCGGGCACAATGCCGATTGCCGACATGACCATCGACGAGGTTTTCAAGTACTACGTCCGCATCATCGGCGTCGGCGGCATCGCCGGCGCCGGCATCCTCGGCATCCTCAGCTCGCTGCCGTCGATGCTACGGTCGATCGGCGCCAACATCGTCGGCATGAGCCACCAGGACAAGCGCACCGTGACCGAGGTGCCGCGCGTCGACCGCTCGCTCTCCGGCAACTTCACGATCGTCGGGCTGGTGGTCTTCGCGTTCGTCGCCTTCCTTTTCTTCTCCTACGGCATCGGTATCGGCGGCTCGCTCGCCGCGGCCGCGGTCGCCACCGGCATGGTGATGCTGATCGCGTTCCTGTTCGCGCCCGTGGCAGCGCGCGCCATCGCCATCGTCGGCACCAACCCGGTCTCGGGGATGACCATGCTGACCCTCATCGTCACCGGCTTCGTGCTGCTGAAGCTGGGGCTTTCGGGCGGTAACGGCATGTTCGTGACCATGATGGTGGGCGGCGTGGTCTGCACCGCCCTTGCCGCCTCGGGTGCCCTCGCCTCCGATCTCAAGGTCGGACACTGGATCGGCGCCACACCGGCGCGCCAGCTCGGCCTCAAGTTCGCCGGCACCGCGGTGGCGGCCGTCTTCTGCGGCATCATGATGTGGGTGATGGCGCAGGCCGATCCCGGCCAGGGCTTCGGCACCGCCTCGATCCCGGCGCCGCAGGCGTCGGCCATGAAAGAGATCCTGGTCGGGATCTTCGGCGCCCAGACCTCACCACTCCAGTGGTATCTGTTCGGGCTCGGAGTGCTGCTGGCCCTGATCCTGCGCATGACCGGAGTGCCGCCGCTGGCGTTCGCTCTCGGCATGTACCTTCCGATGGAGCTCAACACGCCGGTCCTGCTGGGCGGCATCCTGTCGTGGCTGGTGGCGCGCCCACGGGACGGCGACTCCGACCGCGACGTCAAGGCACGGACCGACCGCGGCGTGCTGATCGCATCGGGCCTGATCGCCGGCGGCGCCATCATCGGCGCCTTCGACGCCATCGGCTCGGCAGTGGTCAAACAGGTGACGGGGTCCACCGCTGCCAAGGAGTCGCTCTTCCTGCTGTCGGACCGCGCCTTCGAGGGGCTGCCGGGGGAGGTCGCCGGCACCATCGTGCTCGCGGTGCTGTGCCTTTTCGTGGTGCTGTTCTCCCGCCGCGCCCGACCGGAGACCGCAGAGTAGGCCCCCGGGATTGCGACCGTCCTGAGCGCGCTGGCGAGGACGCGACCGCGGGGGTCGATGTCGACTGACGTGCCCGGTGCGACCGAGAGCTGGGCGCGTCCGCCGGGCATCGCAAGCCGGCGCTCCTCGCCGTCCACGACCACCGGCAGCGGCATCTCGAAGCGGGGGTCGTCCCAGCTCAGCCTCACCCGGGTGGGATCCGGGCGCTCGACCCGCCACCGCGGCTCCGCGGCGCTGAACAGGTAGCGTTCCCAGAACCAGCCGAGCTCGAGGCCGCTGACCCGCGCGACGAGCGCCGTGAAGTCCTCCGTCGACACCAGTCCGTAGGCAAAAGGATCGTCGTTGGCGAAGCGCCAGAGGATCTCGAAGAAAGCCTCGTCGCCGACCACCCAGCGTAGGGTGTGGAGGACCCATGCGCCCTTGAAGTAGATGTCGCCCGAGTAGGCCTCGGCCGACGTCAGGTCATTGCCCTGCACCAGCGGCTCGCGGTTGCGGATCCGCTGCCGCTGCCGGGCGAGGTAGTCGAGGTACCGATCCTCCCCGAGGGTGTCGTGCACGTACAGCGCCTCGGCGTAGGTGGCGAAACCCTCGTGGATCCAGAAGTCGGCCCAGTCGGCCACGGTCACTTTGTTGCCCCACCACTCGTGCGCCACCTCGTGGAGCAGCAGCTCGTCGAAGCCGAAAGGGTTGTCGTTGAAGGCCGCTCCGTAGGCGACCAGCGTCTGATGCTCCATGCCGTAGTAGGGAGCGTGCGCGACCGCGAACTTGTCCCCGAAGAAGGGGTACTCCCCGAAGCGACGGCCGAGCACCTCGAGGATGCGCGGCACCTGCCGCCACATCTCTCGGGCATCCGGCTCCGACTCCGGCGTCGACCAGAAGGTCAGTTCCTCGTCCAGCGAGCCGTCGATGCCGAGGTAGGGCTCGACCACCGCCAGGTACGGCGCGATGTTGACCGTTACCAGGTAGTTGTTGATCGGGTAGCTGACCCGCCACTCGGTGGTGACGGTGCCGTCCTCGTTGTCGAGCTCCGCCACCAGCCGCCCGTTCGCCAACCCCACCAACCCGTCCGGCACCGTGAGGGCGATGTCCATGCCCTCGTCGGGCTCGTCGGAGGGATGGTCCTTGCACGGCCACCAGATGTCGCCGCCGTCGCCCTGGCTGGTGACGCCGACCCACGGCCTTCCGGTGGGGGTCTCAGACCACACGAAACCGTCGATCCACGGCGGGCGCAGGGCCACCTTCGGCGAGCCCTCGTACGCTATCGCGACCCGGTGCCGCTCGTGCGGGCGCCAGGGCCGCGGCAGCTCGACCCGCAGCACACCGCGGCCACGGCGGAACGGTCTCTCCGTGCCGTCACAGCTGACTTCGGTCACCTTCAGGCGGTGGTCGAGGTGGATCTCGAACCGCTGCAGCTCGGCCAGGGTCTGCACTGTCACGGTGTTGCGGCCGGAGATCCACTCGCGCTCGGGATCGACCCTTACCGCCAGGCCGTAGTGCAGGACGTCGTAGGCCTCCATCGCCGGCGGTATCCGGCCACCGGAGTCGAGGATCTGGCTCTTCACGTACCAGCCGAGGGCGAACACTCCCAGCGACCCCAGCAGCAACAGGCCCAGCAGCACCAGGCCGGCGATCTTCAACCATCTCGCCATGCCGACTCCTGGTCGAGCTGGGACGTGGCCAGGAACGCCCCCAGTTCGTCGGCCACGGCAGCCGAGTGCATGTAGGAGCTGGACGGACAGATGACCGCGGTGCCGTGCGGCAGCGCGTCGACGATGCGGCGCTGCTCGGCCTCGCCGTGCAGGCTGTCGGAGGGAGCGAACGCCACCGCCACCGGCGTCGACACCGTGTCCAGGCCCGGCATCAGGGAGTAGTCGAGGACCGCCATGGCCGACAGCTTGAGGCGCAGGGCGTCCGCAGCCCGCACGGTCCGCACGTAGCGCGCCATCTGCCCGGGATCCCTGCGCGCATCCACCCGGAAGGTCCGCAGGTACCAGATCACGAAGCCCTTGAGGCGCTCGATCAGCCACGCCGGAACCGCCCTCGCCGCCATCCTCCCCCAGCCCGGGAACCGAAAGTCGGCGTTCGGACCGACGACGAAAGCGGCCGTCGCCGGAAGCCGGTCGCCCTTCAGGGCCTCGAGGATCGCGTTCGAGCCCATCGAGCTGCCGAACAGGACCGTTCGGCCATCACTCAGATCGAGCTCCTCTGCGACCACCACGAGGTCGTCCGCCAGTCGGTGGACGAGGAACGACCCGGGCCGCAGAAGGGCGGCGTCGATCTGGGCCGACGACTTCTCACGGGTTTCGAGGTAGGAGACGGGGTGGCGGCGCACCAGGACCTCGAGCAGCGGAAGCCAACCCGCGAGCAGTGAGATCCAGCCCGCCACGAACAGGATCGGAGGGCCGCTCGAACGTTCGGGGACCCACTGTACGACCCGCAGCCGCACTCCGGGTTCCACCTCCAGCCGGCGGACGCCGAAGCCGACGCCCTCGGCCGCGATCGGGTCGCTCTCCCGCACCATGGGCGGAGCCTAGCAGAATGGGGGTGTACACTGCTGGAGATGACCGACGACTCGATCCGCCTGCCCGTCGTACAGGACGAGCCCGACGAGGAGCCCGCATCCTGCTCGCCCTCGATCTACGTCTCCAACGAAGAGGCGATGCTGCTCGACGCCATGCGCGAGCTGCACCGCCGCTCGAGCGAGCTCAAGCGCGAGGCAACCGAGGCTCAAGGGGAGGCACGCGGCGAGCTCGAGGCCGAGCTCGCAGGTCTCCGCGAGCGGTGGCACGAGCTCGCCGCCCGCCGCGAGAAGGCGTACATCCGCAAGATGATCATGCTCGGCCACCTGCCGCCGGAGGCGGATCCGGATCTCTGATACACCGGCGAGCCCGGCTTCCCCAACGCGGTGTGCGCGGGTCGCGTAGAATAAACGAGGCCGTGAAAGGTCGATCTCAACGCCACAGGCATTCCGTCGCGACCCTCTTGATCGGAGCATCGGTCGCCGGGTGCGGTGCCGGCGCGGTGGAGATTGGGCGGGCCGACGAGCTCCACGTGCACCGGGGCAGGCTGCTGCAGCGGCACCTCCTGAGCGGTTCCATCGAGGCTGTCGAGCGTGCCGAGGTCAAGGTGCCGCGGACCCGCGAGCACCGCCTGCAGATCCGGTGGCTCGCGACCGACGGCTCGATGGTCGACGAGGGCGACAGGGTCCTCGAGTTCGACAACACCTCGTTCACCGCGAATCTCGACCAGCAGCGGACCGCCGTGCAACGCAGCCGCCGCACCCTGCTGCAGATCCGCGCCCAGGGAGAGGCGCGCCTTCGCGAGGCCGAGGCGGCGATCGAGCGGGCCCGCATCGACCTCGCCAAGGCCGAGATCGACGCATCCGTCCCGGCGTCCGTGCAGAGTCGCTACGAATACCGCAACAAGCAGCTCGAGGCCTCGAAGGCACGCGCCCTCCGCGACAAGGCAGTTGCCGACCTGCGGTCGGCACGAACATCGATCGCGGCCGACAACCGGATCAGCGAGGAGCGGCTCGCCACTGCTCGGCGCGAGCTGGCGGTTGCGGAGGAAGCGGTGCGGGCTCTGGTTCTCCGCGCGCCCAGAGCCGGTATCGTGGTCGTCGAGGACCATCCCTGGGAAGATCGGAAGTTCCAGATCGGCGACACCCTCTTCGCGGGTTGGACGGTGATCGGCATTCCCGATCTCGACAAACTTCGAGTGCGGGCCGCGCTCAGCGACGTCGACGACGGCCGCCTCGAAGTGGGGATGCCCGCGACCTGCACGCCCGACATCGAGCCCGATCTCCACGTCCGTTGCCGCATCAGGGACATCACACCGATCGCCCGAGAACAACGGGTATTTTCCGAGCGGCGCGGCTACGACGTGCTCGTGGAGCTGCTCGAGGGTTCGGGAGGCGTCCTGCTGGTGCCGGGGATGTCGGTGCGGGTCGAGGTCGCGACCATGTCCCCAGAGAGCCTGCTCGTCCCGAGGGCGGCCGTCGATCTCGCAGCGAATCCACCGCGCGCGCTCCGGCGAAACGGAACCTGGGCCACGATCGAGGTCGGCCAGTGCTCGTCACAGCACTGCATCCTCGTCGACGGCCTGGCCGAGGACGAGCGACTGTCAGCCACCTGGAAGGAAGCCTCGTGAAGCGGGCTGCTGCCGCCGTGCTCGCGCTCTGCGCCCTGCTCATCGCAGGACGAGTCGGTTGGGGTCTGCTGCGGGTACCGCCCGGATGCGCGAGAGCCGAGCGTGACGACCTTGTGGTCGGTGTCGAGGTCACCGGCACCCTCCGGGCCGTGGAGTCGGCGGCCGTCGGACCGCCGCAGGTGCCGGACATGTGGCGGTTCAAGATCGCGATGATGGCGGAAGAAGGTACCGAGGTGACGGCCGGTCAGCCGGTGCTCGCATTCGACCCATCCGAGCTCGATCAGAGGCTGCGCAGCAAGCTCGCCGACCTTGACGCTGCCCACACCGAGGTCGAGAAGAAGCGGGTGGATCTCGCCGTCACAATGGCCAATGACCGCCTCGCGCTCGCTGAGGTCGAGGCACGACTGCGGAAGGCACGACTGATCGCGGCCCAGCCGTCCGAGCTGCTGGCGAGCACGGAGCTCGCCAAGGCACGGCTCGACCTGGAGCTCGCCGAGCTCGAGGTCGATCTCGTTGGGCGCCGAATCGCAGCGACTCGCACGGCCGGACGGGAGGAGCTCGCAGTCCTCGAGGCGACCCGGGAACAGGTCGGCTCGGAGGTCCAACAGCTGCGATACGCGATTGAGCGGATGCAACGGCCCGCACCGCGAAACGGGATCGTCATCCACGTCGCCGACTGGCGTAACGAGAAAAAGAAGGTCGGCGACACCTGTTGGGTGGCTGAACAGGTGCTCGAGATACCGGACCTCAGCCGAATGGAAGCGGACGGCGAAGTGAAGGAGGCCGAGGCCGGCCGGATCCGCGAAGGCCAGACGGTCACCATCCACCTCGATGCACATCCGGACCGAGAGTACCGCGCGGTCGTGGGAAGCATCTCCCGCGCCGTGCAGGAGAAGAGCTGGCGCAATCCGCTCAAGATCGTCCGGCTCACCCTGACGCTGGCCGAAACCGACCCCGAGAGGATGCGGCCGGCCATGCGTTTCCGCGGACTCATCGAAATCGAGCGCCGCACCGGTGTCACCCTGATTCCTGTGGCGGCCATCAGACACGACGACGACACCCCGATCGCCTTTCGCCGCGGGCTTGCCGGCTGGCGCGTGGCGCCGCTCGTGCTCGGCGCCCGCGGCTCCGATCGGGTCGAGGTCATCGAGGGGCTGCGGCCTGGCGATCTGATTTCCCTGGACGGCCGTCGATGACTCGGGCTCCGGCGGCCGCCGCGGGCGTCGCGTTGGTCACCGCAGTGGTGGCGGTGATAACCGGTGCGGCGATCATCGGCCGCTCCGGACCTACGGTTCCGGTGCTGGAGATCCGCAGCGCCCCGTTTCGGGCGCGCGTCACCGCGGACGGCAACCTCACCGCGGTGCAGAGCACTCCCCTGACCGCTCCCATGAAGCCGCAGATGCCTTTCACCGTCGCGTGGTTGGTCGAGGACGGCGCGGTGATCAAGGCCAACGACGTGATCGCCAGATTCGACGCCAGTCAGCTGGAGAAGGACCGTGAAGACGGTCTCTCGGACCACCGCATCAACAGCCACCGGATCACCAGCGCCGAGGTCGAACGGGAGGCCAGCGTCGACAAGCTCGACCGCGACGCCGAGATTGCCGGTCAGGAGCTCGAGGTCGCCCGCGAGTTCCAGTCCAACGACTCCCTTATCAACTCGAAGATCGAGATTGTCGAGAACCAGATCGACACCGAGCTCGCCGAGACCCGAGCAGACCACGCCCGAGAATCGCAGGAGATCGTGGATCAACTGTCCGAGGTCGAGATCGAGCTCCTCGAGATCGAGCGCAGGAAGGCTGACCTCAAGATCCAGCAGGCAGAGGAGGGTCTCGCGGCTCTCGAACTGCGGTCGCCACACGGCGGCATCGTGATGCTCGAGCACGACTGGCGAGGGAATCCGGTGCGGGTCGGTGACACCGTGTGGCAGGGTCGAACACTGGCGCGGATACCCGATCTCTCGGATATGCAGGCCGAGGTCTACGTTCTCGAGGCGGACGCGGGGGGGCTCGAGGTCGGCCAGCCGGCATCGGTCTGGCTCGAGGCCAAACCCGAGGTCACGCACTCGGCAACCCTCGAGAGCATCGATCCGATGGCCGGTCGCAGGAATCGCAGGGTGCCGGTTCAGTATTTCCGCGTCGTGCTCGCCCTCGCGCACACCGACCGGACCGCCATGAAGCCGGGCTCACGGGTGCACGCCGAGATCGTCATCGCCGATCTCGAGTCCGCGATCACTGTGCCACGGCAATCGGTGTCCGTCGTGGGCGGTCTCACCATGGTCCACCGCTGGCGGCGCGGAGAGTTCGTCATGACCGAGGTCGAGCTCGGCCCTTCCGCCTTCGGTCGAGTGGTCGTGACCGGTGGACTGGAGGACGGCGACCTCGTGGCGCTCCGCGACCCGTCGGCCGGCGAAGCAGATGACGGCGGTGACCCCAACCCTTCGGGCCCGATGGTTCCGGGAGCCGGTCGATGACCTTACGCGACGCTCTCGGTACCGCCCTCGAGAATCTCGCGAGCCACAAGCTGCGATCGGCGCTGACCATGCTCGGCATGATCTTCGGTGTCGGCGCGGTGATCGCCATGCTGTCCATCGGGGAGGGCGCCGAACGCGAGGCGATGGCGATGATCGAGCGCCTCGGGGTTCGCAACATCCTCGTGCGAGACGTCGATCTCAACGACGAGGAGCTCGAAGAGGTCCGCGAAACCTCGCCAGGGGTTTCACCGCGCGACGCAGTGGCCATCGCCGACGCCATCCCCGGCGTCGAGCTGACATGCGCCAGGGTCGAGATCGAACCCTTCACGGTGCTCTCGGGAGGACGGACCGTCAAGGCGACCGTCCACGGCGTCGATGCGGAGTTTGCCGGCCTCACCAATCTTCGCCCTGTCGTTGGTCGTTTCTTCGACACCGTCGAGGTGGCCGAGCATGCGCAGGTCTGCGTCATCGGCGAAGAGGTGCGACGTCGGCTCTTCGGCTATGAGCAGGCGATCGGACGCGTGCTCAAGGTCAACCAGGTGTGGCTGGAGGTGATCGGCGTGCTGGCGGGATCCGGCGGCTCGGCGTCGGTGCAGGGCGTGAGCGTGGGTTCGACCGAGAACGAAATCTACCTGCCGGTCACCACCGCCATGCGCAAGCTCGATCTGCCCCTGCTCGAGGCGCCGCTTGACGAGATCATCGTGCGCCTCGAGCAGGACGTCGTGCCCGGCGAAACGGCGCGCCTGATCGACGAGCTGCTGAGCCGCCTCCACGGCGGCGAGGACGACTATCAGCTGGTGGTGCCGGAGGCGCTGCTCGAGCAGAGCCGAAAGACCCAGCGCCTGTTCAACATCGTGATGGGCGCCATCGCCGGCATTTCGCTGCTGGTGGGCGGCATCGGAATCGCCAACATCATGCTCGCCACGGTCTTCGAGCGCACTCGCGAGATCGGAATTCGCCGCGCCGTCGGAGCGCGAAGAGTCGACATCCGCACCCTGTTTTTGATGGAGAGTTTCACGATCAGTGTGCTCGGCGGGCTGGCGGGTGTCGTCGTCGGGCTCGTCATTTCCAAGGTGGTGGCAGCATCCGCTGGCTGGTCGACGGTCGTCACCCTGCCATCGGTCGTGCTCGCGTTCGGGGTCTCGATGGCGGTCGGCATCGGTTCAGGCCTCTACCCGGCGCTGCGCGCAGCGGATCTCAACCCGATCGACGCGCTCCGGTGGGAGTGAGTCGTCTGCCGCGAACGCCGTCGGATCACATCATGCGATCCGGCTCACGGACCTCGTCATGTCGAAAGCAGTCCATGACATGGTCGTTGACCGGCTCAACCTCGCCTGTGCTCGCTCGAGGAGCAGGAACTCGGACAGCGTGCGGCCGTCGCACACCGGCACCCCCGACTCTCGGTCGTGACAGGCAGCGTAGCCGGGATCGCCGCCGCAATACTCGCGGCGGGCGGGCTCCATCAGCCCTTTGTCACCGGTTGTTCTTCGCCGAGATAGCGGACCTGGACGCGGCGGCCGAAGATCTTGGTGAAGAGGTTGGCCTTCTTCTTGAGGGTGAAGCCCTCGAGCAGCAGGCCGGCGGTGCCGTCGAGCCAAAGGGCCACCTCATCGTCGCCGATCTTGACGTTGAGGCCCTTGACCCGCTGGGTGTGCTCGCGGTCGAGGGAGTCGGCGATCCGCAAAATCGAGGCCAGCCTGGTAACGCGGTCCTGATCCTCCTCCGACAGCGACACAAAGGCGTGGTGGTGGGGCTGCGGGTGGGCCTTGCGGTGGTAGCGCGCCACGTTGGCGACCAGCTGCATCTCGTGATGGCTGAAGCTCGGCAGCTCCGAGTTGGAGATCAGGTAGAGCGAGTGCTTGTGGTGCCCCTTGAAGCTAACGAACTGGCCGATGTCGCACAACATGGCCGCCGCCTGCAGGATCTTCCGGTCCTCGGGCGACAGGCCGTGCAGCGGCGCCAGCTGGTCGAAGAGCGAGGTTGCGAGAGCGGCCACGTGGCGGGCGTGGGTCTCGTCGAAGAGGTACTTGCGGCCGAGGGCGGCCGCGCTGTTGAAGACCTCGCGCTGCTGCCGGTCCTCGTGATCCGACCGCCGCACCAGTACCTCCACGAGGTCGAAGAGCACACCCTCTTTAATGCCGACGCGGGGCACCAGAATCTCCTGCGCCCGGCACAGCTCGCCGATCCGCTCGTAGACCATGGCCGCCGGCAGGATGACGTCAGCCCGATCGTCCCGCAGCCCTAGCTCCGCCACGCGCTCGCGGAACGAGAGCCGCGCGAGCTGTTCGATCAGGGTCCTCAGGGTGTCCATCGAAAGCCGGGTGACACCGATCTCGTCCTCGAAGCCCGCGAGCTTGGCCAGCGCCTCGATGTTGCCGCCGGTGGCGATGTAGCCCGTCACCTGCTGTCCGTCCGGCATGGCCGGCACCTTGAGCACCGAGATGTACTCGGCGAGCAGACGCCGGAAGCGTCCGGGATCGGCGCCGGCTTCGGTCAGCTCCTCCAGCAGCCGCACCGAGCCCATGGTGTGGCTCTCGCTCCAGTAGGCGCCGTACTGGTCCACGAGCGACACCTCGACGCTGCCGCCACCGAGGTCCATCAGCAGCCACTTGCGGTTCCCGAGAGGGACCCTCGTCGCCACCGCAGTGTGGACGAGTCGCGCCTCCTCCGAGCCGCTGATGACCTCGAGCTTGAGTCCGGTCTCTTCATGAACGCGATCAAGAAACTCGGTCCGGTTCTTGGCCTCGCGCACCGCGCTGGTGGCGACCGCCCGGCAGTGCTCTACACCGAAATCCTCCATCTGCTCGCCAAAGCCCGCGAGCGCGGTCACCGCATTGTCCATCGCGGTCTGGTCGAGGCGCCCAGACAGAAAGACGCTGTGGCCGAGGCGGACCGGGCTGCGTTCGACGGCCAGAGTGGTGTAGGCGCCCTCCTCCATGAACTCCGCCGCGATGAACCGGATCGCGTTGGTGCCCATGTCGACGCACGCCACCCGCAACGGAAACCGCACCGCCTCGGGCACCGCCGCCACCTGATCACCGTGCTGGTTGTTCTTCCCGGCCACAGGGCATTTTAACTCTTTTAACTCGCCCGCCCAGCCACCCGAATTCGGAATTCTGAGCTCAAAATTCGGAAAACCTTCCACCCGCCCTCGGCGACCTCGCGACGAAACCCGGTGAGATATGCGGGCCAGGAGGCTGCACCGCATAGATTCGTTGCTATGCAACGGAAACTCTGCGGCGCCCCCTCCTATGGATTTGCTGCGCAATCCCGAACGAAGGGATAGTGATTTCCTTTCCCACTCCCAGTCAACCCCACCACTATCTGAGGCAGTTCGAGGCAGAACAAGGGGGCAACGGGCCCTCTCGGAAGGGGCAGCAGGCCCGATCGGGCCCCGACACGCCCCGGAACCCCAGCCAGGCTCCCCTGTGGCAGGTCTGTACCGGTACCGGCACAGACCTGCCACAGGGGAGCGGCCCCACTCAGGCATCGTCAACGGACTTCAACTCGGAGGAGCGCGGAGCTTCCGGCGGGTCGCGCCCCGGCGTGATGCCTTGGCCGGCGAGATGTCCCAGGAT
>CAZSTH010000048.1:0-26874 GCA_964609835.1 uncultured Thermoanaerobaculia bacterium
GGTGCGACGAGGGAGGGGGCGCGGGCTCAGTCCCGCCCCCCTCTACTCTACTGGTCCAGTCGGACGCGGACACGGGTGGGAGGTGGAGCTGAAAGCCAACAGTTTGGGGGGCGATCGCCCGTCAGTTCGGCAGTGTGCCGCCATATTGGCCGCGCTCGTGATCGCGGCCTTAGCGACTTCGCTCTTGAATTCGGCGTGCGATTTGCTTAAGTTGTGCGACTGACATCCCGCCTCCGGCTTCGAGCCGGAGGACCCCGCGAGGAGGCGTCATCCATGATTGAAGTCGAAAACCTCGGCAAGACGTACGTCGACGTGCCGGTGGTCGAGGGTCTGAGCTTCTTCGTGCCGGAGGGCCAGGTGCTCGGCTTCCTCGGGCCCAACGGGGCGGGCAAGACCACCGTCATGCGGATGCTGACCGCCTTTCTGCCGCCCACCACCGGGCGCGTGGTGGTGGCGGGCGTCGACCTCGACCAGGATCCGGTCGGGCTGCGGCGCAACGTCGGCTACCTGCCCGAGAACGTGCCCCTCTACCCCGAGCTGCGGACCGAGGAGTACCTCCGTTTCCGCGCGGACATCGAGGGCGTGCCGCGGAACCAGGTGCGGGCGCGGGTCGACGAGGTGGTGGAGCGCTGCCTGATCGGCGACGTGCGCCGGCAGGTCATCGGCACTCTCTCCAAGGGCTACCGGCAGCGGGTGGGCCTGGCCGGTGCGCTGATCCACCAGCCGCCGGTGCTGATCCTCGACGAGCCGACGGTGGGACTCGACCCGAACCAGATCATCAAGGTGCGCGAGCTGGTGACCGAACTCGGCCGCGACCACACCGTCCTGCTGTCGACCCACATCCTGCCCGAGGTGGAACAGGTCTGCGAGCGGGTCTTCATCATCGACCGCGGCCGTATCGTCGCCGACGGCACGCCGGACGCGCTGCGCGCCAAGCTTGTCGGCAACCCGACCCTGGTCGTGGCCTTCAAGAACGCCGGCGCGGACGCCCGGGAGGCGCTGCTCGGACTGGCCGGCGTGGTCGAGGTCATCGATCGAGCGGACAGAGGCTTCCTGGTCGAGCACGGTGCCGATGTCGACCCGCGCGAGGCGGTCTTCGAGCTCGCGGTGGCGCGCGGCTGGCCGCTGCTCGAGCTGTCACCGACGAGGGCGACGCTGGAGGACGTCTTCGTGCGGCTGACCACGCGCGAGGACTCGCTGGTTGCCGGGGCGCCGGCCGAGGAGGTGATCGATGCGTAAGACCTGGGCCATCGTGCGGCGCGAGCTGATCGCCTACTTCTCGTCGCCGCTCGCCTATGTCGTGATGACCGCGTTTCTGCTCATGCAGGGCTACATCTTCTTCCTCATCATCTCGTTCCTCAACAATCCGCAGACGCCGGCCATGACCCCGCTGAGGCTGTTCTTTGGCGGCACCATCTTCTTCTGGCTGTTCCTGCTCTTCGTGGTGCCGGTGATCACGATGCGGCTGATCGCCGAGGAGCGGCGGTCGGGCACGGTCGAGGTGCTCATGACCTCGCCGGTCTCCGAGGTTCAGGTCATCGCCGGCAAGTTCGCCGCGGCCATGCTCTTCTACGTGGTGCTGTGGCTGCCGACCGTGATCTACGTGCTGGTGCTGACGCGCCATTCGGAGATCGACTACGGTCCGGTGCTCTCCGGATACCTCGGCATCCTCCTGCTCGGCTTCCTCTTTCTGTCGGTCGGCACGCTGGCTTCCACCTTCACCGACAACCAGCTGATCGCCGCCATCATCGCCTTCGCAGCGATGATCGCGCTGTTTTCCATCGGCCTCGTCGAGCAACTCCTGATCTCGTCGTCGCCCGTCAAATCGACCCTTGCCCACATGAATTTGTGGACGCAGATGGACGACTTCGCCAAGGGCATCGTCGACAGCCGCCACGTCGTCTACCAGCTGTCGGTGGGCGTGCTGTTCCTGTTCCTCGCGGCCAAGAGCCTCGAGGTCAAGAAGTGGAGGTGACGAGATGAGGCGACCGGCTCTTCGCTACACGGCCTCGGGGGTGGTGGCGATCCTTCTCGTCACCGTCCTCGTGATCATGGTGAACTGGATCTCGGAACGGCGGTGGGTGCGGGGCGACTGGACCTCGACCCGGATCTACACCCTGTCGGAGAAAACCGAGAACATCCTCGTCGGCCTGTCGGAGGACATCCAGGTGGTGGTCTTCATGACGCCGGCGACCGGCATGTACGACCAGGTCTACGAGCTGCTCGAGCGCTATCGCGCCGCCTCGCCGCGGATCCGGGTGCAGTACATCGATCCCGACAAGGAGCCCCTCAAGACCCGCCAGCTCGCTGAACAGTTCGGGGTGCAGGTGGCGGACACCGTGGTCTTCTCCGCCGGCGAGCGCAGCAAGTACGTGACCTCGGACCAGATCACGGAGATGGACTACTCGGGGATGCAGTTCGGCCAGGCGCCGACCATGAAGGGCTTCAAGGGCGAGGAGGCCTTCACCTCCGCCATCCTGTCGTTGGTCGCACCGACGGTGCCCAAGATCTATTTCGTCACCGGCCACGGTGAGGCGGCGCTCGGCGCCTCCGGCGGCGGCGCCGGGAACCGCGGTTTGACGGTGCTGGCCGAGATGCTCAAGCGCGAGAACATGGAGACCGCGGACGTCTCGCTGCTCTCCGGGGAGGTCCCCGAGGACGCGGACGTGGTGGCCATCGTCGGCCCGACCGCAGCCGTCACCGAGGCCGAGATCGACGCGCTCGACGGCTACCTCGAGGGCGGCGGGCGGCTGCTGGTGGCGCTCGACCCCCTGATCGACCCGGACGGCTCGATGCGGCCGACCCGCCTCGAAGGGTTCCTCGCGCGCCACGGGGTGGCCGTCGGTGACGACCTCGTGATCGATCCCTCGAAGCGGCTGCCGTTCTACGACCTGTCGGCCGTCTACCTGGACGACTTTCCCCGCCACCCGGTGACCGAGGGCATGGAAGGGTTCGCGTTGCTGCTGACAGTGGCCCGCTCGGTCACCGCCGCAGACGATGCGGCGCGCGAGCTGGTTCAGACCACCGACGAGGGGTGGGGGGAGACCGATCTCGGCATGCTGCTGCGGGGCGAGCCGGTGGCCTTCGGCGGCGAGGACCTCGCGGGGCCGGTGAGCGTCGGCGTTGTGGTGGAGCGGGAAGTGGCCGCCGCGGGCGATCCGACCGAGGAGGCGCCCGCCGAAAGCTCCCGGCTTGTGGTCTTCGGGGACTCCGACTTCCTGACCGACCTCGACATTGCCAACGCCGGCAACGGCATCCTGGCGGCCAACGTCTTCAACTGGCTGGGCGCCCGCGACCAGCAGGTCGGCATCCCGCCGCGCGACGTGGAGCAGGTGAGCCTGTTCCTGACCCGGCAGCAGATGCGGTTCCTGGCCATCGTGGTGTTGGTGCTGATGCCCGGTGCGGCGATCGTCGCCGGCATCCTGGTCTGGCGCCGGAGACGGCACTGATCGTGAGCTTTTGGAATTCGGAATTCGGAATTCGAAATTCCGCCCGCCTGCCCAAAAATCGCCATGGTGGTGAGCGGGTGTCTTCGTGTCTCGCTTCATGGTGGAACAGATGAAACCAAGAAACCTCATCATCCTGGCAGCCATCGTCCTCGCGGTGGCCGCGTACGTGTTCCTCTTCGAGCGGCACCAGCCGACCACGGAGGAGGCGAAGCAGCAGGCGGAGAAGCTGCTGCCCGACCTCGACCGTGACCGAATCGCGGCCGTGACCATCGACGTCGCGAGCGGGACGGTGCGGCTGGAGAAAGGCGGCGGCTCATGGCGGCTCGCCGAGCCGATCGACTATCCGGCGGCCGGGTCGGCGGTGAGCTCGGCGCTCGGCTCGCTCACGAACCTCGAGGCCGAGCGGCGCCTGCCGGTGCCCGAGATCGACCTCTCGCAGTACGGCCTCGAGCCGGCAGCGGCGACCGTCACGTTGGAGATCGACGACGGCAGCCGGCTCGAGCTCGCGGTCGGCGACGAGCTTCCCCTTGGCTCCAAGCGGGCGGTTCGCATCGACGCCGGCGACGAGGTCGCCGTGGTGCCCGGTTGGTTCGTGTCCGACCTCGAACGCGAGCTCGATGACTGGCGCTCGCGGGAGGTGACGGACGTGATGGCGAGCGATGTCGCTTCCATCGACATCCGCACCGGCGAGGACGTGATCCGCGCGGTTCGGCTGGAGGAGCGCTGGCAGCTGCTCGCGCCCCTGGAGGACGTGGCCGACCGCGACCACCTCGAAGCGCTGGTGTCGGACCTCAACTCCCTCCAAATCGAGGAATTCGTCGACGACGACGTCGATCTCGAGGAGCTCGGTCTGGTGACGCCCGAGTACGAGCTGACGGTGGTGCGCTCCGACGGCGGGGAACCGCTCCAGCTCCGGCTGGGGGCCACCCGCGAGGACGGCGGTGCGACGCTGGTGGCGTGCCGGCGCGGCAGTGACGACTACTTCTGGGCGCGCGACGGCGTGCGCGACCGGCTCCGCAAGGCGCCGGTGCTGTGGCGCTCGAAGAAGGTGGCGCCGTTCGAGACCTGGCAGGTCGAGGCGCTTCGGCTGACGGGCGGCGAGCGCACCGCGGAGCTCCTGTACGAGGACGGGGTGTGGCGTTTCACCGACGGGAGCGAGGCCGATCTCGGAGCGGTTCAGGAACGGCTGCGGTCGCTGGCCGAGCTCGAGGCCGCCGACTATGACCTGACAGCGCCGCTCACCGACGCCATGGGCGCTGCGGTGGTCGTCCTCGAGGGTGACGGCGGGGAGGCGGAGTCCGAAGAGCTTCGATTCACCTTCTACCCGCCGCTGTCGGAGGGTGGAAGGGCGATGGTTGAGGTCTCGAACCGCACCACCTTGATGGGCGTGGAGGCCTCGGCGGCGGAGGCGGTGGTGGGAGATTTCGGATCGCTGCGCCCGTCGGTGGCAGAAGACGACTCGGAAGAGGCCGAGTAGCGGCTACAATCGCTTCAGAGGGCCGGACGCTGCGACGGCTGTTCTGCGGCGGCGGCGCCGGGGCGGAGGCATGGGAGAACCTGACTGGCGGCAGCAGTTCGAAGACCTGCGGCAGCGCCGGCCCGATCTGGCCGACCGCGTCTGCAGGCGGTTGCTGATGGATCTCCAGCGCATGGGGATCATGGATCTCGACGCCATGGACGGCCTCGCCGAGGCCCTCCGCATCGGCGGCTCGCGGTCCAACCACGATCACGATCCCAATCGTCCCAAACCCCAGCAGACCTCGAGCTCCCGGAAGGCGCTCTACAACCTCGCCCTCGAGTACGCTGAGAACCACCTCGAGTCGGAACGGATCTCGGCCACCATCCTGCAAGTCGAGAAGAGGATGCTGGCGTACGAGAGCGCGCGCCTGGCGGAGGACCCTGACACGCCGCTCGACGAGCTGCGGGAGAAGATCCACGAGTTCCTCGATTTCGCTCCCGGCGAGGTGGTGGCGCCGCGCGAGGACGTGATCGGAACCCGTGCGGCCCTGGTTCGGCGCCTGCTCACGGACCAGCTCGACTTCATCGCGGTGGCCAAGCGCTACATCCGGGTGCGCGAGTTCGGCGACGTCCTCGATCACATCATCCCCACCGACGGCCGCTCGGGTCGGCTCGGCGGCAAGTCGGCGGGCTTGATCCTGGCCAACGCCATCCTCCGCAAGGCGCAGCGCCGCGGCTGGTACGACGGCGACTTCGAGGTGCCCACCTCCTTCTTCCTGCCGTCCAACGGCATTCTCGAGTTCATCGAGCACAACGGCCTCGAGGAGCTGATCAACGTCAAGTACAAGAGCCCCGACGAGATCCGGGACGAGTACCCGCTGGTGGAACGCCTCTTCAAGAGCGGCGAGTTTCCGCCGACCATCCACCACGGGCTCAGCGAGATGCTCTATCAGTTGGGGGAGGTGCCGCTGGTGGTGCGGTCATCCAGCCTGCTCGAGGACCGTATCGGCCACGCCTTCTCCGGCAAGTACAAGAGCCTGTTCATCCCCAACAGCGGCCCGCTCGAGATGAGGCTGGCCGCGCTCGAGGACGCCATCGCCGAGGTCTACGCCTCGATCTTCCACCCCGACCCGATCGAGTACCGGCGCGAGCGGGGTCTGATCGACTTTCAGGAGCAGATGGGGGTGCTGATTCAGCAGGTGGTCGGACGCGAGATCGGCGGCATGCTGTGCCCGGTGTTCGCCGGGGTCGCTTTTTCCCGTTGCGAGATGCGGTGGTCGCCCCGGATCCGCCACACCGACGGCATGGCCCGGCTCGTGCTCGGCCTCGGCACCCGCGCCGTGGACCGGACCGTCGACGACTACCCGGTGCTGGTGGCGCTCGAGCAGCCGACCCTCAGGGCGGTGCAGCGGCCCGATGAGGTCTACCGCTACTCCCAGCAGGAGGTCGACGTCATCGACCTCCGCGAGAACCAGTTCGAATCGCTGCCGCTGGCCGAGTTCATGCGTCGGGTCGGGCGCGGGATGCCGAGCATGAGCCGGATCTTCAGCCTCTACCGCGACCGGCAGATCCTGCCCATGGTCGGCGTCATGGCCCAGGTCGACCCTGATGAACTGGTGGTGACCTTCGACGGTCTGGTTCGTTCGAGCTTTCCGCGTGATCTCAAGGCGATGCTCGACCTCCTCGAGGAGGGCCTCGGCGAGGCGGTGGACGTGGAGCTCGCGCACGACGGCGAGTCCCTGTTCATGCTCCAGTGCCGGGCCTTGAGCCGCGGCAGCTCTGCGCAGCGGGTCGAGATCCCGGACGTCGAGGCCGAGCGCAAGATCTTCTCCGCCAACCGCTACGTCCAGATGGGCCAGGTCAAGGACATCGAGTATCTGGTGATGGTGGACCCGCGCGACTACGAGCGGCTGGAGAGCCGCGAGCGGATGATGCAGGTGGCGAAGGTCATCGGCGCCGTCAACAAGACGCTGCCGCAGCGCAAGTTTCTGCTGATGGGACCCGGGCGGTGGGGCAGCCGCGGAGACATCCGGCTGGGAGTGCCGGTCACCTACTCCCACATCTGCCACACCGCCGTGCTGGTTGAGATCGCCCGCAAAAAGGGCTCGTATGTGCCCGACGTCTCCTTCGGCACCCACTTCTTCAACGATCTCGTCGAGTCGGGGATCCACTACCTGCCGCTCTACCCCGGCGACCCCGGCGTGGTCTGGAACGAGGAGTTCCTGGACGGCTCCGACAACTGCCTCGCCGAGGTCGTGCCGGCGTTCGCGGACATGGATGGCGTGGTACGGGTGATCCGGGTCGCCGACAACGCCGACGGCCGGCTGCTGCAGCTCGTGATGGACGCCGAGACGGACAGGGCGTTGGCCTACCTTGCTCCTTCGAAAGGAACGTAATTTCGAGCTTCGAAATCCGAAATCCGAAATCCGAAATTAGGTCGAAAAGAGCTTTCTCGCCCTGCCGAGCGCTGAGAGCGGGAAGTAGTGCCGGTACATGGTGTAGTTGATCATGAAGGCGCGTGACAGCTCGCGGCTCTGCTTCAGCGTCTGTCCCGAGCGGCGGAGGTCGCGGCGTTCGCCGACGCCGTAGCCGGGGAAGCCGGTGCCGGTGTACTGCGGTTCGTCCCACGTGCCGTCGTCGCGTTGCCGTTCGAGCAGCCAGGCGAGGCCGCGTTCGATCGGCCGGTCGAGGTCGCGGGCGCCGACGGCGAGCAGGGCCAGCAGCGCCCACGCGGTCTGTGAGGCGGTGGCGGTGCCGCGGCCGCGCAGCGCGGGATCGACGTACGAGGCGCAGTCCTCGCCCCAGCCGCCGCCGGCCTGCTGGACCGAAGTCACCCAGTCGGCGGCACGCCGGATCCACGGCTGCGCCATGTCCTCGCCGATCGCGGCGAGGGCGGGCAGCACCGAGCCGGTGCCGTAGACGTGGTTGACCCCCCAGCGCCCGAACCAGCTGCCGTCCTCCTCCTGCTCGGAGCGCAGGTAGTCGATGGCGCGGCGCACCGCCGGGTCGTTCCGGTCGCGGCCGAGCAGCGCCAGTGCCTCGAGCACGTGTGCGGTGACGTCGATGCTCGGCGGATCGAGCACCTCACCGAAGTCGCAGAACGGGATCTTCGTGACCAGAACGTGGTCGTTGTCGCGGTCGAAAGCCGCCCAGCCACCGCCGCGGCACTGGAAGGCGCGGGTCCACCGCTCGGCCTTCTCCAGCGCACCGTCGATGGCCGCGGTGTCGCTCGAGCGCCGCCGGACGCGGGCGAGCACGCTCATCACCGCCGCGGTGTCGTCGACGTCCGGGTAACGCGCGTTGGCGCGTTCGAACGCCCACCCGCCGGGCGCCACCCCCTTGATCGAGACCTGCCAATCGCCGGGCGTCAGCACCTGTTGACCGAGCAGCCAGCCGAGGGCCCGCTGCAGGGCCGTCGATTCGGCCGGGTCGACCCCGCAGTCGAGCAGGGCCTGCATGGTCAGGACGGTGTCCCAGACGATCGAGTCCGAGGCCTGGATACGGAGGCCGCCGCCGTCCTCCCATGCCCACGGCGGCGTCAGAGCCGCCGTCAGGCCCTTCTCCATCACCGGGTGCGACAGCGGATAGCCCTCGACGTGGAGCGCCAGCAGCGAGTAGATCCACGGCGGCTGAATGCCGCCCCAGGCGCCGTCGGCGTCCTGGTGGCGAAGCACCCACTCCAGGCACGAGCAGATCGCGGTCTCGCGGCCGGGGTGGACGGGGAAGCCGACGTAGCTCGAGAGCACGCGGTCGGCAATGCGAAACAGAGCCTCGAAGCCCCCGCGCTTTTCCTTCGGTATCCGGAAGTCGAAACGGTCTCTCCCCCCGGCGAACAGCTCGTCGAGGCGGCGGTCGGCGGGCAGCCGACGAACCGGCCGCCTCGCCGACAGCACGCACAGCGGCACCATGGTCGCCCGCCCCCACTGCGAGAAGCGGTAGATGTTGAGCGGCGCCCACGGAGGCAGGAAGATGATCTCCGGCGGCAGCGTCGGGGTGTGGCGCCACGGCCACTCGCCGAAGAGCGCGAGCCAGTACCTGGTGAAGACCCGGACCTCACCGAGCCCGCCGTGATCGAGAATCCAGTCCCGGGTCCGCCGCATCTCCGGTTCGCCGGGATTCCGGCCACAGGACCTGAGCGCGAAGTAGCACTCGACGGTCGTGTTGATGTCGCCCGACGGCGCACCGTGGTAGACCTCCCACGAGCCGTCGCCGCGTCGTTGGTCGAGGAGGGACTGCACGATCGCGCCCACCTCGGGCCGGTCGCCGGCGCCGAGAAAGTGCAGGGCGAGCAGCCACTCCGCCTCCATGCAGCAGTTGGACTCGAGCTTGCCGTTCCACCATCCGTCCTCGTGCTGCTGATCGAGACTCCACGCCACCGCCCGCTCGATCGCGCCGTCGAGGCGTTGGAGCAGCGGCGTGCTCCCGGGTGCCGGCGCTGCGTCGCTCATTTCCACCGGGAGACTCTACAACACCGTCGCGGCTCCATGATCAGTGCCCGGTGATCTGATTCCGGAGATGTGAACAACAAAGGCAGCAAGACACAAAGAGCGCATCACCGCCGCGTTGTGCGCGGCGGTTCAGTCTCCAGTCTTGGGGTCTTCGTGTGTTGGTGGTTCGGATGGGTGGGCGGGTAGTCTTCCGAACTCCGACCTCCTAATTCCGAATTCCGAATTCCGAATTCCGAACTATGCCTCTCTCACCCACCGCCACAGGTCCTTGAGCTTCGGTTTCGAGCCGTGCATGAGTATGCCGACCCGGTAGATCTTCGCCACGATCCAAATACAGCCGAAGATGGTCGCCACCATGATGAAGACCGAGGCCGCGAGCTGGATCGCCGGCACCTCGGTCAGAGTCATCCGCAGGAACATCAGGATCGGGGTGAAGAACGGGAACAGCGACAGGCCCACTGACAGCGGGCTGTTGGGCTGATTGATCACCTGGAACATCAGCATCAGAGGGATGATCAGCGGCATGACCACGAAGAACTGGAAGTTCTGGGCCTCGCGTTCCGAGTCGAAGGCGGCGCCGACCGCGGCATACAGCGTGCCGTAGAGTAGGAAGCCGAGCACGAAGTAGATCACGAAGAACGCGAGCAGCTGGGCCGGCAGGTCCGGCAACTCCATGCCGCTCATGCCGAGCGCTGACACCGCTCCCTGTGTCGTGAGCACCCCCACCAACGCGACCCAGATCACGAACTGGGTCAGGCCGACAGCCCCGATACCGAGGATCTTGCCGAGCATGAGCTCGAACGGCTTGACCGTCGACACGACCACCTCCACGATGTGCGAGGCTTTCTCCTCGAGCACGCCGCGCATGACGTACATGCCGTAGATCAGCACCGTCATGTAGATGATCATCACGAAAATGTAGGCGAGGAAGAAGCTCTGTCCCTGGTCACGGGTCTCCTCTCCGCCCTTGCCGAGCTTGAGGGTTTCGAGATTCACCCGCTTGGTGAGGTCCTTCACCGCCTCGGGGTCGAGCCCGGCCGCGGTCAGCCGGTCCGCCACCATCACGTTGTTGACCGATCGTTCGAGCACCTCGAGGAGCCGGAAGGTGGAGACGTTCGGCGCCACGTACTCGGGCCGGCCTTCATCGGGCAGGGTCGACGGGATCACCAGCATGCCGTCGAACTCCTGGTCCTGCACCTGCGACTTGACCCTCTCTCGCGCCGCCTCCGGGTCGCCGCCCGGCGGCTGGCGGATCAGCGTGACGCTGAAGCTTTCGGAGTCTGCGAGCGAGGAGCTCTGGATTTCGTCGTCGACGGGCTCGAAGAACCGCCCCGAGAGATCGAGCACCGCGACCGTGTACTCGCCGGCGCCGCGCGCCGCGAGCCATGCCGGAATGATCATCATGCCGCCCATCAGCACCGGCACGAACAGGGTGGAGATCCAGAATGCCTTGGTGCGGATGCTCTCCAGGTACTCGCGGCGGATGATCGCGAAGATACGGTTAAGCATGAGCGCGATCCTCCTCGACGGCGCGAATGAAGATGTTCTCCAGATCGGGGACGAAACGGGTGAAGGTCTCGACCTGCCCGCGGTCGAGCAGCGCGTGCAGGAGGCTGCTCGAGTCGTGCCCTTCCTCCAGCTCTGCCAACAGCTCCGCGCCGAGCTCGTGGACGCCGGTCACGCCCTCGATCGCCTCGAGATCGGCCTTCGCCACACCCGAGCGCACCCGCCACGTGTTGCCGCCGTAGTCGCTGCGAATCCGATCGAGCGAGCCGTAGAGGATCGGCCGTGCCCGGTTGATGAGGCAGATGTCGGAGCACAGCTCGTCCACCTGCGGCAGGACGTGGGTCGAGAGCACGATCGTGATGCCCTCCCTAGCCATCGCCAGCATCAGGTCCTTGAGCTCGCGGGTGTTGATGGGATCGAGCCCGGAGAAGGGTTCGTCGAGGATCAGCAGCGGCGGCCGGTGGAGGATGGTGCCGATGAGCTGTACCTTCTGCTGCATGCCCTTGGACAGGTCCTCCACCTTGTGGGTCGCCCACTCGCCGAGGCCGAAGCGCCCGAGCCACGCCAGCCCGCGCTTCCTGGCCTCGGCCGGACGCAGGCCGCGGATGGTGCCCAGGAAGACCAGGTGCTCGAGCACCTTCATCTTCTTGTACAGCCCGCGCTCCTCCGGCAGGTAGCCGATGATCCGGCGGCGGTTGTCGGTCACCGGCTCGCCGTCGAGAAGCACCGTGCCCGAGTCCGCCGCGATGATGCGCATCACCATGCGGATGGTGGTGGTCTTGCCGGCACCGTTCGGCCCGAGCAGTCCGAAGACCGCACCGCGCGGCACCGAGAAGCTGAGGTTGTCCACGGCGACGTGGTCGCCGTAGCGCTTGCACAGACCTTCAATTTCGAGAATCGAATCCACAGCGCCTCCCTGCCTTGTGTCGCGTCATAATACGCGCGACGGGGCGCAGTGTTCCACCTCCCCCCGTCCGAGTCCGCGTTCCGTTGAAACCACCAAGGCACCACCACGGCCAAGAACCCACATTGGGGTCTCACCAGTTCGTTGTTGCCTCATTACAACAGGCTCTCCGGTAGACCACGCTTCCGTCGACCGACCTCCCCGTCCGGTTTCTGATGACGAAGAGAATCGTTGGCTTCCCCTGGATGACTGTTGCGAACCGGGCGGACGGGCGGCAATTCTGAATTCCGAATTCCGAATTCCGAATTCTCTCGCACTTGCGCCGACACCCCCCTTGTGGCAGAATGCCCATCCTTGGGCTGCGCCGATAGCTCAATTGGATAGAGCATCTGACTACGGATCAGAAGGTTGGGGATTCGAGTTCCTCTCGGCGCGCCATCTCCCCATTCAGTCGAGCGTGGCTCAGGACCTCGCCACTTCTCCACCCACCCCTGCCCCACCCAGGTCGAGCGCTACCCGGCCGATTGTTCGACGAGTTGCCTCAGCCACACGGGGAGACCGGCGACGAGCAAGTTCCCGGTTTCGATCTTCCGGCGTTGCGGCAGACCAGAATACGCCGGCTCGCCTCGATGAGGTTCCTTTTAACGCCGTCGCGAAACACGCCGTGACAGCAGATTCGTGCGTCCCGCTGATTCTTCCTTTCGATCAGGCTCTCGAGGTCGCGGGCGAGACCGGTGGGGCTGGCGGCTACGACAGCATCCGCGCGAGGATCTCCTTCAACAGCTTGGCGGCGGCCGCCGCGGTGATGTCCTGCAGGTCGCGGACCGGGTTGAGCTCGACGAGGTCGGCGCCCACCGGCGCCACCGGCAGGGCGTGGAGGATGTCGAGGACCTCGCGCATCGACAGGCCGCCGGGCTCGGGGTGCGACAGTCCGGGGGCGAAGGCCGGGTCGAGGACGTCGAGATCGAGCGATACGTACAGCGGTGGTTTCAGCGACGCGACCGCTTCGCGCCAGTCGGCGCCGGCGGCGATCCACCCGACGCCGAATCGTGCCGCCTGGTCGCGCTGGTGGGTGGTCGCGGCGCGGATTCCCACCGACACCAGGCGCCGGGCAAGCCTCTCCTCCATGATCCGGGCGAACGGGCAGGCGTGGGAGCTGCGGCTGCCCTCGAAGACGTCGTAGAGGTCGGGGTGGGCGTCGAGGTGGAGGAGCGTCAAGCCCTTGTGGGCCCCTGCGTGGGCGCGCAGCAGCGGCCATGAGATGGAGTGGTCGCCGCCGAGGGCGATGACCCGCTGACCGTCAGCGAGCAGGTTCGCGACCCTGTTCTCGATCAGCTCCAGCGACGGCTGGGCTGTGGGCGAGCCGAGGTCGCCTCCGTCGTGCCAGCGCTCGTCGGCGCCGAGGTCGAGACCGTGCTCGGCGCACAGGTTGCCCGAAGGGGAACGCAGTGCCTGGCGGATCATCTCGGGGCCGCGGGCCGCGCCGCAAAAGGCGGACGAGTGCTCGTCGAGCGGGATGCCGACAACGGTCACGTCACGAGCTGTCATGCGGCCGATTGTATCGGGACCGGCCGCTCGGAGTTCTTACGGCGGGCGGCGGAGCAGGTGGTAATTCGAGCATCTCCTGTCGCGGCAACGGTTTTGTTGAGACGGAGAATCTTTTCTGGGTACAATAGTGATGATGTTCAACTGTATCGAAAGAGTTGAGGCGCGAAGGGGAGTCGCCATGATCGAGCGACCGCCGTTTCACTACAAGATCACCGGCCAGCTCGGTCTCGGCGGCATGGGGGAGGTCAGCTCGGCCCTCGAGGCGCTCGAGCGTTGATATGAGGCCGGGCTCGCCGATCCGGACCGGCTGCGCCAGGACTCCGACCTCGACAACATTCGCGACCAACCGCGTGACACGGACCTGGTCCGCGAGATGGAGTCGACGGGCTGAATGCGTCCAGCGCGCCGCCCGTGAAAATCCCTCTGCACGAGAGGGATGGCTATGGTCTTCTCGAGTCGATTACCAGCCGCCGCCGCCCCGGTAGCCGCCACCGCCGCCACCGCTGCGACGGTCGTGGGCGACGTCGACCCTGATCGCCCGCCCGTCCAGCTCAAAGCCGTTCATCTCGGCCACCGCCTTGTCGGCGGCCTCATCGTCGTTGAAGGTGACGAAGCCGAAGCCCCGTGAGCGCCCGGAGTCCCGATCACAGATCACCTTCGCCTCGACGATCTCGCCGAACTGCGAGAAGGCCTCGTGCAGGTTATCGTCATTCGTATCCCAGCTGAGACTACCCACGAACAGTTTCTTGCTCATCGCTCCCGCTTTCCTTCCGGGCGGCTTCCGCCGAGCTGACGGCCCCCCTCGTCTCGGTTGCGGCGGATCCTGCGATCCGCCCGATCGCCGGCCGCCACGGTGGCGGCCTCAACAGGCACTTCATGATACATGCTCGGTCCCGCGATGCCAACGCCGGGTTGATGGAAGTCGAGAAGAAATGGTCAGTTACCTCATCAAGGGGCAGCGTTCCGGACAGGTCCCCGGCGGCTGGAGGCCTTTCGGAATCACGAGGGCGCGCGCAGACGTGGCGGCCAGCCGCCCGCCGTGAGGAGACCCACGGCGGCATCGAGCCGGAGCCGCAGCGTCTCGGGATCCTCGTCGAGGTTCGCGGACCTCGGGGCCCAGGAGAGCTCGATCCGATTGGCGCGGGCTCGAATGCTCTCGAAGTTCTCCGTTGCCACGAGAGCCAGCACAGCCCTTCGGAAGGCCTCGATCCTCAGGACGGCCTGCAGCGCGCCAGGATCCTCGGCCGCGAATCGGAAGCGCTCGTCGAGGGCTGGATCGCCGACCTCGAGGTTGCGCAGCACCCTCAGTGAGAGCAGGAGCCTGGTCCCCGCCTGCGAGCGTTCGGCCGACCACGAGAACGGCGCGACGGCCTCGATGCCGAGGGTGGCGCCGCCGCGGTCGTGCTGCGAGGCAAAGCGGAGGACGTACCGGCACTGGTATCCGCGGTGCAGGCCCCGGAGGCCGACGCCGAAGAACCCGAGGGGCTGCGCGGTGCCGAGCTCAAAGGCCGGCGTGAGGTGCTCGGCGATCCTCCGGCCCTTTCTGCGCATCACGGTCCCGACCACGATCAGAGTCAGGGCGACGGCGGCGGCCGAGATCGCGAGCGGCAGCAGCTGGGGGTCCATGGTCTGCCGCAAGTGTAACTCCGCAGGCGATCACGGCTACAATACCGGGCCATGAGGCAGCGTGTTCTTCGTTCGGGGCGGTCGCCGTGATCGAGGTCAGTGGCCTCTATGTCTACCCGGTCAAGTCCTGTGCCGGCGTCGCGGTGGAGGAGGCCGAGGTCACCGCGACCGGCTTCGACCTCGACCGCCGCTGGATGGTGATCGGTGAGGACGGCAGCTTCCTCTCCCAGCGCGCCCACCCGGAGCTGGCCCGGATCCGGGTCGGCATCTCCGACCAGCGCCTGCACCTCGAGGGACCGCACCTGCCGACGCTTCACGTGCCTCTCGAGCGCGAGTCGGCGCCGACGCTGCGGGTCACGGTGTGGCGCGACGAGTGCCCGGCGGTCGACGAAGGGCAGGATGCGGCGGCCTTCTTCTCCCGTCATCTCGGCTGTCCGGCACGGCTGGTTCGGCTCGCGGACGACGACGCACGGCCGGTCTCCGGGCCGGCGGCCCAGCCCGGAGACCGGGTCGGTTTCGCCGACGGTTATCCCTTCCTTTTGCTCTCTCAGGCCTCGCTCGATGGACTCAATCGTCGTCTCTCGCTGCCGGTACCGATGGACCGCTTCCGACCCAACATCGTCATCACCGGCTGCGGGCCCCACGACGAGGACGGCTGGTACGTGCTGCGGATCGGACCGGTGGACTTCCGAGTTGCCAAGCCGTGTGCGCGCTGCGTGGTCACCATCACCGATCAGTTCACCGGTGAGCGCGGCCCGGAGCCGCTGCGAACGCTCGCCGAGTACCGGTCTCGGGACGGACAGGTGCTCTTCGGCCAGAATTTGATCCACGCCGGTCGGGGGGTCTTGAGGGTCGGTGACCGGGTCGTCGTGCTGTTCTCTCACCGATGATCGACATCCGTCAGCAAGATGCGACGACTGTTAGAATAGGGCCGTGAAATTGCAGGCGGAGGCATTGCCGGCGGCCGCCCAGGTGCGGTGGGCGGGATGGGTCGGCCTGATCTCGAACCTCGCCCTAGCCGGCCTCAAGGCGGTCGCGGGGATTCTCGGCCACAGCCAGGCCGTGCTCGCCGATGCGGTCCACAGCCTCAGCGATGTCGCCACTGATCTCGCAGTGATCCTCGGGGTCCGCTACTGGTCTGCGCCGGCCGATGAGGAGCATCCGCACGGCCACGGGAGGATCGAGACACTGTTGACGGTTGCCATCGGGCTCGTGCTCGCGTCGGTCGCGGTGGGCATCGGCGTGCGCGCGATCAGGGGCCTGCGCGACGGCGTCGAGCTCGCTCCGTCCGCCATCGCGCTGGTCGCCGCACTGGTCTCGATCGTTGTCAAGGAGCTCCTCTACCGGTGGACCGCGAGGGTCGGGCGGCGAGTCCGCTCATCGGCCACCCTCGCTAACGCCTGGCACCACCGTTCGGACGCATTCTCCTCTCTACCGGCGGCCGCCGCCGTCGCGGTGGCTCTGGTGGCGCCGCAGTGGGCGGTGGTCGATCGTGTCGGCGCAGTGGTGGTGTGCCTGCTCATTCTGCAGGCTTCCTGGCGCATTGTGTCACCCGCCATCAACGAGCTGATCGACGCCGCCGCGCCGGCCAGGATCCGCCGCCGCATCGAGAGGCTCGCGCTCGAGGTCGACGGCGTCGAGGCCGCGAATGCGGTTCGCACCCGCTACGTCGGCTCGGAGATCGCGGTCGATCTCCACGTCGAGGTGGACGGGGGCCTCAGCGTCGCCGAGGGGTTTTCGATCGCGATGGCGGTGCGGCGCAAGCTGATGGAGGAGGGCCCGAACGTGGCCGACGCGATCGTGCAGATCGAGCCGGTGACCCTGGGTGCCGGGCTTTAGGACCTTAGGAAGTCAGAGCAGATCTTGGCCGGCATCGAGCTCCGTTTGACTTCCTAAGGTCCTAAAGCCTGGCACTCGGTCCTCTGGTCGGCGCGCTCGGCCCCCGCTGCTCAGCCGTTCACATCTTCGAAGCTGTGCAGCCGGTAAAGCCGGGCGTAGACGCCGTCGGCGGTCAGCAGCTGCTCGTGATTCCCCACCTCGACAACGCGGCCGGCCTCCAGCACGACGATTCGGTCGGCGCGGCGGATGGTCGAGAGCCGGTGGGCGACCACCAGCGTGGTGCGGTCCTTCATCAGGTTGTCGAGCGCCTTCTGGACCATGCGCTCGCTCTCCACGTCGAGCGCTGAGGTCGCCTCGTCGAGGATCAGGATCGGAGCGTCCTTGAGCAGCGCACGTGCGATCGCCAGCCGTTGGCGCTGACCTCCCGACAGCCTGACGCCGGCCTCGCCGACGACGGTGTCGAAGCCGCCCGGCAGGGCGCGGATGAAGTCGCGCGCGTAGGCCGCCTCGACCGCGTCGTCGATCTCGGCCCGGGTGGCGTCGGGGCGGCCGTAGGCGATGTTGTTGTAGATCGTGTCGTTGAAGAGGAAGACCTCCTGGGTGACGAGGCCGATGTGCGCCCGGAGCGAACTCTGGATGAGGTCGCGGATGTCGGTGCCGTCGATGGTGATTCGACCCTCGGTCACGTCGTAGAAGCGCAGCAGGAGGTGGGTGATGGTGCTCTTGCCGCCACCCGATGGTCCGACCAGCGCCACCACCTCGCCGCGGTCGAGGCGGAGATCGATGTCCTCGAGGACCGGCTCGCCGGGGTCGTAGTGAAAGCCGACGCCGTCGAAGCTGATCGAGGCCTCGAAGCGTTCGAGCTCGCCGGCCCCGGGCCGGTCCTCGACGTCGTGCGGCAGGTCGAGGACGCCGAAGATGCGGTCGGCGGCGGCAAGCGCCTGCTGGAGGGCCTGGTTGGCGGTGTTGAGGCGCTTGATCGGCGGGTAGACCAGCGCCATGGCGGCGACGAATGAGGTGTAGGTGGCGAGCGAGGCGCGGCCGGCGGCGATCTCGTACTGGGCGTAGACGAAGATGCCGATCATGCCGATTCCTGCCACGGTCTCCATCAGGGGGTTGTTGGCGGCCTGGATCCAGGCCTCGCGCAGCAGGGTCCGGTAGTAGCCGGTATTGCGTTCCCAGAAGCGCCGGCTCTCCATCGCCTCGCCGCCGAAACCCTTGACGATGCGGTGCCCGCGAATCGACTCCTGCAGCGTTTCCGTCAGGTCCGACACCCGTTGTTGGCTCGAGGTCGCGATCTTGCGCAGGCGCCTCGCCATCTTCAGGACCGGGACGATCACCGCCGGCGCGATCACGAAGACCAGCACCGCGAGCCGAGGGTTGAGGGTGAAGATGTAGAGCATCAGCACGACCACGATCAGGGTGTCCTGAACCAGCGGCCCCAACTGCTTGCCGACGGAGTTCTGGATCCGCTCGAGGTCATTGATGAGGTGGCTGGTGAGCTGGCCGGTGGTGTGGTCGGTGAAGAATCGGATCGAGCGCTCGAGGACGGATTCGTAGAGGCGCTGGCGGAGGTCGCGGACGGTTCGAAGGCCGATCCAGTTGACCGAGATCCGCGCTCCCACCTGGGCCAGGTTCTTGACGATCAGCGTCAACGCCAGCAACAGCGGAATCGCGAGGCCCGGCTGCGGCAGCGAGTCCTGGATCGCCTCCTGGGCAGCGAGGCGCCACTCGCCGAGGCTCTTGGCGAGGCCGGAGGTGCCGGGCGGCGTGATCGGCAGCTGAGCGCCGGGCGTCTCGGGATTGTCGGCCGCTGCAAGGACGTCGAACATGGCGCCCACCAGCTCGGTGAGGGCCGCGGTGCCCGCCGCCACGATGACCATCGCGAGCAGGGAGAACACCAGCACCGGCCAGCGCCGGAGGAAAAGGCCGAGAAGGCGGCGCAGGTTGGTCATGACGACATCCCGCCGCCATTCTCGCACGGGAGCGCGACAGCGCACGGCGGCGGCACGGTCATCCCGAGTCCGGGTGCGAGACCGCCGCGCCGCCGAAGTAGCGTTCGCGGAAGAAGCAGCGATCCATCGGCAGCCAGTCGGGGACGTCGTAGTAGCGGTCGCGGATCGACACCAGGTAGCGCTCCCGGAAGCCATCGAAATTCAGCCGGTCGCCGAGCACCAGGTAGAAGGCCTGGCCCCGCACCTCGATGGTCTCGACCCGGACCTCGTCGAAAATTCCGTCGTAGCGCCCCATGTCGGGCGGCTCGTCGTGGAGGATGAAGGCGTCACGCCCCGCCCACCGGTTCCAGTCGGTGACGATGTCGTCCTGGCGGCCATGGTGGTTGCCGACGCTGAAGTGGGAGAAGAAGCCGGGGTTGTAGAAGGTGAGCTGGCAGGCAATGCCGTAGCCGTCGGCCGCCAGCATGCGACCCTCGGTGAAAGGTTCGATCTCGGCGGCCAGTTCCTCGTGGTAAACGGCCACCACGATCTTCGCGTAGCTCGACGAGCCGGCGAGCAGGCTTTTCGGCATCAGCAGCGCGAGGGCGATGATCAGTAGGTGGACGGCTGAGTACCAGCCGGTGAAACGCGAGGCGCGCCTGATCGCCGGCACCTCCGCCACTGCCCAGGTGATGGCGAACGGCAGCACAGCGAATGACAGCAGCCAGTGGAGGCCGATCGTCTTGACGATCGAAAGCAGGCCGAAAACCGTCATCGGCATCAGGTAGACCACAGCGATGACGACCGCGTCGTGGGTGCGCAGACGCTCGACGAGGCCGCGCCGCGCCCGCCACCACAGGATCGCGCCCGCGGGCAGCAGCAGATAGACGACAGTGGCGAGGTAGAGCAGGGGCGTCATCAGGTTCGGCCCGTCGCGGACGTGGCGGTAGAACAGGTTGGAGTTCACCTGCAGCCACGAGTGGTGGTAGTTCCAGTAGATGTCGAGGGCGCCGGCGGGCAGCACGCACAGGTACAGCAGCAGCATCCCGAGGGTGCGCTGGCGGTTCTTCGGCAACAGCAGGTGGGCCACAAGGTAGGCGAGGCCGAGCAGCACCGCGAAGTACTTGGAGAGGAAAGCAAAGCTCAGCAGCAGGCCGGACGCGGCGTACCAGGCGAGTCGCCCGCTGCGGTGCGCCCGGTAGAACGCGTAGAGCGACCAGCAGCTGAAGAAGATCAGCGGCGTGTCGGTGGTGATGATGATGTAGATCAGGTTGAGCGGCGACGCCAGGAAGAGGATCGCCGCCCATGCGGCGCGCTCTTCGCCACGGTCCCGCAGCAGCCGGTAGAGGCCCCAGCCGATGACGATCGTCGACACAACCGCCGGCAGGCGCACCAGGAAGCGGGTCTTGCCGAGCTGCAGGATCGGCCACAGCACCCAGCCGATCATCGGCGGGTGCTCGGAGTACCCGAGCGCCGGGTGCTCGGCCCACATCGTGAAGTAGGCCTCGTCATGGGTCAGCGGAAAGGCGGCCGCCAGAGCCAGCTTGACGAGCAGCGTCGCGCCGAGCACCCACCACATCAGGCGGACCGGGTCGTCGGCGAGGGCGCGGCGGAAGGACCGCAGGTCCATCGTCGACCTCAGGCCCGCGGCATGGCGGCGAGGCTGAAGCCGGCCGCGCGCTCGCGCATGTCGGATTCGAGGCCGTGGTCGGCGAGGATCGACTCCGCGGTCTCGAGGCCGGAGTACAGCGCGGTCCCGGTCGTGACGGTGGAGGGGAATGTGCGGTAGTTGCCGGCGAAGTAGACGTTCGACCAGCTCGAGCTGCGCACGGGCGGATTGTCGTAGTCGCGCACCAGGACCGGCGAGTACAGCGGCAGCTTGGAGAGGTGGCGCCAGAACGGCTCGATCTCGAAGCCGAAGACCTCCTCGAAGTCGGTAAAATAGCCCTTCCAGATCTGGTCGTCGCTCTGGTGGAAGAAGGGGTCGTGGCGGCTCGGAACGTGGGTCATGAAGTTGACGCAGGTGTCGCCCGGAGCCCCGATGGTGGGGTTGAGCGAGCTCAGGACGAAGAAGCCCGAGGCGCTCTGCTCGAGCGACAGCAGGTTCATCCAGTAGAAGTCGGGCGAGATCTCCTGCCGGGTGGCGCAGATCGCCGACACCACCGCGGTGTAGCGGATCGACTGCAGGCTGGGAGTGTCGTCGCCGGGCACCATCCGGCAGTAGAGCTCGGTCGGCACCGTGCTGACGAAGAGGTCGGCGCCTAGCCGCTCGCCGCCTTCGAGCTCGAGCTCTCTGACACGACCACCGTCGGTGTGGAGACGGGTGGCGCTGGTGCGGAGGCGCACCCGGATTCCGGCCTCCGCCACCAGCCGCGTCAGCCCCTCGCACAGCTCCCTGGTCCAGTTGGTGCCGGGGATGTAGCCGAGCGGGGCGGAGCCCTCGCGGAAGTTGAGCCGCGCGCCGAGCCAGGCCGCGCTGACCTCTTCGGCCGCCAGGCCGAACTTGAGCCGGCACAACCGCTCGAACATGGCCTCGCGGACGCCGGCGCCTGCCCACGAGTCGACCAGCTCGTGGGCGCTGCGGCCCTGCCAGTCCCCCCAGTCCGACTTGCGGAAGCAGCGCAGCATGAGGAGCGCGAACCGTGCCTTGTCGCCGAGCGACATGGGGTAGCGCAGGAAATCCAGGGGGCGCGTGAGGTCGTAGGGCCGGCCGTCGAGGTGGAAGAGCATCCTGATCCGCCGCCAGCGCACCGCGGGCAGTGCTTCGACGGCGTCGAGGAAGTACAGCAGCGGCCGGTCGAGGTGGAGGATGTGGTGGTAGGCGAGCGGGTAGAAGTGCCCGTCCTGCTCGAAGGTCCCGGCGAGGCCGCCGAGCGCCGGGCCGCGCTCGACGATCGTGACCTCCCCCATGCCGGAGCGGGCCAGCGACAGGGCGGCCGCAACGCCCGACAGCCCGCCGCCGAGAACCACGGCCGACGGCATCAGGCGGAGCCGGGTTCCGCGCCGGCCTCGCCGGGCCCGCGCCAGCCCGCGCGCCACTGGGGCCCGTAGACCGGGTGGGCGCGGGCGATCCGCCACGCCTTTTCCGCCTCGAGGGCGGTCCAGATCCGGTAGTAGGTCTTGGCTCCGAAGAGACAGGCATCGAACAGTGGGGTGTTGAAGAACAGCCGTTTGAAGACCGATCTTCGCAGCAGGTCCTCGACCCTCGATACGGCGTTGTGGCGGGGCCGCTTGAAGGGCATCGCGACGGCCTCGGGGTCGGCGCCGACGACGTCGATGCGGTCCGGGTCGCAGATGCCGACACCGCGCTCGGCGCAGCGGGCGAGGTGGCGCACCTCGGAGGGGTCGATGCCCATCACAGTGGCCTGGACCGTGTCGAGTGCCACCGGGTCCGATGAGCAGAGGATCAGGTCGGCGACCCTGGGCCGCCCTGACTTGGGGCCGTTGCCCTCGAGCCCGATGGTGCCGTCCATCACCGCGAGCGCCGGCCGCATCACGCTGTTGAGGTCGGCGAGCGCGTCGTCGAGCACCAGGTGGTATTCGTGGCGCAGCTTGCTCAGGCAGCCCCACTGGTTCTTGAGGGCACCGGTGATGACGGTCTTGGCGTGGGTCTTCATCGCGGGGACCGTCACCAGAAAGCTGTCGCGCAGCACCTCCGGGACGTCGATCCGTTTGAGCACAGCGTTGTCGGGGCGCTCGACGGGCGTCGTGCGCGCGCGGCTCATGTTGATCCACTCGACGCCCGTCCGTCGACAGACGTCGGCCATGCCGCTCTTCGCGAACGCCTTCTCCACGTCCTCCAGCACCTGGTCGGACTCCACCATCACGATCTCACCGGCGTGGCGCCGCATCTCGTGGATCAGGAGCTCGGCAACCAGCGGTGAGGTGATGGAACCCGGGATGAAGAGGTCCCAGCCGAGGTTGACCTTGAGCGCTATCCGGGCGCCTGAGGGGATCGCATCTTTCCAGCGCGCGCCGTCGAGCGCGCGGCGGATGGCGGCGCGGACGTCGCCCTCGATCCGCTCGACCGCGACGACGGCTCGACCTGTCGGATGGCTCCCGTTCACGCTCCCCTCCCGGTTCGATCGGCGCTGGGTGGGCCGAGAATACGGCAGATCGGAGGTCGAGGCAACGCGTGTGGAACGTGAGAACTTATGAACCGTCATGGCGATACGGCCGCGGCTGACCACTGGGGGCCCCGGAAACGGAAAGGCCCTGGAAAGAGTTGACGGGGTGTGCGATTGTTCGGGTTATGAATCAACTCGCCCACACACCGCCCATGAGTCGTATCGCTGCGTTCGCCGGCGTCGCGCGAGCGCCGTTCCTGCTGCTGCCGCCGACGCTGGTGGCGTCGGGAGCCGCCGCTGCGGCCTGGAGCGGCAGCTTCTCGTGGTTCCACTCGGTGCTGGCGCTGATCGGACTGGTGGCCCTCCACATCGCAGTCGACGCCTTCAACGAGTGGAGCGATATGCGCACCGGCATCGACCTCAAGACCGAGCGCACCCCGTTCTCGGGCGGCTCGGGGACGCTGCCGGCCGGGGGCATGTCGCTACAGACCGCGTTCCGGTACGGCGTGGTGACCTCGGCCATCGGCCTGGCCATCGGCCTGTGGTTCCTGTGGCAGGTGGGCCCGGTGCTGCTACCGGTCGTGATCGCAGGCGCCGTCGCGGTGCTGATCTACACCGACGTGCTGGCGCGGCTGGGGATCGGCGAGATCGCGGCCGGCTTCGGGCTCGGCGCCGGGCCGGTGATCGGTACCGCGCTGGTCCAGGACGGCTCGTGGAGCACGGCGGCCGCCTGGGTCGCCGTCCCGGCGTTCTTCATGACCTTCAATTTGCTGCTCCTCAACGAGTTTCCCGACGAGGGCCCGGACCGCAAGGGCGGCCGGCGCAACCTGGTTCTGATCTTCGGGCGCAAGCCCGCCGCTCTGATCTTCGCCGCCGCGGCGATCGCCACGCCGGCCGTCCTCGTTCTCGGCGTGGGGCTCGGCGCGCTGCCGCCGTGGGTGTTGCTGGGCGTGCTGCCGTCGCTGCTGCTGGTCAAGCCGCTGCAGTGGGCGTTCGGCGACACCTCCGAGAACCCGCCGATCCCGGCGATGGGCGCCAACGTTGCGTGGAACCTGGCGACCAATACGCTGGTGGCGCTCGGGTTCGTGGTGGCGATGATCGCTGGCTGACCGCGTTCGCGACGGCGACGGGTGCCAGGCTTCAGCCTGGCTCCCTCGCCAGTTCGACGTCAGAACAACAGCTTGTACACCAGCGACACGTCTCGGCCGGGCAGCGGCGCCTGGAACTTGATGAACGAGACGTGGTTGTAGGCCGCCTCGTCGGTCAGGTTGCGGCCGCGCAGGATCAGCTCGTGGACGGTGTTGCCGGCGAAGATCGTGTAGCCCACCGAAGCGTTGAGCATCTCGTAGCCGGGCGTCGGCGCCTCGTTGGCCGCGACCTCGTCCTGGTCGTCGACCCACCAGCCCTCGAGGCGCGCGTCCCAGCGCCGGTCGAGGTAGACGAGGGCGAGCCGGCCGCGCCGCGGCGGAATTCGCGGCAGCGGCCCGCCGCTGTCGCGCAGCTCGGCTTCCACCTGGTCGTAGGAGAAGCCGAGGTGCAGGTGGTTGGTGGCCGTGTGCAGCAGTTCGAGGTGGCCGTGGAGCTCGAAGCCGGTGAACTCGGCGTCGTCCTGGGTGAACTGCAGGACGTCGAAGCCCTCGATCTCCTCGCCGGTGTCGGCGAGGTAGATGAAACCGTCGTAGCGATTGGCGAAGGCCGACAGGGTGGCCTCGAAACGCCCGTACCCGGCGCGCAGCGAGACCTCGAGCCCATTGCCGACCTCGGAGTCGAGGAAGGGGTTACCGATTTCGTACGCGAAGGTTGCCGCGTGGGGGCCGTTGGAGTACAGCTCCTCGGGCGTCGGCGCCCGCTCCGGACGATTGAGGCTGGCGCCGAGGCTCCAGCTGTCGTGGAACTGCCAGACCGTTCCGACCGACGCGGTCCAGGTGTCGAAATCGCGGTCCGGCAGCAGCGGATCGGACGACTCGGTGGCCTGGCGGTCGAAGCGCAGCCCGAACTGGAAGCTCAGCGGGTCGGTCGGTGTCTCCTGGAAGACATAGGCGCCGAGCCGCGTGGTGTCGGTCGGCATCACGAAGGCCTCGTCGCCAAAGGCCGCGAAGTCGCGGTTGACCCACTGCAGCCCGAGCGTACCCTCGAAGCCGAGCACCTTGCGATTGACGAGGTCGAGCCGCGCCTCGCTCCACTGGTTCTCGAAGCGGGTGCCGAGCTCGTCGCCCTCGATCTCCTCGTGCTGGTAGTCGCGCCAGCCGGCCGAGAAGCGCAGCGCCGAGAAGCCCTTGAAGGGATCGTCGAGCTGGCTGTGGAGATCGACCCGCCGCTGCTCGAGCTGCGAGCGCACCGCGGCCTCCTCCTCCTCGTCGTGATCATGGTCGTCATGCTCGTCGAGACCGATGACGCCGGCACCGTGGTCGTGGTCCTCCTCTTCGTCGTGGTGATGGTGGCCGGGAATCCCGAACTCCGAATCGTAGCCGCCGATGGCGAGGCCGATGTAACCGCGGTCGGTGACGTAGGAAAGGCCGGCGGTGGCGCCCTCGGCATTGGTGAACGAGTTCTCGACCGTGCCGGTCTCGAAGGCCTCCTCGTGGTCGTGGTCCTCCTCATCCTCGTGGTCGTGGTCCTCGCCTTCGTCGTCATGGTCGTGGTCGTGACCGTCCTCTTCAACCGGGCGCGGGGCGGGACTCTCGTAGTCGTCCTGGTCGCGGGCGTAGAGGTCGAGGTGCCAGGCCCAGCGGCCGCCGCCGCCGTCGAGCTTGGCGGCGCCTCCGACCTTGTCGGCGTTCGAGCCGTACTCGAGCTGCACGGTCCCGGTCACCGGCGCGCCCGCCGGACGGTCGGGAACGCGTCCATCGAGGACGTTGACCACGCCGCCGATCGCGTTGGCGCCCCACAGCACGGTGGCCGGGCCGCGCACCACCTCCACCTGCTCCGCGGCGAGCGGGTCGATGGCGACTGCGTGGTCGGGGCCGATGGAGGACACGTCGCCGGTGTCGAGGCCGTTCTCGAGGATCCGGATGCGGTCCTCACCGAGGCCGCGGATGATCGGCCGGCTCGAGCCCTGGCCGTAGCTGGTGGCGGTGACGCCGGGCTGCTGGGCCAGAGTCTCGCCGAGGGTCGACTGCTTGCGCAGCTCGAGCTCCATGCCGGTGAGCACGTCCACCGGGTTGACCACCTCCTCGAGGCTGCGGGCGACGCCGGCCGCGGTGACCGAGATCCGTCCGGCGTGCACCAGACGGTCGAGGGTGAAACGGATCTCGTCGGTGACAGCGGCGACGGCGACGCGCTGTACGGCGCCGCCGAAACGCGGTGACTCGACACTGACCAGGTACTCGCCCGGCGGCAGGTCCGCGAAGGTGAAGCGGCCGTCGTCGTCGGTGACGGTCTCCCGGCGCAGCTCGGCAAGCGAGACGACGGCGCCGGCCACCGGATCGCCGCCGGCGGACAGCACCAGACCTTCGAGGTCGAGGCGTTCTTCTGCGGTCATGAGATTCGGAAAGGCCGCCATCGCGGCCGCGATCACGATCACGATCGGGAGCATGTGTTTCATGGGTGTTCCTCCTGGAACGACGCGCACCGCCGCTCGTGCGAGCGGCGATCTGACAGTCTTCAGATGGGGGACGCCGTCAGGCGGTCGACGGCGGCGCGCGGAGGAGGCGGCGCCAGGTCCGGAACGTGATGACGAGTGGCGGGGCGGGGGCCGGCAGCGCAGCAGCCAGCCCGGCGAACGCCACCACGCGGGTGGTGTCGGCGCACGCGAAGGCCATGCTCGAGATGGCGCACGCCAGGCACGGCGTCGTGTCCTTGGCGTGCTGCTCTCGCTGGAGATGAGCGTCCGCCGGAGCGCTGCGCTGCGGGTCGTCGCGGGTCGCGGCCGGCCTCGGCGCTCGCGGTGCGTGGTCGTGCGGGAGCACGACCAGCATGCCCTCGAGCGCGATCGCAGCTGCCAGCGCGAACACCTGCACCGCGAGGAGGGAGCGTCGGTCGGAGCGGCCTGTTGACATCAGGACTCGATACTAACATGGCCGTCGATGATTGCGGAACGCTGCGGTCGCGCCCGGTGGCGGGCAAGGAACAGCGCGGCGCCATCCGGCCCCAGGT
>CAZSTH010000049.1:0-26055 GCA_964609835.1 uncultured Thermoanaerobaculia bacterium
GCGACCTCCGGCGTGACAGGCCGGCGTTCTAACCAACTGAACTACGACCCCGCATAGGCCGCCAGGGGTGGTGGGAGGTGGGGGATTTGAACCCACGACTCCCTGCGTGTAAGGCAGGTGCTCTGACCCCTGAGCTAACCTCCCGACGGTTGACCGTTGGGAGCGCAATGGTAGAGCGCAACCGATCTCGTGTCAAGCCTGGATCGGCGGCGAGTCGGCGGCCGCCGCGACTGCCGGCCGGCGGCCGTCAAAACCAACCGAATTCGAGCTTTACAACCCGACTCGAGATGCAATAGTCTGACTGCATGAGGGACCCCCAGGAGATCTGGCTGCTCGGGGAGTGGATCGGCCGTCGCGAGAGCGGGGCGGTCCGCCTCGAATGGTCGCAGGGTGAGCTCGTCCTGCGGCTCCACCAAGGCAGGGTGCGTTTCGTGGAAGGCATCGACCCCGCCGAGCTCGCACGGCGCTTGAGCTGCGAGCCGACCGGTCGGAGCGATGTGCTCGAGGAAGCGCGCGCGCTCGCCGCGGCCGGGCAGATCTCCGAGACCTCCGCCATGGGCGCTGCCAAGGAGCTGATCCAGGACCGGATCCGGCAGTGGCTGGTGGCTCCCGAGCGTACCTTGGAGACCGTGGAGGGCGAGCCCGACGAGGTTGATGGGGCCACCATCTCCATCACTCACGCGCTGGTGGAGCTGGTGCTCTCGGATACCGGCGGCGGGGCGGCCGCGGCCGTGCTGCCGGATCTCGACGTGCTGTTGTCGCGATCGCCGGACTTCCTGGAGCTTTACGCGCCACTCCGCCTCTCCGAGGAGGCCGACCTGATCGTCGCCAAGGTCAGCGGCGAGCGAACGGCGCGCGAGGTCGCGGAACGTTCGCAACACGATCTCGACGAGGTCGCGCGGTTGCTGGCGGCGCTCGTGATCACGGGCAGCCTCGAGCCGGAGACCAACCTCCAGCTCGACGGCGAGGTCGACCTCCTGCCCGTGGAGGAGATCGAAGAGGCTGGCCGGCGCCGGATTCCGGTGCCGTGGATCGCAGCCGCCGCGGCGGGGTTGGTGCTGATCTTGGCGCTGATCGCATGGATCATGACCCGGCCCGACTCCTCGGAGGCGAGCCCGCAGACGGTGGTGGACGGCTACGCGGGCATGAACTGGTCGCTGGCGATCGACCTCGGATGCGATCCGCGCGATCTGCAGAGGGTCCTGAAGAAGACCCAGCAGTTCCCGGACGAGGTGCGGGCGGTGCCGCAGGAGTCGGTGGACGGCGACCAGTGCTGGCAACTGGTTTGGCGGCGCTTCTCGAGCCGCGAAGCCGCCCTGGCCGCAATCGACGACGTCCCGGCCGGCCTCCGCCACCAGGGCTTCGAACCCCACGCGGTCGAGCTCGGCGACGAGGAGTGGGAGACGTCGCGGTCGCCGGGCGGTTGAACGCGTGTCTGAAGCCCCACGTCAGCCCCTGCCGTCGGTGCTCGCCGAGCTCTCGGCGCGCGGTGTGACGGGTGCACTGGTCGCGACCGCCGGCGAGGAGGTGCGCGAGATCCTGCTGACCCGGGGAGAGGTGCGGGCTGCCCGCTCGCAGATCGAGGACGAGAAGCTCGGAAAGTGGCTGGTGTCACGCGGCCATATCAGCGAGGACGACCGGGCGCTGATCCTCCTCGCCCAGGGCGGCGGTCAGTCGCCGCCCCTCGGCCACATCCTGGTGACGCGCGGCTACGTGACGGGCGAGGTCCTGGAGAAGGAGCTCGAGGGGCTCGCCCTCGCGATCATCCAGCGCGCATCGGCGTCGTCCGGTGCGGCGCTCGAGTATGTCGAGGGCGGCGGCGAGGGCCAGCTCGATACCCTGCCGAACGTGGTCACCGCGCAGGTGGTGTTGACGGCGGCCCGCGCCTGCGCCGACATCGAGGCCATCCGGTCGGTGATCGGACAGCAGGACCAGCCCATCCGGCTCGCCCGCAACGTCAATGCGATGTTGGAGGAGTTCGAGCTGACCCCGACCGAGGCCTTTCTGCTCAGTCGTCTCGACGGCGCCACGGACGTCGGCGGCCTCATCAAGCTGTCTTCGATTCCCGAGCCGGAGACCTACGCCACCCTGTACACGCTGATGATGGCCGGGGCGGTGGAGATCGCGGGAGAAAGCGCTCCGAGCATCGAGATTCCTCGTTCGAAGCCGAAGCAGGAGCCGGCTCCGCAGCCGCCGCCCGCCGGCGATCTCAAGGTCGAGGGCGACGAGATCGTGTTCACCGAGCGCCAGCTCGAGGAACGGCGCTATATCCGCAGGTTGTCGGAGGACATCACCAAGGTCGATCACTACCGGGCTCTGGGGATCAATCGTGACGCCAAGCCCAACGAGATCAAGGACGCGTGGGACAAGATCAGAACCCGGTTCTCGCCCGACACGAGTGGCCCCCATCTCCGCGACATGGCGCCCCACCTCGAGCGGATCATCGAACGGGGCCGGGTGGCCTATGAGGTGCTGTCGGCCTATCGCGATCGCAAGCGCTACGACGCGATCCTCGACTCCATGGAGCGGTCACGTCCCAAAAGTGAGCGCGTCGGCAAGTCGGACATCGACCCTGCGGCCCGCAAGGAGCTCGTCGAGGCCAATCTCAAGCGCGCCGACGAGCTGGTCAAACAGGATGAGCTCTACCTGGCGATCCAGCTCCTCGAACAGGCCTGCGCCCTCGATCCGCGTCCGCACGAGCTTTTGAAGTTGGCGAGACTGCTGCAGAGAAACCCGCTGTGGGTCAACCGGTCCCTGGCGTGCATGCGCCGCGCGATCGAGGCCAACCCGCGCTTCGTGGACGCGTGGCTCGAGCTCGCGGATTTCTGGCGCCGCCGCAATCACTCCGAACGCCAGCGCAAGAGCCTCGAGCGGGCCCTGGCGATCGATCCCGACAACGAACGCGCCAACCAGATGTACAAGGAGTTGGTCGGCGCGAAGGAGCTGCAGCGCCTGCTGCGTCGCGCGCGGCAGATGCGGTAGTCTGCGGCCGGCGAACGCCACCAGTGCGAGGGAGGGAGGCCGCGGTGCCGGTCGTGATCGACGGCAACAACCTGCTGCACTCGACTCCGCGGGCCGGGAGGCGGGGCGACGTCCGGCGGCAGGCCCTCGACCAGGTGCGCGCGGCCAAAGTGACGATCACGGTGGTCTTCGACGGCCCTCCCCCCACCGGCTCGCCGTCGGTGGAGCACCTCGGCAGCGTAACGGTCCGCTACTCCGGTGGCCGAAGCGCCGACGACGAGATCGTGAGCCTGCTGCCTTCGGGTGGTGCGGCGGCCGATTGGGTGGTGGTCACCGACGATCGTGCTCTCGGCCGGCGGGTGCGGGACCGGGGCGGTCGGGTTCGCACGCTCGCGGAGTGGAGGCGGCGTCGCCCCCGCTCCCCCCGGCGGCAGGTGTCGCCGAAGGAGCCGAAGCTGTCGTCGCGTGAGATCGCCGAATGGGAGGCGTTCTTCACGTCGGACCGGGGTGACGACGACTGACGAAGTCCCCGTCGTTTCTTCTTGTGCTCCTGCGCGATGCCACGTCGTCACGGTCGCGACGCCTCTCGGCTTGGCAGCCTGGAGTGTGCGCAGTACACTCCCGCCGCAGCGACCGTTGACGGAGGAGATCCCATGAGCGACGCCACACAGAACATCCGCGAGCGCTTCGCCGATCTCGGCATCGAGCTCGAGCTCGGCACCGAACGCGCCAACCTCGGCGCCTGCACGGGCGAGTGGCTTGCGCCGGAGGACAGGCACGAGCTGGTCAGCCTCGACCCCAGCACGGGCGAACCGATCGGCTCCGTCATCCAGGCGGACGAGGCGGTGCACGAGCGCGTCATCAGCGCGGCTGCCGGGAGCTTCGAGACCTGGCGAATGATGCCGGCGCCCGCCCGCGGCGAGGTGGTGCGTGATCTCGGCAACCAGCTGCGGCGGGCCAAGGATCCCCTCGGCCGCCTGGTGTCGCTGGAGATGGGTAAGATCCTCTCCGAGGGCCTCGGCGAGGTCCAGGAGATGATCGACATGTGCGACTTCGCGGTCGGGCAGTCGCGGCAGCTCTACGGCCCGACCATGATGTCCGAGCGCGCCCGGCACCGCATGTACGAGCAGTGGCATCCGCTGGGCGTTGTGGGCATCATCACCGCCTTCAACTTCCCGGTCGCGGTATGGGCGTGGAATGCCGCCCTCGCGGCGGTGTGCGGCGACACCATGGTGTGGAAGCCGTCCTCCGACACGCCGCTGACCGCGGTCGCGGTCCAACACATCTGCAACCGGGTGATGGACCGCCACGGTTTGAACGGCATCTTCAACCTCCTGATCGGTCCCGGCCGGGTCGTCGGCGAGCGCCTGATCGCCGAGCCGCGGGTGCCGCTGGTCTCGTTCACGGGCTCGACCGCCATGGGCCGCCACGTCGCCGAGACCACCGCGAAGCGCTTCGGCCGCAGCATTCTCGAGCTCGGCGGCAACAACGCCATCATCGTCGCCGACGACGCCGACCTCGAGCTGGTGGTGAGGGCCGTCCTCTTCGCTGCCGTCGGCACCGCCGGCCAGCGCTGCACCAGCCTGCGCCGGCTCTTCCTGCAGAGGGACATCGCGCCGGCGGTGGTCGACCGGCTGCTCAAGGCCTACCCCTCGATCACCATCGGCAATCCGCTCGAGGACGGGGTGCTGATGGGGCCGCTGGTCAGCCAGCGCGCGGTCGACGACCACCTCGCGGCCCTCGACACGATTCGCGGGCAGGGCGGAGAGATCCTCTGCGGCGGCGGCCGCCCGGACGGGTCGGGCTTCTTCGTCGAGCCGACCATTGTCAAGGCCCACCCGGGGATGGAGATCACCCGCGACGAGACCTTCGCACCGATTCTCTACGTCTTCGAGTTCGACGATTTCGGGGAGGCGCTGCAGCTCCACAACTCGGTGGAGCAGGGGCTGTCCTCGGCGGTCTTCACCGACAGCCTGCGCACCGCCGAGCGCTTCCTTTCCCATGAGGGCTCCGATTGCGGCATCGCCAACGTCAACATCGGGACCTCGGGGGCCGAGATCGGCGGCGCCTTCGGGGGCGAGAAGGCCACCGGGGGCGGCCGCGAGGCCGGCTCGGATGCCTGGAAGGGCTACATGCGCCGCCAAACCTGCACCATCAACTGGGGCGGCGAGCTGCCGCTTGCCCAGGGCGTGAAGTTCGAGGTGGAGTAGGGTTCGGCGGATTTCGGATTTCGGATTTCGGATTTCGGATTTCCGCCCACCCACCCGAACCACAGAGGCACGGAGAACACAGAGAAACCACAGAGAAACCACAGAGAGAGATCATGACCTGGTAACACGATGGTCTCGGGGTGGTCCTCCGATGGGCCAGAAAACCCTCTGTGCCGCTGTGTGTACCCTGTGCCTCTGTGGTTCAAAGGACTCGTCCATCGGTGTAAACGATTCGGAGGTGGGCGCCGCGGTCGCGCCACCTGCCGGCAGACGTGCGGCGGGCCGGAATCGGCGTCACGCTGCTACCATGGGCGCCATGGAAGGGCGCCTGCTGATCGTCGACGATGACGCCGGGGTGCGGAAGGCGCTGCGGCGGATCCTGACCTCGGCGGACTACGAGGTTGAGGAGGCCGCCGACGCATTCAAGGCCCTCGACGCGATGGACACCAGCCCGCCCGATGCGGCCCTGCTCGACATCAAGATGCCCGGGATGGACGGGCTGTCCCTGCTCGACAACCTGCGGCAGCGCGGGCTCGAGATCCCGGTGGTGGTGCTCACCGGGCACGGCGACGAGTTCACGTCGGGCCAGTGCCTGGATGCCGGCGCCGCCGGCTACCTGACCAAACCCCCGGACCGCGCCGAGCTCCTCCTCGCCATCCGCGGTGCGGTGGCGCAGGGCCGCGTGGCGCACGAACTCAACCGCCGCCGTGAGCCGCCGCCGATCATCGGCGACAGCGCGGTCATGCGCCGGCTGCGCGAGGAGATCGCGCGGGTCGCTCCGTCCCGCGCGACGGTCATGATCCAGGGCGAGTCCGGAACCGGCAAGGAGCTCGTCGCCCGGCGGCTCCACCACCTCTCCGACCGCGCCCGGCAGCCTTTCGTCCGCGTCAACTCGGCCGCCATCCCCGAGGAGCTGATCGAGTCGGAGCTCTTCGGTCACGAAAAGGGCTCGTTCACGGGCGCCCACCGCCGCCAGGTGGGCAAGTTCGTGCAGGCCGACGGCGGCACCATCTTCCTCGACGAGGTCGGTGACATGAGCCTCAAGACCCAGGCCAAGGTCTTGCGGGTGCTGCAGGATGGCGAGGTGGAGCCGGTCGGAGCCGGAAAGACGTTCCGGGTCGACGTGCGGGTGATCGCGGCGACCAACAAGGACCTCGCTTCGGAGGTGGAGTCCGGGCGCTTCCGCGAGGACCTTTACTACCGGCTGGCGGTGGTGGTGCTGAAGACGCCGCCGTTGCGCGAGCACCCGGAGGACGTTCCGCTGCTCGTCGGGCGGCTCTCCGACCAGTTCTGCACCGAGTACAACCGCCGGCCCAAGACCTGGAGCCGAGAGGCCATGGCGCAGCTCCAGCGCCACAGCTGGCCGGGCAACGTCCGCGAGCTCAAGAACGTGGTCGAGCGGGCGGTGATCATGGAGCTCGATGACGTTGTGTCCCGCGTCGAGCCGGTGTCCCAGCCGGCTGCCGGCGCCCACGACTCGCTGCTCGAGGCACCCTCGCTCCAGGAGTTCCAGCGCCGGTCCGAGATCGCGTTCCTGCGCCATCACCTCGAGCGCAACGGATGGAACGTGGCCGCCACCGCGCGCTCGATCGGAACCCCCCGATCCAACCTCTACAAGAAGATGAAGGCGTACGGCATCGAGCGGGAGTGACATGACCACCACCCTGACCCTCGGCGTCCTCACCGCCTGCGGCGCTCACCAGCGTGGGCACTTCCTGCTCTCGTCCGGGCTGCACTCGGGAGACTACCTCCAGTGCGCGCTCTTCCTCGCCCACCCGCGGAGAGCCGCGCGCGCCGGCGAGCTGAGCGCGGAGGCTATCGGCGATGCCGGGCTCGAGCCGCAGCTGATCGTGGCGCCCGCCCTGGGCGGGATCGTCATCGGCCACGAGACGGCGCGGGCGCTCGACCTGCCCTTCGTCTTCACCGAGAGGGTCGGCGGCGAGATGCGGCTGCGCCGCGGCTTCGGCATCGAGCCCGGACAGCGGGTCGTGGTGGTGGAGGACGTCATCACAACCGGCCGCTCGACCCGCGAGGTCATAGGGATTCTCGAGGGGCACGGCGCCACGGTGATCGGGGTGGCCGCGATGGTCAACCGCTCCGGGATCCCGCAGCCGTTCGCGCCGCTGCCCGGCCTCGCCCTGCTCGAGGCCGAGTTCCCGACCTGGCCGGCCGACGAATGCCCGCTGTGCCGCGAAGGTGTGCCGATCGCCAAGCCCGGCTCGCGGACTGTGCTCTAGTCAATTCTCTAGTCTCTGGTCTCGATTTTCAAAGAGGGGTGGGAATTGAGGATCGAGGCCTGGCGGGGCCCGCCTCGCCTTTGAATGTGAATATTGCAAGAGGCTCACCTCACAACTGAGAACTCGCAGCCTCTCACTTCGAGAATCGCATCCGGTGCGAGAAGCCGCTGCCGGTCCGCGAGTTGACCGACGGTCAGTCCGAGCAGCGGATGACGCCAGTGCGGCGCCACCTCGGCGGCGGGCTCGAGCGCGAAGCGCCGCTCGTGGAAGCGGGGGTGGGGCAGCTCGAGGACCGGGCCGCGGCAGACGAGGTCGCGAGCCAGCAGCAGGTCGAGGTCGAGGGCGCGCGCTCCCCAGCGCTCCTCGGTCGAGCGGTCGCGGCCGGCCGCCGCCTCGAGCCGCCGGCAGCGCTCGAGCAGCGCCCGCGGCCCGTGCGGCCAGGACACGAGGGCCGCCGCATTGAGGTAGTCGGGCTGCGGGGGGCCCACCGGAAGCGTGCGCCACAGCCGTGACACCGCGTCGATTTGGCCGTCGCTCGCCAGTTGCTCGAGCGCGCGGCGGAATGCGGCCGCAGGCTCGCCCGTGTTGCCGCCGAGGCCGAGGATCACCCGAAGCATGGACGCGATGATAGTTGACCCGAGTCACAGCGGCCGCCTACCCGATCCCATACCGTCAAGAGCGGAGCCTGGCGCGGCAGGGCCGCGACGGGATGGGGGGCGCTCATGGCAGCACGAACGCTGCGTGCCGCCGTTGCGGTAATGAGCTAGCTGATCAATGACAAAGTTCTGTAAATGCGCAAGTGCCAATGTGCGGCTCCTTGATACCCTTGAATGGATCGGGCGGCAAATGCGAGTGGGCGCGCACCTGCCGCGTGGAGGCCAGTGAATGTTCCGGATGCTCATTTCCCGGCGCTCGCTTCGTCTGTTCGTCATGGTGCTCTTGATGCGGTCCGGTTGGCTGCTAGGGGGAGAGCGAGATCCAGGTCACGGACAGGCGTTTTCCCAATCCGCCACCGTCGGAAGACTTCATGCTGTCGTAACTGGCACAACTGAAATCTCGCCCCACGGTTACAGGCGAGAGCAACTGGAGTTCTCGGTGGAGACCATCAACGACCTAGCGTCAATTGGTGGTGAGCCTGTCGTTATCTCTGGATGGCCAGTCGCTCCGGGTGACCGGCACACAGTCCAGTTTCGAATGCTCCAGGTTTACGCCCCCGATGCGAAGGTCTGGGTGGTTGACGGGGAAACAAAACGAGAGATCCCGAGGTCGTCGCGGGTCCATCTTTCAGGTCTTTCCGTCGACGACGCTTCAGTGCGACTCGTCCTTTCAGTCGATCCGCGAACCAGGTCTCTTCGAGGATCGGTGGCTATTGGGACACGGGAGTACCAGATTGTCGAGCAATCCGTGAATGGCACGAGACGCCAAGAGATAGCGGACAGCACAGATTTGATGCTCGAATCCGGTGCTGAGCTCCGTTATGGTTGTGGATTCGACGAGATTCCGTGGCGCGGCCAAGTCGATCAAGAAGTCAGTGGCTCCGCGGCACAGTCAGTTTCGACCAAGGGAAGCTCGTTGCGACAAGTTATTGTTGCCGTGGATACCGACAATGAGTTCAACTGGAAGAGATTTTCGAACAATGCAGCTGAAGCCGAGAACTGGATTGCTGATTTGTTTGCGGAAATGACCGCGCTCTATCAACGTGATTTGAACTTGAGAATCCTGAAAGGTGATACGGTACTTCGTCTCGACCCTGATGCGCCTAACGAGTACAATAACGATCCCTATGTTGTTGTCGGAAGTCCCGCAGGTGTACTACATCTTGATGAATTTGGCGACTACTGGGCCGCAAACATGGGAAGTGTTAACCGGACGTTTGCGATGCTTCTGTCTGGAAAATCAGGCAGCGCCTTGTATTCGTCTGGAATCGCGTGGGTTGATGGTTACTGTGAAAAGCAGAGTTACGGTGGCGGCTACAGTGTCTCGCAGATCTTTACAGCCAGCTATGTTCCGGTGACGAGCAACCTCCGTGTGATTGCCCACGAACTCGGTCATAACCTAGGATCACCGCATACACACTGTTACAGCCCACCGGTGGACTATTGTTTTGCGTGCGAGTCGGGTTGCTACAGTGGGATGGTCTCCTGTCCCAGCGGGGGCTCAGGAACTCTCATGAGTTACTGTCACGTTCAATCGGATCCTGCCTCGTGCTCTGCCACTTGTGGAGACAATTCAGCGGAGCTTCACTCCAGAGTAGCGACGCTCATGGATGGCTATGTCACATCACACACTCCTTCGTGTGTCTCTTTGGTAGACGCGGACGGTATATTCGACGACGGCTTCGAAGGCTCCGACACCAGCGCCTGGAGCAGCACGGTCCCGGTCCCATAAGCTACTGCGGGGCGGGCGGACGGAACTCAAAACTCAAAACTCAAAACTGTCCACGGCTTCTCCCCGCCTCCGGCTTTCCACAATTCCGCCATCGTGCCGTTCGGCACATCTGCTACATTTCTGTCGTGATCAGGAAGAAGGTCGTCACCGACACGCCCGGGGCGCCCAAGAGGCGGGCGTTCTCGATCCGGCGGGCGACGTCGCAGCGGCCGGCGCCGCCAGCGGGCCCGGTGGTGCCCCGAAAGGTGCTTGCGACCGTCACCACGGTGCTCTGGGTGGCGCTCGCCGGCATCGTGGGCGGCGCCTTCGCGGGTTGGATCGTCGCCCAGTCTCTCCACGTGCCGCAGGTCGACCTGCTGGCCACCTTCGAGCCCGCCGCCACCACCCGGATCTATGCCGGCGACGGCGAGCAGGTGGCGTCGTACGCGCTCGAACAGCGGGTGGTGCTGCGGCCCGAGGAGATCCCGGACCACTTCAAGCGGGCGGTGGTGGCGATCGAGGACGCGGATTTCTTCTCGCACGGCGGGGTGGACCCACAGGCGATCCTGCGCGCCGCCTGGTTCAGTCTTGTCGACCGGCGCTTCGGCTCGCGTGGGGGTGCCTCGACCCTGACCCAGCAGCTGGCGCTCAACCTTTTTCTCGAGCGCGAGCGCACCATCAGGCGCAAGATCAAGGAGGCGCTGCTCGCGCTCGACATCGAGAAGCGCTACTCCAAGGACCAAATCCTCACCTTGTACGCGAACCAGGTCTTTCTCGGCCACGGCGCGTACGGAGTGGAGGCCGCGTCCAACCTCTACTTCCAGAAGCCCGCGACCGAGCTCACGCTGTCCGAGGCGGCCCTCCTGGCCGGCATGATCCCGAGCGCCAACAACAAGTACGATCCGATCCGGCGGCCCGAGAACGCTCTCAACCGCCGCAACAAGGTGCTCGAGAGTATGCTCGAGCTCGGCTTCATCGATGCCGAGGCCCACGATCAGGCGGTTACCGCGGAGCTCGGGGTCTCGCTGCACCGCGAGCGGGTGGAATCCGGTGCCTACTTCCTCGAGATGGCGCGCCAGGAGATCGAGCGCCGGTACGGGACTGACGCGCTCTATACCAGCGGGCTGCAGGTGGAGCTGACCATGGACCTGGAGCTTCAGCGCCTCGCCGAGCGAGTGCTGCGCGACGGCCTGGTCGAGCTGGAGAAGACCTACATCGGCTACCGCAGCCCGCCCAACGTGATGGAGGAGGGCTGGGCCGAGGACGTCGAAACGTACGCGCACGAATCGTGGAAACAGCTCGAGTTGAGGCCGGGTGCGATGGTCCACGCCCTCGTCCTCGAGGCGGGTCGCCGCTCCGCAGAGCTGAAGATCGGCCCCCACCGGGTGCGCCTCGGTCGCGAGGCGATCAAATGGACCGGTGCCACCTCGCCGAGCCGCATCCTCGAAGCCGGCGATCTGGTGCTGGTCCGGCTTCCCGACCCGCTCGCCTGGGACGAGGAGATGGTGCTCGACGTCGATCTCGTCCAGGAGCCCGAGGTGGAGGGCGCCTTGATCGCGATGGACAACCGCAGCGGCGCGATCCTGGCGCTGGTGGGCGGTTTCGACTTCCAGCGCAGCGAGTTCAACCGCGCGGTACAGTCCACCCTCCAGTGCGGATCGGCCTTCAAACCCTTCGTCTTTCTGACCGCGTTCGAGCGCGGCTTCACGCCGGCGGACACGCTCTTCGACTCACCGTTCCTGCTCCCCGACGGCACCGGCGAACTGACCTACTGTCCGAAGAACTACTACGGGGAGTACTACGGCATCACGACGCTCCGGAAGGCCCTGGAGATGAGCTACAACGCCTCCGCGGTCAAACTACAGCAGCTCGCGGACAGCCGCGCGGTGGTGGAGACCGCCCGCCGGTTCGGCATCTCGACCGAGCTCCACCCGTACCCGTCGCTGGCTCTGGGATCGCTCGGCGTGCGGCTCGTCGACCTGGTGCGCGCTTACTCGGGGATCGCCAACCTCGGTGTGGTGCCGGAGCCCTATTTCATCTCCGAGATCAGCGACCGCGACGGGCGCTTGCAGGAGCGACACTTTCCCTCGAGCGAGCGGGTGATGTCGGAGGCGGTCACCTACCTCGCGCTGTCGGTCCTCGAGGGTGTGATCGACCGCGGCACGGGCAACTCGGCGCGCTGGCTGCCTGGCAACCTGGCCGGAAAGACCGGAACCACCGACTCGTACTCGGATGCGTGGTTCGTCGGCTCTTCTCCTCAGATCACTCTCGGCGTGTGGGTGGGGCGGGACCGCAAGGCCTCGATTGCCAAGAAGATGACGGGCGCCAAGGCGGCGCAGCCGGTGTGGAACGCCTTCATGGCCGCCTATCTGGAGTCCCTCTCGCCGGAGGAGCGGGAGGAGGACTTCCCGGTGCCGGCCGGCGTCGTCTTCACCCCCGTCGACCGCACCACCGGCGAGCGGGCAGTGCCGCCGTGCAGCTACCAGGACGACGTCATCCTCGAGGCCTTTCTCGACGGCACCGAGCCGGTCGACCCCTGCCGCGAGGAGACCGGTGAGATCGTCGATCTGCCGTGGCTCTTCCAGATGCCGTTCTACGACCCGAAGCCCGGCGAGCCGATGCCCACCACCGAGGCGGTCGCGGTCGCGGACGAGCGCCTCAAGCCGACCCCGACGCCCGAGGAGCAGCGGTTGCTCGATCGCCAGGCCGCGGCCGAGCAGGCTTCTTCCGCCGCTGGGAGGTAGCGTCGTAAGCTGTGAGCTCGTGAGCCGTTGACTTTTGGCCCGAGCCCGAGCAGCGGGGCGGTAGGACTTCTCGGCAAGATGTCGATCAGTCGAGGTCAGTGAGCGAGTTCTTACAGCTCACGGCTAACGGCTAACTACTCCTCAAAAACCCCTCGACGGCCTCGAGGAAGCCCGCCGGCGGCATGTAGCCCGCGATGCGGCCGATCTCGCGGCCCTCGTTGTCGAGCACCAGCACGGTCGGCAGCGCCTCGACGCCGAATCGGGTCGATGCCTCCTCGCCGTTCCCATCCACATCCAGCCTGACGGTGACCACGTGGTCGCTCAGCAGGGACGCCACGCCGGCATCCCGCAGGGTGGTCGAGTCCATGCGCTTGCACCACACGCACCAATCGGCGTAGAAGTTCACGAGCACGGCCTTGTCCTCGGCGCGGGCGCGCTCGAGTGCGTCGTCGAGGTCCTCCTCCCAACTCACGGTCACGGTGCCGTGAGTCGAGATCGTTGCGCTCTCGGGCACGGCCGGTGATTCGGACCGGCTGCAGCCGAAGGAGATCAGCAGCGCTGCAGCGGCGGCGGCCGCCACTGAGTCGATCAACTTTCGGGTCACGGGCGCCTCCTTGAGACCGGTCATCGGTCACTATATCACTGCTCGCCTATGCGGTTCTATATTCGTCTGCTCGATCAGGTCACGAGCTTGCGCACGGTAACACCGCGTGGCATGATCCGGCCATGCCGAGAAGGTCCGTCTCCCTGTTCCGCCGCATAGAACGTGCGCTCGAAACCATCGCCAGCGGTTCCACTCCGCTCGAGACGATCCGGCTCGCCGCCGACTTCATCACCGAGCACTTCGCCGACGACCTCGGTATCCGAGGCGGGCGCATCTATGCCCAGGACGACGGCAGCTACGAGCTCGTCGAGACCTTCGGTGACGCGTCACGCTCGCCGATCGGATTGCGAGTGTGGAAGACCTACCCGCCCTTCGACCGCCTCCTCGAGGTGGGATCGGTGGTGATGGCGCGCGACGATCCGCGGCTCGACCAGCGGCTCGAGGAGGATCTCGGCACCCGCGACCGCTTCGCCGCGACCGCGGTGTCCGACGCGCGCTACGTGCTGTCGTTTGACGTGGAGCCCGTGGCGAGTGACCACCGCAATCTGGAATCGACCCTCAACATCGTCCGCCTCGCCATCAACCAGAAGCTCCGAGAGGAGCGCATGTTGGAGATCTTGGAGGACGCTCGCCAGATCCAGACCTCGATTCTGCCCCGCCATTTGCCGCAGCCCGGCGAGTTCGAGATCGCGGCGCGAACCGTGGCGGCGGAGCTTGTGGGAGGTGATTTCTACGACGTGATCACCCTCGAAGATGGCGTTTTCGCGGTGGTCGTCGCCGATGCGACGGGCCACGGGCTGCCGGCGGCACTGCAGGTGCGGGACGTCTTCACCGGGCTGCGGATGGGTCTTTCCCGCGAGTTCAAGCTGTCGCGCACAGTGCAGCGGCTCAACCGGATCATCCACGGCAGCCGCCTCGCGACCAAGTTCGTGACCATGTTCCTCGGCGAGGTGGAACCCGACGGATCGATCATGTACTGCAACGCCGGTCATCCGGCGGCGGTGCTGGTGCGGGCGGAGGGCTCGGTGGAGTATCTGCGCAGCGGCGGCCTGATCCTCGGCCCGAATCCGGACGCGACCTACTCCGTTGGCATCGGGCAGCTCGGCCACGGCGACCTGGTGGCGCTCTACACCGACGGCATCACGGAGGCTGCCGACGACGGCGGCGAGGAGTTCGGTCGCGCGCGCTTCGTCCACCTGGTGCGCGGATCGCGTCACCTCGACCCGATCGCCATCGTCGACAAGGTCTTTGCCGATGTCGACGAGCACGCGGCGAGCTCGCCGCCTGCGGACGACCAAACGCTGCTGATCGTCAAGCGCCGGGGGCGCGAGCCCGAGGAGATTCCGGCATGATTGACTTCCGACCCCGTGAGTTCCTGACCCTCGACGGCTTCGCCCACGCGGACCTCTTCGACGCCGAGGCGCCGGTCTGGTCCTGCCTCGGGGTCCGGCTCACCGCCTACCTCGATGCCCGCTCCGACTGGCGCATCGAGGCGGATCTCCACCCCGGAGTGCATCTGCTCGGCTCGCGGATCGCCATTGCGGCGGGCTGCGAGATCGAGCCGGGGGCCGTGATCGTCGGCCCGGCAGTCCTCGATGAAGGTGTCACCATCCGCACCGGCGCCTACGTCCGGCAGAACGTGGTCCTCGGCGCCGGCAGCCTGGTCGGGGCCCACAGTGAGGTCAAGGGATCGATCCTCTTGCCCGGAGCGAAGGCACCGCACCAGGCGTACGTCGGAGACTCGGTGCTCGGACGCAACGTCAATCTCGGCGCCGGCACCATCTGCTCGAATGTCAAGAACGTGGGCCGTGAGGTGAGCTTTCCGGCCGGCGGCGAGGTTGTCCACACCGGGCTCCGGAAGTTCGGTGCGGTGCTGGGTGACGGATGCAAGACCGGCTGCAACACCGTTCTCAATCCCGGAGTGCTGATGGGACCGGGCTCGATCACCTACACCAATGCCAGCATCCGAGGTGGTTTCTACCCCGCGGGCACTCTGATCAAGGTGCGGCAAACGCAGCAGATCACCCAGCTGCGCACGCTCCGGTCGACCTGATGTCTTCTCCATTTCGCCGGCCCTCGCGCGCTGGGGCCGGGCCGGCGAAATGGAGGTGTCTGGCACGCCCATTGCAATACTGGTTACCGAACGGGAGGTGGACCATGAAAAAGGTCCTGGCCGTCATGACATTCCTGGCCGTCGCCGGACCGGTGATGGCCTCAAGCGAGGACGACCTGACCTCGCTGAGTTACATCTCGTACCTCGAACGCTACGCGACCGTCCGGCCGGCTGCCGGTGACGAGTCCCTGGAAGCGGTCATCAACATGCCGCTGGTGGGTGGCGACCGCATCGACACCGCCCGCGAGGCGCGGATGGAGATCGTGCTGGCAGACGGCAACACCGTGTGGATCGACGAGTACGCCACCGTCAGCCTCGACGCGGTGGCCTTCAGCCGCGACGGCGAGGCCGAGCGCACGGTGCTCTACCTCGCCGAGGGCGGCATGATGGTCGAGGTGAGCCGGTTCGAGCTCTCCGATCGTGCGCTGCGGGTCGACAGCAGCGGCGCCACCGTCTACCTCGACGAACCCGGGTTGTACCGCCTGCAGGCCCTCCCCGCCGGGGGGCTGAGGGTTGAGGTCGCCGCCGGGCTTGCCGAGGCCGCGACCTCGGCGGGCGGCATTCTCATTCGCGCCGAGACCGCGGCCGAGATCGGCGGCGGTGAGGTCGTGCAGACCGAACCCCACCTCGGCCGCGGCGATGATTTCGCGGCGTGGGTCGATATCCGCCGGCAGGCCGTCGCCGGCGAAAGCGGCCGCCACGTCGACCTCCGCTACTCTCGGCAGGCCGCCCAGCTCGACAACTACGGCACATGGGTCTACGAAGACTCCATCAACTCGTGGGCGTGGCAGCCGTCGGTCGGGGCCGACTGGCAGCCGTATCGCGCAGGGCGCTGGTACTGGACCCCGACCGGATGGGCATGGATCTCCTACGAGCCGTGGGGGTGGCTGCCCTATCACTACGGCTCGTGGCATTTCTCGGCCGGGTCCGGCTGGTTGTGGTCCTGGGGAGGGCACTGGGGCCCGGCGTGGGTCAACTGGATCTATTGGCCCGGCTACGTCGGCTGGTGCCCGTACGGCTACTACAACTCGTGGTACTGGAACCATTACGGCGGCGGCTACTACCCGCCGTACGCGGACACCCGGCCGCCCCATCCCGGCGGCGGACACGCGCGGCCCGATCGAGGCGATGTGCGGCCGCCGCGGACCGCGGGTGGTGCCCTGGCGGAGCCCCTCCAGCAGCGCCCCGCGGGCGCTCAGCGGGCAGTCGAGTTGAGTGGTCGGGTGCGGCTTGCCGAGGTGGACCGCCGCGGCTGGACGGTGGTGCCGGAAACCGAGTTCGACAGCCCCAGCCTATCGCGCCTGGCACGTTCCGGCGACCGTGTGATGCCGACCGCCGGCAGCGTGGTCGCCACCACCCTGAGCGGGCCGTTGACCACGAGGTCGCCGGCTGCCGCCGACCCTTCGGCGGAGATCGGTAGGGTCTTTCGGTCGGTCTCGGTGCGGTCACCCACCGACGTCACGCCGCTGCTCGCGCGGGACAGCTCCTTGAACCCCGACGTCGCACGAAACCTCGCCAAGCCCACGTCTCTGGCCACGCTGAGCCGCGGCAGCACCGCTCTGCCGCCGAGCGGCCGTGCTGGTCTCGCCCCGACCACGGGGACCAGCGGCGTGATCGACCGACGCCAGATCACGACACCGAGCCTGACCACCGGATCGAGCTCGCCGTTCTCGAACTCGGGTGTCCGCAGGATCGAGTCGCCGAACCGATACCGGCCGACCATCTTCGGAGCCCCGACGTCTGGCGGGACCCTTTCGACCGGCGGCGAGCGGCCGTCGTTGGTGCCTCGTTCTCCGGCCTCCGGGTCGGGCGCGTCGCGCCCCCTGGTGACGCCGCCGTCGACCGGAACGAGTGCCGGCAAGCCCTCGACACGTGCGCAGCCGACGGGGCCGACGGTGCGCCTGCCGAGCGCCAAACCTCCGACCACCGGAGCCTCTCCGACGACTCGGTCGCCATCCGCCGGCAGCCGGCCCTCGGCGCGTCCGCCGTCGGCGTCCAGCTCCGGGTCGCGCTCGAGATCGTCGTCGGTCGGCAGCCGCCCGAGCAGCAAGTCACCGTCCATGAGTAGCCGGTCGCGGTCGTCCGGCGGCAGTATGAGGTCCTCCGGTGCCGGCTCGCGGTCGTCCGCCGGCAGCAGCCGGCGTCCGGGTGGAGGCTCGAGCGGCGGCGGCGCAAAACGGCGATAGGGTCTGCGGGCGCGGTATAGTCGCGCCATGATGGACATCGGAATCGATGACATCGATCGCCTGGTGGACGCTGCTGCTGCGGTTCGCCTGCGAGCCCACGCGCCGTACTCGGGTTTCGCTGTGGGTGCCGCCGTGCTCGACGGAGACGGCAGAATCCACACCGGCTGCAACGTGGAGAACGCGTCGTATGGGCTGAGTGTCTGCGCCGAACGGCACGCGGTCGCCTCGGCGGTGGCCTCCGGTGCCGACCGCCTGGCAGCGATCGCGGTTGTGACCGGGACCGATCCCCCGGCCGCGCCCTGCGGGGCCTGTCGCCAGGTGCTGGCCGAGTTCGGCGATCTTCAGGTGATTCTGGCCAGTGACGGCGGCCGCAGGGTGACCACCAGCGTCTCCGACCTGCTCCCGATGGCCTTCACCCGGCAATCCCTCGGCGGTGCGAAGCGCCACGAGTAGCAGGGCGGCCCGGCGCCCCGCGGGCCGGAACCGCGATGTTGTTTCTCCCATGTCCCACCGGCAGTTTCTTTCGCCATGCGAAACTGCCCGTGGGGTATGGGAGTGGCTGACCTCAAGCACGAGCTCGCGTTGCAGCGCCGATTGGCGAGGCGGCAGCGCCGACGCGAGGAGTACCGCCGAGGCCTGCGCCGGTTCGCGATCGGGGCCTGGAATATCTCGAAGGAGCACAACGTGGGCACCCTGGTGCGCACGGCCCACGCCGCCGCCGCCGCCGAGGTTCTGCTGGTCGGCGAGCGGGAGTGGAATGTGGAGGCGGCCCGCACCGCCGAGCTCTACACCGAGGTGCGCCGTCTGGCTGACGAGCGGGCCCTGCTCGACCACCTTGCCCATTCCGGTTATGAGCTGGTGGCGGTGGAGCTCGACAGCCGCTCGGTCAACCTCTTCGACGCGAGCTACCCCGAACGGCCCTGCTTTCTGCTCGGCGCCGAGCTCGGCGGCCTCCCCGAAGACCTGCTCGAGGCCGCGTCGCTGGTCGTGCAGATCCCGCAGTGGGGTCTGGTGCCGTCGCTCAACCTCGCGGTGGCGGGTTCGATCGTGGTCTACGACTACCTCGCCAAGCTCCGCCGCGAAGGACGATTGCAGCGGCCTGACGGCGGCCTGAAGGGGTCCGGCCCGGCGGCGGAGGATGACGGAGATCACAGCGGCTGAGGGTTGTGCGGGGTCCGGTTGTTGACGTTCCGGCGTCCTGCTACAGTGGTCGCGCCGAGCTGAAAGATTCCCGAGGAGGCAGTATGCGCAGTCCGGCCCGTTTGTTGGGAGTCGCCGTCTTGATCGTGCTGGCAGTGGTGGTGGTGGCCTGCAAGAGCGGTGGTCCGCGGGTGCAGGCGCCTCCGCCCAGCGAGGCGAAGGTGACCCCGCCGCCGTCGGCGGGCGAAGGCGTCACCGAGGAGATCGTCAGCGAGCCGGTCACCGAGACGATCGTCTCCGAGGAGGTGACCGAGGAGCTGCCGGAAGACCTCGCCGAGCTCAATGCGCGGGGCTATCTGCAGGACGTGTTCTTCGACACCGACCGCTTCGACCTCACGCCGACCGCGCGTGATGCCCTGGCCGCCAACGCGGCCTGGCTGCAGGACCAGCCGACGATCACGATCCTCATCGAGGGCCACTGCGATGAACGCAACACCCGCGAGTACAACCTGGCGCTGGGCGAGCGCCGGGCGAGCGCGGTCAGGGACTACCTGGTCTTCCTCGGCATCGCGCCCGAACGCATCCGCATCATCTCCTACGGTGAGGAGCGGCCGTTCGCCCTCGGCGGCGGCGAGAGTGCGTGGCGGCTCAACCGCCGTGCCCATTTCGTGATCGTCGCACGTTAGGAGCCGTACCATGCGTTCACTCAAGACGGTAACCGCTGTCGCGCTCCTCGTCGGACCCCTCGCGGCGTGCAGCTCGACGGACGAAATGGCGCTGCTGCATCGCGAGATCACCGATGTCCAGCGCTCGGTCAATCAGCTCGAGCTCAACGTCCTCGACAAGTCCGACCTGCGCGAGATGGAAGCGTCGATGCAGGGTCTGACGGACAAGAACATGCGTTCCAACGCCGATCTCGCGCAGCGGGTGTCCGAGCTGCAGGAACAGATCGAGGCGCTGACCGCGAACCTCGAGCTGACAACCCGCAGGCTGCAGGAGATCTCGCAGCAGCTGGCGGTGGTCCGGACCGGATCGGGCACGCCCGTGCTGCCGCCGATCACGACCGCCCCAACGGACACCGGAACGGCCCCCGGCGCCGGCGCTGCGGGAGGTCTGTCGTCGGGTGCTGCCGCCGGTGATCCGGCGCGCCCCGATGTCCTCTACCGCTCTGCGTACGAGGATTACATGCGCGGGAACTACGACCTCGCTGCGGACGGCTTCGGTGAGTACCTGCGGCGCTTCCCCGGCACCGAGCTCGCCGACAACGCGCTCTACTGGATCGGTGAGTGTCGGGACGCAAAGGAGGAGCCGCAGAAGGCCCTCGAGACGTTCACCGAGGTGCTCGAGAAGTACCCGGCGTCCGACAAGGCGGCGGCCGCTCAGCTCAAGAAGGGCCTGATCTACCTCAAGATGGGCGACCAGGGTCAGGGCGTGGTCAACCTCCAGTACGTGGTCTACGAGTACCCCGGTACCCGCGAGGCGGACCTCGCGAGAGAACAGTTGAAATCTCTAGGCCTCACGATCCGATGAGGCCTTGAGCGCGTTCTGAGCAAAGCGCTTCCCAGCGAGAAGCGCTGCGTGCCACTCTTCGCATTGTTGGGCCAGGACGATGCGGACAGGATCGCGTTGGGGCCGATCAATGCGAAGGGTGGCAACAGATCATCGAGGCAGGCAATGCGAAGGGCGCCTCCCGATACTCGGTGGCGCCGCCGATCTCTGCATTGGGGTCGCCCCTCGCGCCCCGGCCCCGAACCCTGGGCTCCGAGCTCCGAGCCCCGAGCCGCCGAGGGACTAGCCTGATCGCGGGTTTTCCGCTATCATGTCGAACCTTGTGCCGCCCACCGGGCGGTTCTGCAGCGAAGGAGTGAGCCGATGGCAACCATCAAGGGGACCAAGAAGCAGGCGCGTAAACGCCACCGCCAGTCGCTCGAGCGGCGGATGCGGAATCGCTCGGTGCGGACCAGGGTGCGGCGTCAGATGAAGCTGATGCGTGCGGCGATCGCCGAGGGCGATGCCAAGAAGGTCGAGAAGATGCTGCCCGAAACCATGTCGGTGATCGACACCGGCTGGCGGCGCGGTGTCTTCCACCGCAACTCGGCTGCCCGTTACAAGTCGCGCATCGCCAAGCAGGCGCACGCGGTCATCTCAGGTCAGGAAGCCTGAAGGAGATGACCGCGGCCCTGCTCACCACCGAGATCCCGTCCGCGAACCTGGTGAGCCGCGGCAAGGTCCGCGACATCTACGCGACCGACGACGCGCTGGTGCTCGTCGCCACCGACCGTATCAGTGCTTTCGACAGCGTGCTGTCGCCCGGGATCCCGGGACGCGGGATCATCCTCACCCAGCTCTCCAACTTCTGGTTCCGGCACTTCGAGTCACGGGTGCCGAACCACCTGTTGGCGGTCGACCTCGACGATTTTCCGGAGCCGTTTCGCGACCATCCAAAGCTCGCCGGGCGCAGTGTGCTGGCGAAGCGGCTCGAGGCGATTCCGGTGGAGTGCGTGGCCCGCGGGTACCTCTCGGGTTCCGGCTGGAAAGAGTACGGCCGGGACGGCACGGTGTGCGGCATCGAGCTACCGCCGGACCTGACCGAGTCCGCGCGCCTGCCCGAGCCCATCTTCACGCCGGCCACTAAAGCGACCGACGGCCACGACGAGAACATCAGCTTCGAGCGCATGGTGGAGATCGTCGGCGAGAAGACCGCCACCGCCCTGCGCGACCTGACCCTCGGGCTCTACAGCTCGGCAGCCGGCTTCGCGCTCGAACGCGGCATCATCATTGCCGACACCAAGTTCGAGTTCGGGTTCGATGGCGACGGCCGCATCGTGTGGATGGACGAGGCGCTGACGCCGGACTCGTCACGATTCTGGCCCGCCGACGCCTACGCGCCCGGCCGGCCCCAGGCCTCCTTCGACAAGCAGTACGTCCGAGACTGGCTCGAGGCCAGCGGCTGGGACAAGGAGCCGCCCGCGCCCGAGCTGCCGCAGGAAGTGGTCGAGGGCACCCTCGCGCGCTACCGGGAGGCCTACCGCGTGCTCACGGGAGAGGACATCGCCTGAAGCGCCTCGAGCTGAATTCAACCCACTCGGGTGGAGTGGAGGAGATCCATGACCGTCTTTCAAACCGAGAACATCCGCAACGTTGCGGTGGTCGGCCACTCCGATACCGGCAAGACCTCGCTGGTCGCTGCCGTCCTCTTCAACGGCGGCGCCGTCAACCGGCTGACCAAGGTCGACGAGGGCAACACGGTCACCGACTTCGACGAGGACGAGCACGACCGTAAGATCACCATCAACACCGCGGTCGCCCACGTGGAGCACCGCGGCGTCAAGCTCAACCTCATCGACACCCCCGGCTACGGCATCTTCACCACCGAGGCCGTCCAGGGACTGCGGGTGGCGGATGCCGCGTTGATGATGGTTTCGGCCGTCGGCGGCGTCGAGGTGCAGACCGACAAGATGTGGAAGGCGGCCGCCGACGACGGCCTGCCGGTGCTCTTCGCCGTCAACCTCATGGACCGCGACCGGGCCTCGTTCGAGCGGGTGCTCGACGCGCTGCAGAAGAAGTACGGGCGCGAGGTCACCGCCCTCCAGCTGCCGATCGGCCAGGAGTCGGAGTTCATGGGAGTCGTGGACCTGCTGACCGGTAAGGCCTTCACCTGGGAGAACGACGAGAGCGGCACCGCTACCGAGACCGAGGTTCCGTCCGAGATGGCGGACGCGGTGTCGTCGGCGCGCGAGGCGCTGATGGAGATGGTGGCCGAGCAGGACGAGGAGCTGATGGAGGCCTATCTCGAGGCCGGTGAGCTCGACGGCGAGACCTTCATCAGGGGCCTGAAGAAAGCGATTACGACCCGCCAGCTGGTTCCGGTCTTCGCGCTGGCGGCCGCCAAGAACATCGGCGTGCAGCCGGTGATGGACGCCCTCGTGGATTTGGCACCGGCTCCCGACTGGCGGCCCGTCAAGGCGGTGGTCGACGGCGAGGAGCAGAGCCTCGAGGTGACGGCGGATGCGCCCTTCACCGCCTACATCTTCAAGACCGTGTCGGACCCGTTCGCCGGCCGCATCACCCTGCTGCGGGTGTTCACGGGAAGCGTCGCTTCGGACGCGAACGTCGCGAACCCGGCGACCGAGGGAAACGAGCGGCTCGGGGCGCTGTCGGTGCCGCAGGGCAAGGAGCTCGAGCACGTGGCCGAGCTGGCACCCGGCGACATCGGAGCGGTGCCGAAGCTCAAAGAGACCGCCACCGGCCACACCCTGTGCGAGGTCAAGAAGAGCATCGTGCTGCCGGCGGTGGCGATTCCGGAGCCGGCCATCAGCTTCGCGCTCGAGGCGGAGTCCAAGAACGATGAGAACAAGCTCGGTCCGGCGTTGGCCAAGATCCGCGACGAGGACCCGACGATCTCGGTCGGCCGCGACCCCCAGACCAAGGAGATGCTGATCTCAGGTGCGGGCCAGCTCCACGTCGAGGTGATCGTCGGCCGGTTGAAGAAGCGCTACAACGTCAACGTCGTGCTCCATCAGCCGAAGGTGCCGTACCGAGAGACCATCACCTCCTCGGGCGAGGTCACGACCCGCCACAAGAAACAGACCGGTGGCTCCGGCCAGTTTGCGCAGTGCGCCATCAAAATGGAACCCAATCGCGGGCAGGGCTACGAGTTCATCGACAAGATCTTCGGGGGCTCGATCTCCCAGGGCTACCGGCCGGCGGTCGACAAGGGCATCCAGGAGGCGGCCGATCGTGGCGTCCTCGCCGGCTACCCGATGGTCGACTTCAAGGTCACCCTCCTCGATGGCAAGGAGCACTCTGTCGACTCGTCGGAGATGGCCTTCAAGATCGCCGGACGCAAGGCGTTCAAGGAATGCGCCGCCAAGTGCAAGGCGATCCTGCTCGAGCCGATCATGCAGGTCGAGGTCTACGCCCCAGAGGACAATCTTGGCGACGTCATGGGAGACCTCAACTCTCGCCGGGGCCGCGTCCAGGGCATGGACTCGGAGGACGGCACCACGACCGTCAGGGCGCAGGTGCCGCTGGCCGAGATGCTGACCTACGCGCCGACCCTGCGCTCCATCACCCAGGGCCGCGGTGACTTCCACATGGAGTTCGCCGAGTACGCCGAGGTGCCGAAGCAGCTGCAGGACAAGATCATCGCTGCCGCGGCGGTGGAGGACGAGGAGGACGACGAGTAGAGTTCGGAAATCGGAACTCGGTATTTTCACCCCCCCCCCGGTCTTTCGAGGCCGGGGGGCTTGTGTGACCTGAGTCCCTTCCGGTGTCTTTTTCCGCTTGTCACGGCGTAGTGCGAAGCACGAAGCCGGATGGCCGTGCCTGTTTCCGATTTCACAACTGCGAGCTGTCGTCCCACGTCTCCAGTCGCGCCAGGTAGTCCCGATCCTCGTATCGTTCGAGCTGGAACGCCGCAGCGTAATCCGGCAGCGCGGCGCCGGTGAGGTGGCACGCGACGAGCTCCGCCGTCGCCGACGAAGCCATCAGCCCGAAGCCCGACAGCGCGCCGTGGACGAAGGCACCCTCCACCTCGAGCGGTCCCGCCAACGGCCGGTTCTCGCGGGTCTTAGTGTAGTAGCCGCCGTCGATGAAGGGCTGCGGCAGGTGCCCGCGGTAGCGCTCGAAGCCCGGCACCATTGCCGCCATCCCGCGCACGCAGACCTCGGCGTAGTGCTCCGGCAGGCCGATCGGGAAGGTCTCGGGCACCGGCTCCGCGTGGTATGGCCACAGCAGGATCAGGTGTCGGTTCGAGCCCCCACCCTCCGGCCGCAGGTGGACGCCCGCCGGGAGCTCGTCGAGCAGCGGACGGGTCGTCGCCGACGCCCCCAGCGCCTCGCGTTCCTCATCGTCCCACGCGATGCGCTGCGGGTCCTGCCAGATCAGGAGCGGCGCGTCGCGCGGTATCACATTGAGGTGGTCCTCGATCGAGACCTTGAGGTGGAGCTCGGAGAAGATCGGCAGCTCGAGGCCGAGGAGCGCGGCGGTCAGCGCCAGCATGGGGCCACTCGCGATGACGACGCGCGGCGTCTCGATGCGCAAAGTCTCGCCCGCCGCCGCCACCTCCACCTCGCGGACCCGTCCGCCGGTGGTGTCGATCGAGGTGACCCGCCCAGCCACCAGATCGACGCCGGCCTCGCGCGCGGCCTCGAACTGGACCATCCCCAGTTGCTGGCCGGAGAACCATCCGCAGCGCCGGGTGTGGAGGGCGGCGTAGACGTCTTGTGACAAATAGGGGAACGCCTGCCGGATGAGGTGATCATCCACGATGAAGTCGGCCCCCAGCGGCTGGTCCCGCCACCCGGACGCCGGCGACAGCAGGTACTCGGGGTCGGTGATGCGGCCGCTGTGGATCCGCAGCTCGCCGGCACCGTACCGCTCGGCGAGCTGCGCCTCGTCACGCATCGCCTCGGCCCGCGCCGCATCGGCGGTGGCGTAGAGGTAGCCGCGGCGGTTCATGAGTAAGCGGTTGTCGCAGCTCTCCGCCAGCGCCTCGAGAAGGTCGATGGAGCGGTCCATCAGCCGTACCATGGCGTCGTCCGGCCCCACCCACCAGTTGCGGTAGGCCTCGGTGGACTTGTCCGAGGTCATGGTCATGGGCGGTCGCTCGTCCACCAGCACGACGTTCCGCATGCCGTGCTTGACCGCGAGCCGGTAGGCCACCGAGATCCCTGCGATCCCGGCCCCGCAGATGACTACTTCCGCTTTCTGCATCGCAGTGCCGTGTTCCTCGTAGGGCTCGTTTGCTTTGATGTCCTCACGGCCCAGAGAGCTCTTTAAGCGCTTCACGAAGGGTCACGACGCGAACATCCCCCACAGTCCTCTCGAAAAGTCGGCCGAAATGGCGCCGATCACCAGTGACCAGCAGATCCACGCCCGCGGCCACCGCCGCCGCGAGAATCGGAGCGTCGTTTTCCGGAAGACCTCGCTCGACTCCCCATGCTACGAGATTCGGGCCTCCTTCTGCCCCAACCGACACCAGCCTCATCACGTCTTCGAATGACCGCAAGTTCTCCGGTTCTTTGGTCGCGATGTTTCGTCGTGCCTCACCGATCGCGTGTCCTGATGCCACGAGCTCACAAGGTCCTTTCTCAGCCAGCGAGAACAATCCACGCGCCCTGCCTGAAGGGGAGTGTGCCGCGGAGAAGAGCACGTTCGCGTCGAGGAAACCCCTCACTCACGATCCCTTGAGCTTCTTCTCGATCCTCGCACGTTCTTCCGGAGTCATGCGATCTTCTTCCATGAACTCCGCGACTCGTGCGTCGCTGTAGATCTCGATCGGATAGACCCCTGCAGGCCGAAGCAGAATCGCGCCATCTTCGGTGACGTCGACCAGCAGAATCGACTCCGCCGCGGTCCCGAGTTGATCTAGCACCGCCTTCGGAATCGATACCTGTCCTCGTTTGCCTAATTTTGCAGTTTCCACAAAAACAGACCTACATTCCGCACATCTCGCTGGCAATAAATTCGAATTTATCGCGTTTCATTTC
>CAZSTH010000050.1:0-25933 GCA_964609835.1 uncultured Thermoanaerobaculia bacterium
CCGCGGACCGCCACCGCTGACCGCCACCGCCACCGCCACCGCCGCTGGGGTTCTGTAAACGTGGTACGTTGCCGTCTGCGTTGAGTCTTCCCGCGGCCCGCCGGGCGCGGCGACCCTCGCCGCCACGTCCTGAACCCATCTCGGCCGCGGCCGTCCGTGCGGGATGTGTTCATTGAGGTGGCGGTCGGACGGGGGGCCGGGGTTCGAAGCGTGTTGTGTCGAGGCGCGCTCTCCCGACGGCCGGGTTCTGCCGTATCTGAGACCGCTCCGGGCATGAGAGCCCATCCTGAGCCCCGAATGAGCGCCTCAACCCCGCCCTCGGCTTGAGCTGAGCGAAATGAAGTCCGTATCTCCCATCTCTCGACGATGACAATGGTGCAATGGTGAACGTGTCACCTCTAGGCGTGATTTACGTATGGTATGATCGAACAAGAGCCTGGATGATTTCGGATCGGAACGCCCGGGCTCGTTCGCGACCATGGCCGGAAGAGGGCGGCCGGTCGACCAAGGAGGCTCCCATGCGACGAATCAATTTCCGCTCTCCGTGTGTCCTCTCCGCGATCCTCGCCATGCTGCTCGGCGCGTGGCTTCCGGCCGACGCCGCTTCGGTGGCCGTGGTCGGCGGCGCCGGTGAGGTGGCTATCGAACGTACGCCACCTTCAGCCGCGCAACCGGCGGCGCCGTCGCCCGGGCTGACCATGCACGCTAACGCCGCCGGCGCGGTCACCATCCTCGTCGAGTCCGTGGCAGTCACCGGCGACAGCCCGACCGCGATCGACAACGACTTCACCCGCATCGATGACGCCGTGCAGGCGGTGGCGGCGCTCGGCGACGGCACCACCATCCGCCTCGTCGGGACCTTCGACTGGACCGAGGAGCACGCCTCGGCATCCTGGGCGGTCGCCGATTACGCGGTCTTCGCGCCCACCGGAGTTGCCGATATCACCATCCACGCCCTCGCTCGCGGCGACGCCGAGATCGTCGGTCCCGGCGAGATCGACGACCTCGAGGTCTACTACGAGGGCTTCATCGTGATGTGGGGCGGGCCCTACCAGGGCTGGACGATCGAGAACCTGGTGCTGCGCGGATTCGACTGGTCGATCGGGATGTTCTATGACGGGACCGAGGACTTCGACGGCGTCACCGTTCGCAACAACCTGATCGAGGTGCCGCCGGACATCGCCGGCTACTACCACGCCGATCCGGCGATGTGGCAGGGCGAGCCGTTCCAGAACATCGCCATCCACCTCGGCTTCGGCGAGAACCAGACCATCGAGGGCAACGACATCGTCATCCCCGGCGATGCCGCCAGCGATCTCTCCGACCCGGAGGCGCCTCGGAAGGCATCGTCCGTGGCGCTGCAGTCCAACACCTCGGGCGGAGACGCGTACGACGGGCTGGCGATCATCGACAACACCATCCGCATCACCGGCGCCCAGGCTGAAGAGCCCGAGGTCATCTACGGCATCTGGGAGAACGCCCACGCCCACTCGGCCGACATCCTGATCAGCGGCAACTCCTTCGTCAACGAGCACCCCGACAACGACCCGGCGCTCAACGTCCAGCGCGCCTTCCGCGTCACCTCGCACTCCTCCGACAGCACCACCGTGACCTACGCCGACAATTTGGTCACCGGCGCCAACATCGCGATCCACTGGATCGGCGACGGCTATACGTCGAGGCCGGTCGGCGTCGAACCGGTGGTGGTGGAGGGCAACACCCTCCTCGGCAACGACACCGGCGTCTGGGTCCACACCGACGGACTCGAGGAGCCGGACAAGGCGGCGGCCAAGGTGGCCGATCCCATGAGCAAGGCCGTCGTCCGCTACAACCGGCTGGTGGGCAATGTGGTCGCGGTGCGCTCGGACAACGCCGAGGTGACCGCCGAGAACAACTGGTGGGGTTGCAGTAACGGCCCCGGCGGCGCGGGCTGTGACGACTCGTTCTACGATGGCTTCACCGGCTTCCTCGACGGCGACCCGTGGCTGGTGCTTGGGGTGTCGATCGAGGACCCGGTCGTGGACATCGGGTTCGGCGCCGGCGCCACCGGTTCGGTGCGCGCCAACTCCGACGGTGACGGCCTCGGCGCCATCCCGTTCGCCGACGCGGATTTCGGCTTCGACGCAGAGGGCGGCTCGGTGTCGAGCCCCGTGGCGTCCGAGGATGGTGCGGCCTCCACCACCTTCACCGCGACCTCGCAGGGTCTCGGTTCGGTGACCGCTTCCCTCGACAACTCCACCGCATCGGTGGCGGTTCTGGTGACCGACGACGGCGTCGTCCAGGTCGAGTCGGTGGCCGAGACCGGTGACACGCCGACCCTCCTCGACAACGACTACACCCGCATCAACGAGCTGGTGCAGATGGTGGACGACGACGTCACGGTCGAGCTCGACGGTCTCTTCGACTGGACCGAGTCCTTCGCCTACATCGCGTGGAGCTATGGCTCCGACGGCGTGGCGGACACCGGCGACGACTACGCCATCCTGGCCCCGCCGGGCTTCGAGGACGTGACGATCCGGGCGGCCACGCTCGGTGACGCCGTCATCCTCGGGCCCTTTGACGAGCCGACTAACGACTGGGAGACCTTCCTGATGATGTGGGGCGGCACCTACTTCGGGTGGACGGTGGAGAACCTCGACATTCGCGGCTTCGACTGGTCGATCGGGATGTTCTTCGACTCCGGCGCCGATTTCCACGGCGTGACCATCGCCAGCAACCGCATCGAGATGCCTGCCGACCGGCCCGGCAACTACGGCGCCGGCCTCGGCGAGCCGTGGCAGAACGTGGCCATCCACCTCGCCGGCGGCTTCGACCAGACCATCGAGGGCAACGAGATCATCATTCCGGGCGACGGCCTCGCCGACACCTCCAACCCCGAGATTCCCCTCAAGGCGGCCTCGGTGGCGATGCAGTCGAACACCCACGGCGGCAACCGCTACGACGGGCTGAGGATCGTCGACAACACCATTCGCATCACCGGCGCCCAGTCGGCCGATCCGGAGTGGGTCTACGGCATCTGGGAGAACGGCCACGCCCACGACTCGGCTATCACAGTCAGCGGCAACGACTTCATCAACCAGCATCCCGGCAACGACCCCGCCCTCAACCTCCAGCGCGCCTTCCGGGTGACCTCCCACTCCTCCGACGAGACCACCGTGATCTACGCCGACAATCTGGTTTCGGGTGCCAACATCGGCATTCACTGGATCGGCGACAACTACCAGAGCCGGCCGCCGTCGACGGTCCTGCCGGTGGTGGTGCAGTCCAACACCCTGCTCGGCAACCACACCGGCCTGTGGGTCCACACCGACGGGCTCGAGGCGCCGGATGCGCCGGGGGCGAAGGTCTCCGGTCCCATGAGCAAGGCCTTCGCACGCTTCAACCGCTTCGCCGGCAATACGGTCGGCCTGCGCTCGGACAACGCCGAGGTGGAGGCGATCGACAATTGGTGGGGCTGCAACGAGGGCCCGGGCGGCGAGGGCTGCGACACCGCCGCCTATTCCGGATTCACCGGCTTCCTCGACACCGACCCGTGGCTGGTGCTCGGCGTGACGGCGGTGCCCGACGCCCTCGGCCTTGGCGCCACCTCCACCACCACCGCCACCCTGCGCTTCGACTCCGACTCGGTAGACACCATCCTCGACGGCGCGGTGGCCGACGGCACCGAGATTGCCTTTGCCGCCACCGGCGGCGGCGTCGATCCCGCCGCGGCGAACACGCTCCTCGGCGACGCCTCCACGACCTACACCGCCGGGATGACGCCCGGCACCTACCAGGTGTCGGCGTCCCTCGACCAGGAGACGGTGGCCGACGTACTGACGCTGATCGGCGACACCGACCTCTCGGTGGGGATCGATCCGGATCGCCAGGTGGTCGCTGACGGCGGCGCCGTCGCGCTGACCGTGACTGTCAGCAACCACGGATCCTACGCGCTCACCGGCATCGAGGTCGCGGTCGACTTCGCGGCGGCGCTGGTGGGCACGGCGTGGACCTGCGCCGGCTCCGGCGGCGGGGTATGTGCGGCCTCCGGCAGCGGTGATGTCGACGAGCTCGTCGATCTGCCGGCGGGAGCGATGGTGACCTTCAGCGCCACCGCCACCGCACCCGACCCCCTCACCGAGATCCTGCCGGTGGACGCCGCGGTCACGCCGCCGGCAGGGTGGACCGACACCGATCCTGCCGACAACACCGCGACCGCCGACGTGCGGCCTCGGGACATCTTCGCAGACGGCTTCGAGTCCGGTGAGACAACGGCCTGGACAACGACCGTGGGTGGCGACACCTGAGTTTTCGATTTCTAAGTGGAACCGAGGCCGCCGCACCCGCGGCGGCCTCTCATTATCATTTTCGCGCGGCCGCGATTCAGCCGCGCGAATACGGGACTACTCGTCCTCGGGGCCGGCGTAGCGCTTGCCCATGCTGCGCACCGCCTGCACCACGACCCCGGTGTGTTTCCACCTCTTGGCCTCAAACGGGATCGGCGGGTAGTGGCGGTTGGAAGCGACCAGAATCAGGCTCTTACCGTCGCGCACCAGCCGCCGCGCCATCGGCTCGTCGTCGAGGAAGCCGAAGATCACGCGCCCGGTCTTGGCGTCGGGCTTGGTGTCGATGACGAGGTGGTCGCCGGGATACCAGTCGGGGATCATGGAATCGTCCTCGGCCCGCACCATCAGGTAGCGGTCGCTGATCGGCGGCAGCTGAAAGACCTTGACGAACGGCGCCTCGCGGTGGACCCGCAGGGTCGCCGTCGGCGAGCCCATGCTGGACGGGTCGCTCGGCTCGCCGGAGAAGTAGCGCACGGAGAAGAAGCTCTCCTCGGCCTCCGACTCAGCGGCGCACTCGGGGAACAGCGCGCACGGGGTCTGGCCGAGGGCCTCGAGAAGGCGCTCTACCTGCAGCCAGCTCGGGCTGACGTCCTCCCGTTCGTACTTGGACAGCAGGCTCTGGTCCATGCTCGCTGCGTCGGAGAGCTCCGCCTGCGTGACATCGAGGGACTCCCGCAGCTCGCGAAGGCGCCTCCCGAGACCGAGTCGACTGGCTTTTCTCACGATGTCCTCCTCCTTCGGCTTGGCGAGATCTTACCTCAGATTGCCGGCTGGTGCCGATTTTTTTCTTCAGCCCCGCCGGCCACTCGCCCCATGCAGTATATAGTTAGATCTGTTGTTGTGGGAAGAGCTATATGCTATATTTATCTATAGCAATTCCCTGCGGTACAGCGCAGACGACCGCCGGCCGGGGAATGGCGATCGGAGACGGGTGCGGCGGTGGCGGAGGAGATCATGGGATTCTTCAATGGATTGTTCGGTGCCGGAAAGCACGAGAGCATGGCGGGCTTCGAGGTCAAACCGGCCGGCGTCGTGAAGGACGCCAACGGGTGGTACTACAAGGAGTCACAGGAGTACTCGAGAAATCAGAACTCGATCCGAATCGAGCAGCGACGCCCCGGTGACTGGCGTGTCATCGAGGGTTTCTGCGAGGTCGACGGGCTCAATCAGCCGGAGTACGCCGCCGGCGTGCAGCGGTTCTTCACGGGCTCCTACCGGTGGATCCGCTTCGAGCGCGAGCCGGTGAGCCCCAAGACGATCAACAAGGTCAAGGTGATCGGCCTCTACAAGGACACGAAGAACAGGAAGCAGGAGGCGATGCTCGGCCACCTCACCTTGAACGTGGCCGAGGAGATCGCGCGCCGGGACGTGCGGCCGATGTGGGGGCGCATCCGTTTTCTGCGCTTTCCGAGGCCGGGCAGGGTGCCGCGCTTCTTCATCCGATTCGATCTGATGGGGCCCGCCGAGCTGGAGAACGCCGGATCAGCATGACGCGTCGCGTCCCGCCCGCGACCGACCACTCGCCCCGAGGCGCGGGGGGGCTCGGGGATTTTTTCTTTGAACGACCAAGGCGAAGGCACCAAGGGTGTGTTTCCTCGGCCGCCGGCACGTGCCGCCGTGACCTGCCTTCGTGTTTTGTTGGTTCGAGATTTCGGCCGCTACTCCTCCCACGCGGTCCACAGCATTTTCTTGAGGATCCGCGCCACCGAGTCCAGCATGTGGGCGTCTTCGTCCGAGAGGTTGCGCGCCGAGATCGTCAGCTCGGGCGTGATCCGCGCCCGGTGCCAGCTCTCGGTGTTGCCGCGTTTGCGCCGCGGGGCGTCGGTCAGCATCTTCTGCAACCGCGCCAGCGACCAGCCGAGCCGGTCGAGCTCGTTGACCGGCGGGTAGCCGTTGTCGCCGTCGGCAGCCTCCTCTCCCGCCGGGGGCTGGGGGGCGGGCTCGCCAGCCGCGGCCCCAGGGCTGGTCTCGAGCTCCCGAATCGCCCGCAGCGAGTGGGTGTCTGACAGCCCCTTGAGGCGCGGACCGTCGTCGGTTGCAGCCGCCGGAGCGGTGTCTGCCCCGGCGGACTCGGACGCTGCGGGTGACGTCTTCTCCTCGGCAAAGCTCATGTCCACCTCGATGACATCGGAGGGAGGTTCGGGCGCCTGGAACGACCGCGGCACGTTCTCCACCGGTTCCCCATTGCGACGATCGACGGCATCCGGGTTCAAAGAACGAGTGCTCGCGGGAATCAGCTCGGGCGGCATCGCCGGGTCGACCCGGACGTCAACCGCATCCAGCGGCTCACGCCCGGCGACCACGTCGGCAATGGTTTCGACCGGCGAGCGGTCGAGGATTTCGCGGATCTCCGACAGTGTCAGGCTGCCGATCTCACCCCTGTCCTGGCGCTCGCGGATCACCTTTATGAACAGCAGGCGATCGACGAAGAGCCGCGGGTAGCGGGTCTTGGCGCCCCTCCGCCCGACCTTCGGCAGAAGCTTCTGCTGCACGTAATAGGAAACCGTTCGTTTCTCGAAGCCGGTCAGCTCCTCGATTTCATCCAACGTGTAGGTCGCCGGAGATGGCATAGTCCTAGAGTACCACAGAGGATAACAGTGATCACTCGCGGACCTGAGTGCTGACAACTGTCAATATTCGTGTCCGAGGGACGGCGTAGCGAGTGAGTAGTAACCTAAGTTATTGTAAGGTTGCGACTTGAGCTGCATCTCGTGGCGTCCCCAGTTGCCGCGTCACGAACGCGGGCCGCGCAGGGCATACAGCCGCACGGGGCTGTCGAACCCTTTCGCCTGGCGGCAGCCGAGGTCGTCGAAGTCGAACTCTCCCGCCGCCATTTGTCGGGTGACTGAACAGGCGACGATGGGCCCGGTGTCGGGTCCGGCAAACTTCTCGATGCGGTAGGCGAGGACCACCGTCTCGCCCACCATCGACAGCCCCATGGCGCCGTCGGAGCCGTAGCCGGTGATGGTCACGAGCCCGGAGGCGAGGGCGAAGTCCATCTGCAGCGGAAAGCTTCCCAGGCTCCAGACCGTGGGATCCGCCGCGAGCTTGCGGGCCAGGCGTTCCAGCGCGACCGCCGCACGGCTCGCCCGGCAGGCGTGGCAGCCGTGCTTTCCGCGCTCCCAGAAGGCGAAGATGGCGTCGCCCTGGAACTCCTTGAGCGTGCCGCCAAGAGCCTCCACCTCGTGCTCGAGGCGCTGGAAGACCGCGTTGACCGATGCCTGGAGCTGCGCCGGATCGGCGTAGCGGACCATCTCGGTGTAGCCGCGGATGTCGCCCACCAACACCGTCACCGTGGTCGTGGTTCCGAAGCCGTGGGTCTGCGAGTCTACCGCCTGATCGGGCTCGGCCGCAGGCGGGCTGCCGTCGAGCCGCAGCTGGAGATGCTGGCCCACGGAGACCACCTGGCCGACCTCGAGCGCGGTCGTCAGGTTGGGCGACAGCCGGCGGCCGTCGACGCGGGTGCCGTTGCGGCTGGTGTCGCGAATGAAGCAGCGTCCGTCGGGCTCCTGGGTGATGATGCAGTGGTGTGATGAGACCGTCGGATCCTCCACAAGCAGCATGCACGGCTGGGTGCGAGACCGGTTGTAGCGTCCTATCTCGACGCGATCGAAGAACAGGAACGTCTCGTGGTCGGCCGAGCCGTCGACGGCCACCAGCCACTTGGCCGGGTACTCGATGACCTCCGGCGGCCGGTATCTCGTAATGGATGGAAGTGGACTCATTCGCAGTCAGTATAGGGCGGTGAGCGCGCATTATTCCCCGGCGGGAGCCTTCCCGGGCGGTGCGGGCCGCCGCGCCGCTCGCGGCCAGCAACGGCCGCCATCGCAGGGCGGTGGTCCCGGCCGCGCTTCACCGCTCCTTCGATTCATAGTGCGGGCCGTCATCACCTTCGATCGGGCCCGCGGTCGTGCTACCGTGAAGGCCGCATCGCGCCGCCGGCGCGGCGCACCGAACCTCTTGGAGGACTCACCGCATGCGATCCAAGCTTGTGTCGTTCTGTGTCGTCTTTCTGGCCGTCGGTTGCGGCGCTGCGCCGCAGACCGACCCCGCAGCGGCGGACACAGCTCCGGCAGCCGGCCCGCAGACCGCCGCAGATGCTGACGCGCCGCGCGTGCTGAGCGGCGACGTGGTGGAGGCGATGGACGCCGCCGGATACACCTACTTCCAGCTCGACGCCGGCGACAGCACGGTGTGGGCGGCGGCCAACCAGTTCGATGTCGAGGTCGGCGAGCGGGTCACGATTCCGCTCGAGATGCCGATGAAGAACTTCCGCAGCGACACCCTCGACCGCACCTTCGACCTCATCTACTTCGTGTCGGTGGTGGGCCGTGAAGGCGGGGCCCCGGTCGGCGGCAGCGAGGGGCTCGAGCTGCCGCCCGGGCACCCGCGGCTGGCCCGCTTCGATTTCGAGGCCGGCGAGTCGCCCGCGTCGCCGGCGCCCGGCGCGGACCGGGGCGCGCTGCCGGTCGCCGAGGTGTGGGCCCGGCGGTCCGAGCTGGCCGGGACCGAGGTGACGATCGGCGGTTTGGTGGTCAAGTACAATGCCAACATCCTCGGCAAGAACTGGCTGCACGTGCAGGACGGCACCGGCGCCCTCGAGGACGGCACCAACGATCTCGCCGTGACCACCGCGAACCCGTGCGCGGTGGGGGACGTCGTGGTTGCCACCGGCACCCTCGCCGTCGACCGCGATTTCGGCTCCGGCTACACCTACACCGTCATTCTCGAGGATGCGACGGTCACGAAATAGGCGAGAGAGCGGCCGGGAGGCGTGCCCCCGAGGACGCGACCGCGATCAGTCGTTGTCGCCGCCGCCATGACAAGCTGGAGGCGAGGCGACAGGTCCCGGCACCGAGTCGGGGTATTTGCTCCGTGGCCGATTGGCCTCGCGAAACGAAGATGGCGCACCCTGATGGCTGCGCCTACAGAGGCCACGCGCCGCGGCTCGAAAATCAATCGTCGCCGCCGCCGACCGGTGCGAAGTTGGCGTGCACCAGCTTCCATCCGTGGCCGTTCTTCACGTAAACACGCGTCGACTTGGCGAGGTCGGGGGAGGCCTCGCCGTCGACCAGGTTCATCCCCACGTAGTTGTAGGTCAGGATCGCGGTGTCGCCGTGGACCTGGACCTTGGGGTTGACCATCTCGGCCATCACCAGCTCGCCGTCGGCGTGATTGACGGCCTCGGCCATCTTCACCGCCACCTTCTTGCGGTCGATCCGTCGGCACCAGAACGTTGAACTCGGTGTCGTCGTCGGCGAGAATCGCAGCCACACCGTCGACGTCTTTCTCCATTCCCCGTTTCGCACCCGGGCGGCGACTGCCATGGTACGAAATGGGAAACCAAAAAACCCCTCCGCGGGGAGGGGTTCGATCGGGGTCGGAAGCCGGGCTTACCAGCGGCTGCTGTACCCGCCGCCGCCGCCACCCGAGCGCTGTTTGGCCTGTGCGACGTCGACGCGAATGGTGCGGCCGTCGAGCTCGGTGCCGTTCAGAGCTGCCATCGCTGCATCGGCGGCCTCGTCGTCCTCGAAGGTCACGAACCCGAAGCCGCGCGAACGCCCGGTGTCGCGATCGGTGATGACTACTGCCTCGCTGATCTCGCCGTGCGGCGAGAACGCTTCACGCAGGGCCTCATCGTTCGTGTCCCAGCTCAAACTTCCAACAAACAACTTCTTCGACATGCTTCTCTTTCTCTCCCTGGGCCTTGCCGTCCCCGGCTGCCCCGTTGGATAGTACGGTGGACGCTGCCTCCACCCGGGCAGACGCCGGCCACGGTGGCCGGCGACGGAACCTGAAAGATATCACGTATCCCTCGTCGGCACAACGGTTTTTTGTTGAACACCTGCGGTACCACGCCCTCGAATTCTGAATTCCAAATCTGGGACTCCCGTACCCCTGTATCATCGTCCCGTGGCCTTTCGTGACCCGCCGCCGCTGCCGTCATGGCTCCAAGAGCAGCTGCCCTGGGACCGTCGTGTCTTCGACGACGGCGGGCCGGCGGTGCACTTCGTCGACCACGGAGACGGCCCGGCGGTCCTGCTGCTGCACGGCAACCCCACATGGTGCTACCTGTGGCGCAAGGTCATCCGCCTCCTGGTCGACCGCGGTGTCCGGGTCATCGCCCCCGATCTCGTCGGCCTGGGCCTCAGCGACAAGCCGCAGGATCTCGGGATCCACACTCTCGGCTTCCACGCCGAGCGCATCGGCGCCCTCATCGATGCCCTCGACCTCTCCGACCTCACGATTGCCGGCCAGGACTGGGGCGGGCCAATCGTGGCGGTCGCCGCCGCCCGCCGTCCCGACCGCATCCGCGGCGCGGTCTTCGCCAACACCGCCATCCGCGTTCCCGACAAAGAGCCGCGGGTGACGAGCTTCCACCGCTTCGCCCACAGGCCGGTGGTTTCCGACGTCGCCTTCCGCGTCCTCGGCTATCCGATCGGCGTCCTCCACATGGTGCAGGGCGACCGCGCGAGCATCGGCCGCGAGCAGCGGCGTGCCTACCGTTACCCTTTGCGGCGACTCGCTGACCGCGTGGCGCCGCTCGCGCTCGCACGGCTGGTGCCGCTGTCGCTCTCGAGCCCGGTCTACGCCACCCTGCTGGAGGCCGACGGGTGGGCGCGCGGATTCTCCGGACCGGTGCGGCTGGTGTGGGGCCGGCGCGACCCGATCCTCGGCCGGTCCGTCTATGGCATGAAGAAGCTCTTCCCCGACGCCGAGGTCACCGAGACCGGCGCCGGCCACTTCCTCCAGGAAGAGGTGCCTGGAGAGCTGGCGGAGGCGGTGCTCGACGTCTGCGGACAGGAGTGGTGAGGTGGTGGCGACGCGCGAGCGGGGCGCCCGGCCGCGGCGCCGGCTGGTTGTGGCGGTCTGGATCGTCGTGCAGGTGGTCGCCACCCTGATCCTGCTCGAGGCGGCGCTGCGCCTCGTGCGGCCGCTCCACGCCGGCCTCGACGCCCTCCTCTACCTGCCGTCGCTCGAGACCCGCCTGTCGGATGCGGAGACCACCGCCGAGTTGTTGGCGCGGACCAACAAGCAGATGCACCCGGGTCGGATCGTTCGTGGCTTCGTCCTCAACTCGCGCGGCCTGCGCACCCACGAGTACGTGCTCGAGCGCGGCCCCGGGATTCGGGTTGTCGCGCTCGGCGACTCTTTCACCTGGGGCGCGCTGCCGCACCGCCACACCTGGCCGTTCCGACTGCAGGCGGTGCTCCGCCGCACCCTTGACCGCAGGGACGTGGAGGTGATCTCGCTCGGCGTGCCGGCCGTCGGCCCACAGTTCTATCTCCGGATGTGGGAGCTCGAGGGCCGCCGCCTGCAGCCCGATCTGGTGGTGCTCGGCTTCTTTGTCGGCAACGACCTCACCGACGAGGCGGGCAAGGACCTCCAGCCGGTCGATCACGGCTGGTTGGTGGAACACAGCCTGGTGGTGCGTGCGGTTCGCAACCTCGGCCTCCTGCGGGCCGCCGACATGATTGACGAGGGCGGGCTCCTCGAAGCCGACTCCGGCTCGGCGGCCGAGGGCCAGGCGCTCGGGTTCGAGATCCCCGAGCTCGTGGAGAGGGTCGACACCCGGCAGCCCAAGTTCTCCGAGAAGGCCTTCCTCCGGATCGAGTGGAAACGGATGCAGATCTGCATCGCGGACAACCGGCCGCAGCTGATGCGCCTGATCCGCCGCGTCGGGCCGGTGCTTGAAGAGCTCGACCGTTCGGTACGAGCGTCGGGAGCCGAGCTGGTGGTGTTCCTGATCCCGGATCAGTTCCAGATCGAGGACCAGCTCGCCGCGACCCTCCTCGACCTCCACGGCGTCGATCCGTCGCGCTTCGCCCGCACCCTGCCGCAGCGCAGGCTGGTGCAGTTCTTCGAAGTGGCCGGCATCCGCCATATCGACGGCTTGCGCCGCTTCCGCTCGCGCGCCACCGTCGAGCCGCTCTACCTGCCCCGCGACACCCACTGGAACGCCGCCGGCAACCAGCTCGCGGCGAAGATGATCACCGATTATCTGCTCGAGGAGGGTCTGGTGGCCGCGCCGGCGGCCCTCGGCCGGTCAGCCCAGAAAGACCTCGATGGAGGACCCTGAAGGGCCCGCCTGCGGGCGAGACGAGCGGCTCGCGCGGACCGCTTCTCGTCGCACCTGCTGCTTCCTGCTACCCTTGACCACGCAGCACGGCGACACAGACCAGGCCGGAGGCCGGCGATGGATGACGACTCGTTGGATGCGCCAGCCGATCCGCAGCGCGGCGACCTGCCACCGACCGCCGAGGACGGTAGATCCCCTCAGCGGACCGAGGTCATGTCCGACGACGCGGAGCAGCCGGCAGCCTTTGACAGCGTCGGCCCCTACCGCCTCCTGAACCTGCTCGGCGAGGGAGGGATGGGCGAGGTCTGGGAGGCCGAGCAGACCTCGCCGGTCAGGCGCCGGGTCGCGCTCAAGGTGATCAAACCCGGCATGGACACCAAGGAGGTCATCGCCCGCTTCGAGGCCGAGCGACAGGCGCTGGCTTTGATGGACCACTCCGCAATCGCGCGCGTCTTCGACGCCGGCCGCACCGACGTCGGCCGTCCGTACTTCGTGATGGAGTTGGTGCGCGGCGTGCCGATCACCACGTATTGCGACCAGCACCGGCTGACCGTGGCCGAGCGCGTCGGCCTGTTCCGGCGGGTGTGCGAGGGCGTACAGCACGCCCATCAGAAGGCGATCATCCACCGCGACCTCAAGCCCTCCAACATCCTCGTCAGCGAGGCCGGCGGGGAGGTGCAACCGAAGATCATCGACTTCGGCATCGCCAAGGCCATCGCGCGGCCGCTGACCGACGTGACGATGGTGACGCAGCTCGGAGCGATGGTCGGCACGCCGGAGTTCATGAGCCCCGAGCAGGCCGAAAGGTCCGGCCACGACGTGGACACCCGCTCGGATGTCTACTCGCTCGGTGTCGTGCTCTATGCGCTGCTCGCCGGCAGACTGCCCTTCGAGGCGGCCGACCTCCGCGGCGCCGGCATCGACGAGGTGCGCCGCAGGATCCTCGAGGAGGAGCCGCAGCAGCCCTCAGCGGCGATCGCCGGACCCGGGGGGCGGGCGGAAAAGAGCGCGGCCGCCCGCCGGACCACACCGGAGGCGCTCCGGCGCACCCTCCGCGGCGACCTCGACTGGATCGTGATGAAGGCGCTGGCCAAGGAGCGCGACCGCCGCTACGGCTCGGCTCGCGAGCTCGAGCTTGATCTCGAGCGTTTTCTGCACGACCAGCCTGTGGAGGCACGTGCGCCGAGCGCCCGTTACCGGGTCGGCAAGTTCGTCCGCCGCCACCGCACCGGCGTGGCAGCGGCGGCGGCGATGCTGCTCATGCTGCTGTTCGGCATCGCCGGCACGACCATGGGCCTCGTGCAGGCGAAGCGACAGGCGGAGCGGGCGGACCTCGAGGCCGAGTCGGCGCGAGAGGTCGCGACCTTCCTCACCGATCTCTTCGAGGTTTCGGATCCCGGCGAGGCGAAGGGCAATACCGTCACCGCCCGTGAGCTCCTGGACTCGGGTGCAGATCGAATTCGCGACGGGCTCGCCGACCAGCCGCTGGTGCGCGCCCGGATGATGCGGATCATGGGGGATGTCTACCGCAAGCTCGGGCTGTACCTCGAGGCGCAGCCGCTGCTGGAGGAGGCGCTCGAGATTCAAAAGTCGGAGGCTGGTGCCGCCGGCCTCGAGCTGGCGGCCAGCCTCGACCACCTCGCCATGCTCCACTATGACCGCGGCCACTACGATGAGGCCGAGCCGCTGCTCGAGCGCGCGCTCGAGATTATCGCCGCGAAGCTGAGTGCCGATGACGCCAGGGTCGCGGAGGTGGTCAACCATCTCGGGATGGTCGTCTGGCGTCTTGGACGGCTGGCCGAGGCCGAGACGCGCCTCGAGCAGGCGCTGACCATTCGCGAGCGGTCGCTCGGGCCCGACCACCCGGACGTCGCCGAGAGCTGCAACTATCTCGGGGCGGTGTACCGCGACCAGAACCGGGGCGACGAGGCGCTAACCGTCTTCGAAAGGGCGCTGGCGATCCGCGAGTCGGCGCTTGGCGCCGACCATCCCGAGGTGGCTCACAGCCTCAACAACGTCGGCGTGCTGCTCGCCGAGCAGGGCCGGCTCGAGGAGGCCGAGCCGCTGATTCGCCTGGCGGTCGAGATCCGTGCGCAGAACCTCGGTCCGGACCATCCCGAGGTCGCCACCGGTCTCAACAACGTTGCCGAGATGCTGCGCATCCTCGGCCGACCTGACGAAGGCGAGCCGTTCGCCCGCCGTGCCCTCGAGATCTGCGACCGTACTCTCGGCGCCGGCCACGACCTCACCTTCAACGTTACCTGGACCCTCGCCGCCATCCTCCGCGACCAGGGCCGCATCGACAAGGCCGACGCCTGCTACCGCCGCGCCCTCGAGATCGGCCGCCGCTTCTCGCCCGAGGGCCATCCCGCTCTCCGACCCCTGTCCGACGAGTACGCCGCGTTTCGCGACGACACCTCCCGCCGGGGGCAGTGAAGGGATCGCTTGCCGGCTGCAACCGGGCGTCCGCGACGATCGTCGGTGGGACGTGTGCGTTCTCAGGGTGGTCAGCTTTGCCTCCTGAGCCGGCTCACTGGCGTCGCCGCCGTCGGCTGGTCCGGATCCGTGACTGCCGTTCCCATCCCGCCCGGCGACATCGAGCTGCAAACTCCGAATTGCGAACTGCGAATTGAAAAACCCCTCCGCGAGGGAGGGGTTCGGTTCGGGTTGGAAGCCGAGTTACCAGCGCCGGCGGCCGCCGTCGTTGGAGCGCTCCTTCGACTGCGCCACGTCCACGCGAATGGTGCGGCCGTCGAGCTCGGTTCCGTTGAGGGCGGCGATGGCCTGGTCGGCCGCGTCGTCGTCCTCGAACGTGACGAAGCCGAAACCGCGCGAACGACCGGTGTCGCGGTCGGCGATCACCACTGCATCGCTGACCTCGCCGTGGGCGCTGAAGGCGTTGCGCAGGCCCTCGTCGTTCGTGTCCCAACTCAGACTTCCAACAAACAACTTCTTCGACATAGCTCTCTCTGTCTCCCTGGACGCTGTCTTTCAAGGCGCGCCCGTCTCGATCACCGCGGTGGACACTGCGTCCACCCATGCAGAAGCCGGCCCCGACGGCCGGCGACACATGAGAAAACATAGCACATATCTCCATTTATCACTGAAATTATTCGGCCCGCGCGGAGCCGTGGCTTCAACCGGCCGGCGGTCGCACGGCGGTTTCGGCGAACGGCCGGCCGGTGCCGGCGCCCGCCCCGGCGCAGCGAGCCGTGCGCCCGGCTACGACACGAAGAGCTTGGTGCTCGCGAAGCTGGGGTCGCAGGTCATGATGATCCCGAGACGACGCAGGCCGCGCTCGTCTCCGGGGGAGGGCAGGTGGGTGAGGTGGAGCTCGCACCCCGCGAGCCCGGGCAGCTGATCCATCGCCTGCTTGGCGGTGGGGTTGGTGGTGGAGCTGACGCTGAGGGCGATCAGGGTCTCTTCCAGGTTGAGGCTGATGGAGCTCCGACCGAGCAGATCCTTGCGCAGCACGCCGATCGACTCGATGACCGCCGGGCTAATGAGGTCGAGGTGGTTGGGGATGCCCACCATGATCTTGATAGCGTTGAGCACCAGCGCCGACGCAGCGTGCATCAGGGGGCTGTTGTGGCCGGTCACGATCTCACCGTCGGGCAGCTCGATGGCGGCGCCGGAGAAGACGCCGTGGTGGCCCTTGTCGGCCTTCCGTTCGGCCTCGTCCGCCGCTCCTCGCGCGGGCGCCACGACCGGCCGGTCCTCGGGCCGGAGATGGAACTCCTCCATCAGCGCCTCGATCCGGCGGACGGTGTCGCCGTTCTCGAGGCCGAGGACCTCGTCGCAGGCGTAGCGGAAGTAGCGGCGCACGATCTCGGCCTTGCCGGCGGTCCGCGCGGCCTCGTCGTCGACGATGGCGAAGCCTGCGCGGTTGACTCCCATGTCGGTAGGGGACTGGTACATGGACTCGCCGGTGATCTTCTCGAGGATGCGCTTGAGGAGCGGAAAGGCCTCGATGTCTCGGTTGTAGTTGACCGCCCGCTCGTCGTGCGCCTCGAGGTGGAACGGGTCGATCATGTTGACGTCGCGCAGCTCGGCCGTGGCCGCCTCGTAGGCCGCGTTGACGGGGTGGCGCAGCGGCAGGTTCCAGATCGGGAAGGTCTCGAACTTGGCGTAGCCCGCGCGCTCGCCGCGCAGGTGTTCGTGGTAGACCTGCGACATGCAGGTGGCCATCTTACCGCTGTTGGGGCCCGGCGCGTTGACCACCACTAGCGGTGCGTCGGTCTCTATGTAGGGGTTGGCGCCGTAGCCGTGCTCGCTCACCACCCGTGTGACGTCGGCCGGGTAGCCGGCGATCGTTCGGTGGGTGTGGACCGCAACCCCGCGCCGCCTCAGCTTGGTGGCGAAGGTTTCAGCAGCCGGCTGACCGTCGTAGCGGGTGATCACCACCGCCCGCACCTCGAGCCCGTTGTCGCGCAGGTCGTCGATCAACTTGAAGGTGTCCGCGTCGTAGGTGATGCCGAAGTCGGCCCGTACCTTGCGGCGCTCGATGTCGCCGGCGTAGACGCAGAGGATGATCTCGGTCCCGGCGGCGAGGCGCCGCAGCAGCCGCATTTTCACGTTGGGGTCGAAGCCGGGCAGGACTCGCGACGCGTGGTAGTCGAACAGCAGCTTGCCGCCGAACTCCAGATAGAGCTTGCCGCCCACTTTCTGGATCCGATCGAGGATGGCCTCGCTCTGCTCCTCCAGGTAGCGGTCGTTGTCGAACGCGGCGGCTTGGCCGGATTCCCCCACTGTGAGCCCCCCGCAGAGGCAATCTCCTCGCGACCGTGACAGAGGATAGCAGTGCTTCTCGGCTGCCGGACCGCGCCCGAACAGCGAACAGCGCCGGATACAGCGTTCGCAGTTCCTGGTTCGGGTCTGATCATCCACTGAACAAAAGGGCTATACTTGAGATTGGGGCTGGGGGTGCGCAGGCCGCTGAACCGCGCGACTCCCCGCGCCCGATTGCGAGGCCGCGATGAAGACGTCACACGTGATGGCATGCATCTCCTTCAGCATGGTCCTGGCCTCGGTTCTGATCGCGTTGGTCTCGGCCTCCGATGACGAAGGCGTCGTCTGGGTCCGGCAGGACCCGGGCATTCTGGTCGATCTTCATGGCGCCGCGTGGGGCGGCGGCCGGTTCGTGGCGGTTGGTGACGGCGGCACGATCGTGACCAGCACCGATGGCGAGCAATGGTCGCTCCGGGCGTCAGGGACGAACGCGAATCTCAACGACGTGGCGTGGAACGGCCGGCGTTTCGTGGTCGTCGGTGCCGGCATCATCCTCTCGAGCGAGAACGGCACCGACTGGAGTTTCCGCTCTGACGCGGGTGGGAGCTCGGCGCGGCTCGCTGTGGTGGCGTGGAAGGACGGCGAGTTCGCCGCGGTCGGAAGCAGGCGCGGCGGAAGTGACGGGCTCACCCTGGTCAGCGGCGACGGCATTCTGTGGTCGAGCTCCGACCGCCCGTCCGGTGCTCCCTCGCATGTCGAGGTCGCCGGCAACGACATCGCCTCCAACGGGCTCCTCGCGGTGGCCGTCGGGCCGAAGGGCGCTATCTTCCTCGCCGACGTGTCAGAGGTCTTTTCCGACGATTTCGAGACCGGAGACCTCCGGCAGTGGTCGTGGTTTTGGCCGCCGGCACCGACAACGCCCCCGACCCCAGCCGCCACGCCGACCCCGCCGTGACTGCCGGCGGTATTCCGAATTGGGAATTGAAAAACCCCTCCGCGAGGAGGGGTTCGATTCGAATCGAATCGGGCTTACCAGCGGCTGGTATAACCTCCGCCGCCGCCGCCGCCGCCCGAGCGCTGCTTGGCCTGCGCCACATCCACGCGGATCGTGCGGCCGTCGAGCTCGGTACCGTTGAGGGCAGCGATGGCCTTGTCGGCCGCCTCGTCATCATCAAACGTGACGAAGCCGAAACCACGCGAACGACCGGTATCACGATCGGAGATCACAACCGCTTCGCTGACCTCGCCGTGGGCGCTGAACGCATTGCGCAGGCTCTCGTCGTTCGTGTCCCAACTCAAACTTCCAACAAACAACTTCTTCGACATAACTCTCTTCATCTCCCTTGACGCTGGCCTTGCCGGAGCGTCCGTCTCGCAGTCGCGGTGAACCCTGCGTCCACCCATACAGATGCCGGCCCCGACGGCCGGCAACAGCCCATGGACTGTAGCACATGTCTTCGAAGAGTCCAGAAATATTTCTCTCAATATAGTGCCGGATACCCACTTATGATGTTCTGGCGATAAAGCTCTCCTGAGACCGGCGAGGTGCTGATCCTGCGGGATGCAAGCGGCCCCGGACACGCCAGGACATTCTGATGTTGACGCGACCGCACCCTCCCGAGGTGAGCAAGGTGCCGGCAGGAGGCTCCAATCCTGTCTCGATATTTCGTTTCCACCGCGCTCGCAATCCTGATCTATAATCTCCGGCAAGGAAACTGAGTATCATGATCGGAACCAGGCTTCAGCATTACTCGATCACCGCCAAGATCGGTGAGGGCGGCATGGGCCAGGTCTACCGGGCCACCGACACCAAGCTCGACCGCGAGGTGGCGATCAAGGTCCTGCCGCCAGAGGTGACGGCTGACGAGGAGCGCCGCCAGCGCTTCCGCCAGGAGGCCCTGCTCGCGGCGTCCTTTGCGCACCCCAACATTGCCACCGTTCACGACGTCGGCGAGCAGGACGGCACGACCTTCATCGTCATGGAGCTGGTGCGCGGCGAATCGCTGCGCAGCCTGGTGGGTGGCGAGCCGCTGGACGTGGGCAGCGCGATCGACATCGCGATCGGAGTCGCGTCCGGGCTGGCGCGGGCGCACCGCGAGGGTGTGCTCCACCGCGACCTCAAACCGGACAACGTGGTGCTGACCGACGAGGGGCTGCCGAAGATCCTCGACTTCGGCCTCGGCAAGCTGATCGCCGACGCCGACGCCGACGCCGATGCGGAGGAGGGGAGCGTCCCGCTGACCGAGGCGCTCACCGCCACCGTGCAGACATCGCCCTACCTCACCCGTGCCAACCAGGTCATCGGAACCCTGGCCTACATGTCGCCCGAGCAGGTGCACGGCCGGCCGGTAGGCGCGCGCTCGGACGTGTTCTCCTTCGGGGTCCTGCTGTATGAGATGCTGTCCGGCACGCGGCCGTTCGTTGGCGAGTCCAAGCTCGACACCGCGACCGCAATTCTGCGCGACGAGCCGGTGCCGCTCGCCGAGCTGCGGCGCGGCGTGCCGCCGGGGCTGCAGGCGGTCCTCGCCCGCTGCCTGGAGAAGGATCCCGACCGGCGCTTCGCCTCGGGCCGGGAGTTGCTCGAAGAGCTGGTGGCGCTGAAGCGGCAGTTGGAGGCGCCGGCCTCGGGCCTCGGCGCACTGCTGCGCCGCCCGGCTGTCCTCGGTGCCCTCGCGTTGATCGCGGTGCTTCTCGGCGCCGGGGCGGCGTGGCTGCTCCACCGCACCGCGCGTGTGTCGTGGGCGCGCAACCAGGCGCTGCCCGAGATCGAGCGACTGTACCGCGACGGCGACCGCGACGGCGCCATGCGGCTGCTCTACGAGGCGGCCGAGATCATTCCTGACGACCCTTACCTGATGCAGCACTTCAGCTCGGTCGCGGTCGCCCTGTCCTGCGACAGCGACCCGTCCGGCGCCACCGTCTTCGTCAAGGGCTACAACCACCCCGAGCGCGAGTGGGTTCGCCTGGGCGAGACCCCGCTCGAGAACGTTCCGGTGGCGCTGCCGGCCCGCTTCCGGATCGAGAAGCAGGGCTACGGCACCTTCGAGGGAGCGCCCTTCGGCCTGGGCGAGACATTTCGGCTGTTCCGCGCGGACGAGATGCCGCCCGGGATGGTCTTCGTGCCCGGCGGCACGGCCGAGTTCGGGGCGGCTGAGCCGGTGTCTCTCGAGGACTTCTGGATCGACACGTACGAGGTCACGAACCGCGACTACAAGGCGTTCATGGACGACGGCGGCTACCGCGACGATCGCTGGTGGCCCGACGGGGCGAACCGCGACGCCTTCGTCGACTCCACCGGCCGCCCCGGCCCCGCCGGCTGGTCGCTCGGCAGCTACCCCGAGGGCGAGGACGACCATCCGGTCGGCGGGGTGAGCTGGTTCGAGGCGTCGGCCTACGCGACGTGGGCCGGCAAGAGCCTGCCGACCGTCTACCACTGGCGGCTGGCTGCGCGGCAGAGCATCTTCAGCGAGATCCTGCTGTGGAGCAACTTCGACACCGACGGCCCGGCGCCGGTCGGCAGCACCGACGGTCTCGGGCCGAGCGGCACCTACGACATGGCCGGCAACGTCCGCGAGTGGTGCGTCAATCGAACCGGCGATGCGCGCCACATCCTGGGCGGCGCGTGGTCGGAACCCGACTATCTCTATCGCGACACCGATGCCGCCGAGCCCTTCGACCGTTCGCCGATCAACGGCTTCCGCTGCATGCTGACCGATCAGCCGCCACCCGCCGACGCCGTGGCCGCGATCGAGCACCCGATCGTCGACCACCGGCAGGATACCGCGGTCGACGACGACGTCTTCGCGCTGTTGTTGAGCGGCTTTGACTACGACGATCGCGACCTCGACGCTAGGCTGGAGTCATCGGACGACCGCGCGAAGCACTGGAAGCAGGAGCTCATCTCGGTGCGCGCGGCCTACGGCGACGATCGACTGCCGATCCACCTCTACCTGCCGAAGAACGTCGATCCGCCCTACCAGGCGGTGGTCTACTTCCCACCGTCGAGCGCGCTGCTGCTCAACGACAGCACGCACCCCAGCTTCCCGTTCGCCTCCTTCATCCCCGAAAGCGGGCGCGCGCTGATCTATCCGGTCTACAAGCGCACCTACGAGCGCCGCGTCGAGCTGCACGGTCCCAACGACCGCCGCGACGTGACGATCCAGATCGGGAAGGACCTGCGGCGGACGATGGACTTCCTCGAGAGCCGCGCCGACATCGACAGCGACCGGGTGGCCTACTACGGCCTCAGCTGGGGCGCTGGCCTCGGCCCGCTGATGACCGCGGTAGAGCCGCGCTTCGAGGCCAGCATCCTGGTCTCCGGCGGCCTGTACCGCTACCCGGAGGACTGGCCGCCGGTGGCGGTGCCCCAGAACTTCGCGCCGCGCTCCACCGTGCCGACGCTGATGGTCAACGGCAGGGCCGACTTCGGCGCGCCGGTAAAGACCAACATCCAGCCCATGCTCGACATGCTGGGAACGCCCCCCGAGCACAAGCGCCTCGTCCTTCTCGACGGCGGCCACGTGCCGGCCTCCAGCAACGAGATCATCCGCGCGGTGCTCGACTGGCTCGACCGCTACCTCGGCCCGGTGGGCTCAGCGACGCCTTGAACCGGACGCCGTGGGTGGGCCCGGCTGCGCCTCAGAAGAGCCTCATCGTCAGAGCCGGCCGCGGGTCTCGCGAGCCGTGGCGCCCGTCGTCACGGGGTGACGTGGTCGTCGAGGGCGGCCACGCCGCGGACTGGCGCCATTCCCGGGCGAAAGCAGCCAGTCGAGAGGTTCATTCGAGTCAGGTCGTGTTGCGGGCTGCTTGCACCGCGACGGAATCGACCACATTTGTGGTGCGGCCCGCGTGGCACGATAAAGCGAAGGGGACGTCGGATCCCGGCCTTCCGCCGAAAGATCCCCGCCGGCACCTTGGTTCGGCTTATAATTGCGACATAGTCGCGAGATGGGAGTGATCGACGGTCATGCAGCCCAACTCCAAAATTGGTGCGTATACGGTGGTCTCGGCCATCGGCGCCGGCGGCATGGGCGAGGTCTACAAGGCGCACGACCCCAGGCTCGACCGCCACGTCGCCGTCAAGGTGCTGCCCGACGAGGTCGGCGCCGATCCGGAACGCGTCGCCCGCTTCCATCGCGAGGCGCGCTCGCTCGCCGCCCTCCAACACCCCAACATCGCCAGCGTCTACGGCTTCGAGGAGGACGGCGGGCGGCGCTTTCTGGTGATGGAGCTGGTGGAGGGCCCCGACCTTTCCGAGCGCCTGAGGGCGGGACCGATTCCGGTCGAGGAGGCGGTGCCGCTGGCTCTGCAGCTTCTCGACGGCCTCGCCACCGCCCACGAGCAGGGGATCGTCCACCGCGACCTCAAGCCCGCCAACATCAAGCTCACCCCGTCGGGCGATCTCAAGATCCTGGATTTCGGTCTCGCCCGCGCTTACGCCGGTGATCCGGGCTCAGAGGTCGATATTCTCAGCTCACCGACCATCACCGCCGCCATGACCCAGGCCGGTGTGATCCTCGGGACCGCCGCCTACATGTCGCCGGAGCAGGCGAGGGCGACGTGGTCGACCAGCGCGCCGATCTGTGGGCCTTCGGCGTCATTCTGCTCGAGATGCTGAGCGGCCGCCGGTTGTTTACCGGCGACACCGTCACCGACACCCTGGCCGCCGTGCTGCGCGCCGAAATCGATCTCGACCGGCTGCCGGTCGGGACCCCGGCCAACGTCCGCCGCGTGCTGCGCCGCTGCCTCGCCCGCAATTCCAAGGAGCGCCTGCGATCGGCGGCGGACGCCCGGCTCGAGCTGGTCGACGACGAGCCGCCGGCCGAGGCCCTGGAGGCCAGACGTTCGCTGGCGCTGCCGGTGACCCTTGCCGCCATTGCCGCGGTGGCGCTGATCGTGTTCGCGGGGAACTTCCGACCGTCCGGCACCGCACCGGTCGCGCGCCTCCCGACGCACCTCTCGTTCGCGCTGCCGGAAGGCACCCAGTTCGTCAGCCGCGACATGCTCCCGCTCGGGTCCCCGCAGCCGTGCCTCGACATCTCCTCCGACGGGAGGCTGATCGTCGCCGCCATCGAGCGCGACGGCGCCACCTGGCTCTACCGGCGATTCCTCGACCAGCCCGAGGGCGAGATCGTGGAGGACACCCGTGGCGCCTACAACCCGCAGATCTCGCCCGACGGTGAGTGGATCAGCTTCATGCAGGCCAACGCGATGATGAAGATCGGTGTCCGGGGCAGCCGCTCCACCCGGGTCGTCGAGCTGCCCAATGTCTTCGGCCACACATGGGTGTCGGACGACGAGATCATCATTGCCGGTGCCGAGGCCAAGGAGCTGGTACGGATCGACACCGAACTGGGCGATGTCATGCCGGTCGAAACCGACGACCGGTGGCACCAGTTCTTCTGGCCGAGCCGCGTGCCGGGCCGCCAGGCCATCCTCTTCAGCAGCCTGAAAGATGTGGGCACGGGCGGCGAGATCAATCGCGACCAGGTCAGCATTCTGGATCTCGAGACCAACCAGCGGGCGACGCTCGGAATCGGCGGCTCCATGACGCAGTTGCTGCGCGGCGGGCCGCTGCTGCTGGTTGCAACGGCCAGGTGATGGCAGCGCCCTTCGACATCCAAGATCCGACCGCCGAGGTGCGTCCGTCGGTGGCCCTCGAGGGTGTGTTGGTGGAGACCTGGGTCGGCCACTTCGCGGCGGCGGAGAACGGCACCGTGGTCTACGCCCCCGGCGGGTGGCTGGTCGGCAACGAGCTGGTGTGGGACGACGGCCGCGGCGGCGTCGAGCCGCTCGGGTTCCCGCTCACCCGCTACGGAGATTACGAGCTCTCTCCCGACGGCAGCCGTCTCGCCGTCAGCGTCGGAGACTTCGCCGCATCTCGAATCTGGATCTACGACCTCGAGCGCGGATCGCGCCGCCTCCTGACCACCGACGACCACGGAGTGATCCTGACCTGGTCGCCCGACGGCGAGCGCGTCGCCTACGCCTCGAATTCCGGAGAAAAGTGGCGGCTCGTGGTCCGAACGGTAGGAAGCAACGCACCGCCGACGGTGCTGTACGAGTCCGATCAGCAGCTCGGCGCTTATGCCTGGCACCAGAAGGCAGGCCTGCTCTTCAACACCTCGATGGACATCTTCCGGATGGATCCCGATCAGCCGGGCGACGTAGAAGAGCTGGTTGCGAGCAAAGCCACCGATTGGGGACCGGACATCGCGCCCGACGGCCGCTGGTTCGCCTTCACCTCGGACGAGTCGGGGCGCTACGAGATCTACGCCCGGGCCTTCGGCAGCGACCGCTCCTTCACCGTCTCGCTCGACGGTGGCGAGGAGCCGATCTTCTCCGAGGACGGGACGAGAATCTACTACCGCAACGGCAACCGCTTCATGGCCATCCCGGTGCTCGAGGCGTCGGCCGACGGCTCGCGGTTCCGGGCAGGCCGGCCCGAGATCGTGGTCGCAGGCGCCTACGCCAACGTCTTCGGCCTCTCCTACGACGTCGCCCCCGACGGCCGCTTCCTGCTGCTGCGCACCGACGGCGGCACCGAGCGCCCCGACCACCTCAACGTCATCCTCGACTGGAAGCCCGACCTGGAGGAGTGATCCCCGCCACTCGCTCGGCCGCTCGGGATGACAGCTGGATCGATTTCCACAGTCCCTCGAAATCGAGGTGCACGACCTCGCGCCCGAAGGTGGCGTCGGCCGAGCGTTTGGTAAGGGGCGCCGCCCTCACGACCATTGGGTCGTGCCGCCTGCGCTCAGGTCGTATCGACGCGGAGCGGATCCGCGCTTTGCGCGGTTCGTATCGATAAACCGTGGGGCGGTTACAGAACCCCCGTCACCAATCCCGAAGCGGCAGATCGAAGCAGCTGTTCATGGTCGCCGAGTACCGGAACTGAAACGCCGCCTCCTCGAGGTGCAGCACCTTCAGTGCATCGGCCCGCGGCGACGAGCCCAGCTTCAATGCCGGCGCCGCCGCCGGCCGACCCTTCTTCCACAGTAGTCCGGCGTTGGTCGTGACCGCGAAGTCGCCCGTGAAGTTGGTCTGGCTCTTCACCAGCCGTCCGTCGAGCATGCTGTAGAGGTGGCCGGTCTCGTCGAAGTGCTTGCGCGATCCCTGCTTCGGGACTTTGAGTTCGAAGTACACCTCGCCGTCCACATCCCTCGCGACCGTCGTGCAGCTCGCTCCCTCGGTCGCGATCTCGATCTCCTCGACGATCTTCGGCAGCCCCCAGATCGAGGTGCCGCGGATCTGGTTCTCCAGCGACGTCACCGGCATCGAGAAGACGTAGTAGCCCTTACGCCTGAAGTCCATCACCAGCGGCAGCAGCGGCGGCGCCCAGCCCCCGCCGACCATGATTGGGATCGTCATGGCGATCTCGTTGTAGGGCGCGAGGCCCAGCACCTTCTTGTACTCGTAGCACGAGAAGATCACCACCGACCGGCCGCCCGGCATCTTCACCGGCTTCATCGACGAGTGCGGCATCATCGCCTCGGCCCGCCCGTACTCGCAGAGGAAGATCGCCATCGCGCAGGTCACGTCCGAGTAGAAGGTGGGGAAGCTGTAGGTCTTCGTGACCCCGTTCCGCAGCTGTAACGGCTCAGGCGCCGTCCGCAGCTCGAAACGCTCGAAGAACGGATCCGTGAACTCGCCGCGATTGTCCACCAGCCCCGATTCGATCCGCGTGTTAGGTTTCATCTCGATCCCTTCGACCAGCAGAACCTACCACGCGCCGGCCTCCACCTTTAGGTGCCTCTATAAGAAATCAACCCCTTGATCTGAAGAAGATTCTCCTCGTCGT
>CAZSTH010000051.1:0-25662 GCA_964609835.1 uncultured Thermoanaerobaculia bacterium
CTGCCACGGCGAGGACACGAAGACATCTAAATCGAAACATACTCTCTACCTCCTTATGGTCGGGATAGAACCATGGCGCGCGCGACGTTAGGTCGAGGCTTGGCTGTGTCGGCCTTTCGGCGGTACGTGCCCGTGTAGCTCCAACCATGATCCACGTTTCCATGGGCCCCCCTACGATCCCGGACGGTCGGATTTCCCGAGTCCGGTTCTGACCCTGGCTTGTATCCTCACAGCCTTCCCGGAGTGGAGGAAGCTTAAACGCTGGCCCGTATTCTCCCCTCTCCACACCGGTTTGCTTTGTGAGTTTAGGCCCGACATTATTGGCTCGGCTTCCCCGGCTCTGTGTCCGGGACCGGCCAGGGCCCGCCAGGTGCCCAGAGGTCCTTTGCCCGGTCAAGGTGTTACCTCTCCCGGGGCGGCGTCCAGCACCACCTCAGAGGGCATTACCCCTCCTTCATCGCTCATATGACCTCATGCGACAGACCGAAACCCTCCCGCCGCCTACGGCCTTGGCCTTGGTCGGCGGGTCCTTGCAGGTTGCTGCCAGCCCCTGCTGGGAGACGGCCCTTCCCGACGTTATCTCCACGAGTCTGTCCTTGGATGCCCGGGCCCCTGTCGCGGCGGTCTGCGGGGTGCACATGCCCGTTTCTTCCCCAGCATCATCGGCCTTCCCCGTCCTATCACAGGTCGGCTCTTCCGCAAGTACCCACCCTAGCGACTTCAGAGTGGAAGGAAATTTCGCAACTGCAGCCATTCCTTTATGTTCGGGCCTCCAAGTTTGCTTGCCACCCAGATCGCTCCCACCTCTGCGAATTCCATCCGCAGGGCGGCCGTGGCGTTTACGTCCGAGCAGTACATACGTCGTTACCGGTGTATGCATCGGATATGCTAGCCCTCCGAATCGGGCAATTGAGGGCGCGGGGACTTCCACCCCGCTAGACTCGCGGCCTTGTCGGCCGCTCCGATAGGAATTTCCTTTCACCCACCTCGAAGGTACCACGCCCATCGTCCCTCGAACCTCCGCCCCGCGCAAGGCGAAGCTGCTCGATCGGGGTGCCCTGGGGGCCGATTCCGCCGAACACAGGGCTCGTGACGTCGGGGCGCCGCTCTGCCAGGTCGCTCGACATCAGATTCGCGGGTTTCGCGCACACCTCTCCAACGCACGGATCGGGTGGACTCCGACCCGCTCTGAGATTCCCAAGCCTCTCTCAGTTGGGCGGCGCCCGTGCCCCTTGCGACTCTTTGCGCTCGAGATGCCTCAGGATCGCGTCGACCACGTCGTGCTCGGTGATGAACGCGATCACCTTCATCTCTGAACCGCAGGACGGGCACACCAGCGGGGCGACCTCGTAGATCCGCTTGATCAGCTGTGCCCAGCTTCGCCTGAGCGCGCGGGCGTTGCGGGCCTCGGCACGAGCCGCACGGGAGGCCGGGCCGGCGCCCGCACTCCCAACCCCCCCATTCTCAGCCTCGGCCTTCCGGCGCTTGCCCCGCGACACATTCGAATACCACAGCAATTCGTCGAACGAATTGCGGCGGCGCGTCGGACGCGCCGGTTGATAACTGAATGGCCTCGACGAGGCCCCCTCAGAAAAGGCGATAGGTTGCCTCAATGAGACGAAGGGGGCAGCCCAATAAAGTAAATAAGTTACTCCCGGCACCGTTGCGATCACGTCGGGTTGCGCCTGTTCCGGTCTGCCGTACACTCGAGCGGCGGCGAGTTCGGTGGAGCTCGGGGTGCGCCACCGACACCTACAGGACCGGATCTTCGCGATCAGGAGGAGAATCAGATGGAACAAGTCAAAGTCCACGAGCTCATGGTGCCCTCGGCCAGTTTCCCCAAGATCTCCGACCGCGCGACTCTGTACGAGACACTTCTCGCCCTCGAGAGCGCCCAGGAAAAGTTCCTCACCGGACAGGCGGAGCAGCGGATTCTGCTCGTTGAAGACGACAAAGGAAAGGTCGCCGGCAAGATCTCACCTCTCGATCTCCTGCGCGGACTGGAGACGAACTACGCGCGCATGCAACCCGAGGAGGCCGTCAGCCAGTACGGTTTCGACTACATCTGGAAGGCCATGCGCTCGGACCTCCACCTCTGGGAGGACCCGTTCCGCGACCTGTGCCGGAAAGCCGACACGATTCGGGTCCGTGATTTCACCAGGATCCCGGACAAGGGGCACCTCGTCACGCAGGACGACCGGCTCGCCAAGTGCTTCCACCTGTTCGTCATGACGAGGCACGACTCGCTGTTCGTTGTCGAGGACGACGAGATCATCGGCATGCTGAGGTTCTCGGACGTCTATCGCCTGGCCTCAAGGACGATTCGCGAGTGCGGCTGCCGGGCTGGGAACTCCTAGCGCTGATGGAGCGACGGCCTGCCTTCAGCAAAGCCGTTTGAGGATCCGCGACACCTGTCGGCTGGATCTGCCGTTTTTCCGGTGCCATTTCAAAGATAATATTCGTTGCCAAGCTCCGGCCTTCTGGGCCGCCCTTGGCACCCCAGCGGCGCGCCATCGGCGTGGTCGTTCGTGAGGTCGTAGGTAGTAGGTCCGACCACGCTGATGACGCGCCGGCGGCCTCCCACCAGCCGGAACAACCACAGTGCGGCGCGCTTCCCGTAAGGGTGCCAGGTACGGGGGTTATGATGTTATCGATCATGCCCACTCATACAGGTGCCGTTGGTCGACTCCTCGGTCCACTGCGCGTGTTGCCCTGGCACCGACACTAGGCGGTCGCCGCGAGGTTCTCCCTCAATACGCGCGGATGTCGCGCGGCAATCCTGAGTAAAGCGAGGGCGGGGCCTTCCGGATGCCGCCTCCCCTGTTCCCAATTCCGCAGCGTATGGACGCTGATGCCCAGTGATTCCGCGAACAACTGCTGAGTCATCCCCAGGAAACGCCGCAGCGCCGCGACATCGTCACCTCCACGAAGCTCGCCGCGAATGATGCGCTCCCGCAGCTTGCGCGGAATCGCCCGGTCGAAATCTCTTTTCGTCAACTCCCGGATCTGTTCCGTCATCGTCTGTCTCCCATGGACCGTTTCCAGAAACGAGTCTCCGCCGTCGTGGCGGGCCTGGCGCTGATGATCCGCACGACACCCTCGTCCCGTTCCGTGTAAACGACCACGCCACGGCGAATCGGACCGACTGCAATGAATCGATCCTCGTCCTGGCTGTGCTCCAGGTCGTAGATTTCAAGAAAGTCGACGCCACTCGTGAACAGCGTCTGCGCCTCGTCGAATGAGACACCGTGTCTTCTCGTGTTCGCTCGTTTCTTTTCGGGATCCCACTCGAACTCCATGATCAGAATATAAGCCATTGGCGGAATAAGTCAATGGACGATAGATGACTGAAGGTGAAACTCAGGATGATCCGGTGCTGAACAGACAGTTTCTGAGACGAGATACGATCGCCCGTGCCAGTCAAGACTCGAGACCGGTCAATCCCACCGCACCCACCCACCGGGTTCCCCGTCCCCGACATCGCCGTAGCTGTCGGCACCCGAGCACGAGCAGTCTCCCCCCAGGCCATGCGGCTCGTTCTTGCGTGCTCAAGGCATCTCGCGCTCGGGCTGGCCCACGTGCTGTCGAGGTGGTGGTGGCACGGGGATCCTGTCCGCGCCGGGTTTGCCGAATACATGGCGGTGCGTACGGAGTCCGAGAGAGAGCGGGCCATCAACCAGAACGTGCGGGCCAAGCTCGCGCGCTTTCCCGCCCTCCAGCGCAAGCACTACCGGCCCGAGGAGCAATTCCGCATCCTCGAGCTCAGGCACTCGTACGGGCTGAGCCGAAGAGAAACCGCAGCGGCGTTCCTCATCGATCCGCAGACCATCAGCCGGTGGGAGCGCGAGGTGCAGGCCGAGCCCGAAAAGGACACGGTCGGCACCCTCGTCAGACCGACACCGCCGCTTCGCGGCTACGACGATGTGGTCACTCGACTCGTTCAGAGGCTCGATGCCCTCGACATTGGAGGCAGCACGAAGATCGCACAGATGCTCGCCAGGGTCGGGCTCAAGATCGGACGAGAGACGGTTCAAAGGTACCGCCGGGCACCGAGGCCGCCCCGCCCGACAGACCGCATCAGTGACACAGCCCGCATCCTCCGAGCGAAGTACCCCAACCACATCTGGACCGCCGACCTCACCGAGATCAAGGGCTTCCTCGGACTGTTCGTGTACAAGCTCGTGGTCGTGCTCGATCTTCACTCGCGGTTCCCGCTCGCGTTCGGGGTCTTCCGAAGAGAGCCGTCTGCAGCCCAGGTCATCGAGGTCCTGTGTCGGGCAATGCGGCTCCACGGTCGGCCACGCCACTTCGTCAGCGACCAGGGGTCGCAGTTCACTGCTGCTGTTTTCAGGGGGACGCTCCAATCTCTTTCCATAAAGCAGCGCTTCGGCGCCATCGGCCAGTACGGCTAAATCGCAGTCATCGAGCGCTTCTGGCGCACGCCCAAGGAGCTGCTCGGCGTTCGCCTTTCGCCTCTCCTCTCGGCCGATCACCTCGAGGCCCGGGTCCGGCTGGCGCTGGAGTACTACTCGAGCCTGCGTCCGCACCAGGGGCTCCGCGGCGCGACGCCGGCCGAGGTCTACTTCGGCCTCGAGCCGGCGGTGGAACGTGCCAAGCCACCACCGAGAAAGGGTCAGGCCGCATCCGTCGGCGAAGAACACCTGCCGCTCGAGGTCGTCTTCCTCGACTCCGAGCGGCGGATGCCGGTGCTGGTGCCGCGCGGCAGGGCTGCGTAGAGAGAATCGATCTGCAGAAGATTCAGAGAAAGCAGCCTGATGGCCTGCGAATGGGATGCCGCTCAGTTGAGGGGTAGCTCTCCGCTCAACCGGCTTCCTTCGCCGCTTGCGAGCGAGAGGCTATCTCAGGATGGCGGAGATTTCGTCTCAGGAAATCGGTCCGCAATTCCCATTGGGGCATTACAGGCGAAGCCGTTCTCAAAAGGCCGCAGTCGAGGTACCGCCGCACCTGTTCGTCGACGAAGCCGCGCCAGAACCCGCACCGGCGCTCGAAGCGCTCCTCCCACTGCCCCTTCACCTCGTCGAAGTGGGTCTCGAAGAGCCGGTAGACGGGCGTCGCACGGGGATTCCGGGCCCGGTAGCGGCGGGCCGCGCAGCCGTAAGCCACAGTGACGCTCGACGTCTCCTGTAGCGTGGATGGGCCGCCTCAGCGTGACCCGGACGAGGTCGCGAGTCAAGAGCGCGACAGACGACAACGGCGGGGCCGCAGCCCCGCCGTGGTGGTCACTGCTGTCTGGTGAGTGGTGCCGACTACCTGACGTTGCCCACGTACTCGGTGGTGAGCTGGCGCTCGCGGATGCGCTCGTCGGTGTACATCGGGATCAGCATCGGTGACACGCGGCCGTCGGCGACGCCGGCGTCGGTGACCTCCTTGTTGTAGGCGACCACATGGTCGAGGTTGAGGGCGCCGTCCTTGAAGGCGTTGACAGCGAACTCGGCGGCGCTCCCGCCGGCGATGCGGCCGAAGACGATGATGTCGAGCAGCGAGTTGCCCATCAGGCGGTTGGCGCCGTGGATGCCGCCGCCCACCTCGCCGGCCACGAAGAGGCCCGGCACGCAGGTGGCGCCGTCCTCCTGGAAGTCGAGGCCGCCGTTCTGGTAGTGGAGCGTCGGGTAGATCAGCATCGGCTCCTTGGTGATGTCGATGTCGTAGCGCTTGAAGAGGATGTACTTGCCGGGGAACTCCTTCTTGACCGTCCCCTCCCCCTCGAGCATCTCGATCATCGGCGAGTCGAGCCACACGCCGAGGCGGCCGGTCGGGGTCGGCACGCCGAGGCCGTCGTGCACGCACTCCTTGATGATCGACGCGGCCTCGACGTCGCGCGGCTCACGCTCGTTGACGAACTGGTTGCCCTCGACGTTGACCAGGTTGGCGCCGGCGCCGCGGAACTTCTCGGTGATCAGGATGCCCTCGGCCTGCTCCGGGAAGACCACCCCAGTCGGGTGGTACTGGACGGTGTGGAGGAAGGCCACCGGCACCCCGGCGCGGTAGCCGAGGACGATGCCGTCGGCAGTCGCCCCGTAGTGGTTGGTGGTCATGAAGCCCTGCACGTGGAGCCGGCCGCAGCCGCCGGTGGCGAGGAGCACCGACTTCGCCTTGACCACGAAGTACTCCTCGGTCTCCATGTTGTAGAGCACCGCGCCGGCGCAGTGGCCATGCTCGTTGAGCACCAGCTCCACCGCCGGCGAGAACTCGAGCACCTGAATGTCGGCCGAGCGGTTACGGGCCTCGTCGCGGATGGTGCGCATGATCTCGGCGCCGGTGATGTCGGCGGCGTAGTGCATGCGCTTGCGCGAGGTGCCGCCGCCATGGATGGTGGCGAGCCGGCCGTCCGCGTCCTTGGTGAAGTTGACGCCGTGGTGCTCGAGCCAGCGGATGGCGTCGGGCGCGTTCTTGACCAGGGTTTCGGCGAGCTCGGGCACGTTGGTGAAGTGGCCGCCGCCCATGACGTCGAGATAGTGGTAGTAGGGCGAGTCCTTCTCGCCCTTGGAGGCGGCCTGGATGCCGCCCTCGGCCATCATGGTGTTGGCGTCGCCGTGGCGCAGCTTGGTCGCCATGATGACCTTGGCACCCTGCTCCTGGGCGAGGATCGCGGCCGAGGTGCCGGCGCCGCCGCCGCCGATGATCAGCACGTCGGTCTCGTACGCCGGGTTCGCGAGGTCGACCTTGCCCGGATCGACGCGGCTGGTGGCCTCGATGACGTCGGCGATCTCGTGCGCGATGGCGTAGCCCTTGGACGGACCCACCTGGAGCTCGCGCCGCCCCTCCTCCTTGAAGTCGGGGTGGAACTCGAGCCGCTTTTTGCGGTCGTCGAGGCTGAGGAACGGCACCTCCTCGCCGGCCTTCTTGCGCTCGACGCGCTCGGCGCGGGTGGCTTCGACCTTCTTGATGAGCTCTTTCAGTTCAGGTGTGTACCCCATCGTCCACCTCTCAGGCCAGGCCCACGGTAGAGTCGGGGCGCCAGCTGTCGTCGGCCATGGCCGGTTCCATCTCGCGTTTCGTGTACAGCTCCTTGAGCTGCTCCGGGTCGAGCCCCTTGAGCTCGATCAGCGGCTCGTCGAAGGCGCCGCCAGTGATCTTGTCGCAGATCTCCTGCAGGTGCTGGGCCTTCGGCGCCAGCTTGCCGCCGTACAGCCGGCGCGCGAGCTGTGCCACGTGGTACTGGGCCATCTCGCCCATGCAGCGTGAGGCACAGAGCCCGCACTGGATGCAGTCGAAGGAGAGCTCGGTGGCCGCCTCGAGGTCGCCGCGTTTGAGGGCCGACACGTAGTCGAGCACCTCGACGTCCATCGGGCAGACCTTGGTGCAGGCGTTGCAGGCGACGCAGCGGAAAAGCTCGGGGTAGAGCTTGTAGACGGTCTCGGGGGTCGCCTCGACCGCCTCGAAGTCGTAGCTCGCGCGGTTGGCCGGGTAGAAGGGGATCTGGGTCAGGTACATCTCCGGCTCGACCACGGTCTGGCAGGCGAGGCCGGTGCGGATCTTGTAGTCGCCGGCCTTGCGGTAGACCGTGGCGCACGCGCCGCAGACGCCGCCGCGGCAGCCGCAGCCGCGGATGTACTGGTAGCCGGCGTACTCGAGCGCCTTCATGATGGTCAGCGTGTCGGGTACGTCGTAGCGCTTACCCATGATGTAGATGGGAATGGTCTTCGCTTGGACCTCGGGAGTCGTTGCAACTGCCATGATCACCTTCCTCACGCCGTGGCCTGGGCCACGAAGTTTTTGGTTGCGAGCAGCGTCCGAGCCGCCTCGCCGGCGAGGTCGAGGCGGTAGAGCTCGGGTGCGAGCCCGAGCGCGATGCCCAGCAGCTGGGTGAAGTAGAGGGTCGGCACCGGCTCGAGTCCGTCGCCCGCGGCCACCACCTGCGGTTGCCTGGTGCCGAGGTTGTACTCGCACAGCGGGCAGCTGAGTACCAGCGCCTCGGCGCCGGCGCGGTTGGCCGACTCGACCACCGTCCCCGCCCGCTTCAATCCCTCCTCGGGGTGGGCCAGCATCTGGTAGGAGCCGCAGCACTCGGCGGACGCCGAGAAGGGCACCGGCTCGGCGCCGAGCGCGCGCAGGAACTGCTCGAGGACGCCCTCGTGGAACGGGTCGATGGAAACCTCCTCGGGACGCACCAGGGTGCAGCCGTAGAAGGCGGCCACCTTGAGGCCATCGAGCGGCTGCACGACCTTCTCCTTCAGCGCGTCGAAACCGACCGTGTCGCGGAGCAGGGTCAGGTAGTGGAGAACGTTGACGGCGCCGTCGTAGTCGGGCTCCTCGTCCATGAAGGCATTGATCGTTTCGAGCTTGTCCGGGGCCTCGCGCACCAGCAGGTTGGCTCGGGCGAGGGTGTTGTAACACTGCGAGCAGATGGTGACCACGGTGTCGCAGCCCGCCTGCTGCGCGCGCACCAGGTTGCGGACCGGCGCGATCTGGTGGATCAGGTCGTCCTCGGCGAGCGAGAACACCGCTCCACAGCAGTTCCAGCGCTCGAGCTCTATGAACTCGACTCCGAGCACGCGCATCGCCTCGAGCGCCGCCTCCTCGAGGTTGGCAGCCTTGGTCTTGAGCGTACATCCGGGATAGTAGGCGATCTTCATCGTCATCCTCACGCGGTCAGCTTGCGGAAGGTGCTGACCATGGCGATCTGCGGCGCCTCTTCGAGAGTTTCTCTCGGAATCTCGTTGAGGATCACCAGGTCCTTGTTGGCGCGCAGCGACAGCAGCCGCACCGCCTCGAAGACCTTGGGCACCTCGATGCCGCGCGGGCAGCGCACCTCGCAGGTGTGGCACGACGCGCAGTAGTCGCCGATGCGGGCGTCGATGACCTCGTCGATCATCCCGAACTGCAGGTAGTGGATCCCCTGGCGGGTGGTGAAGCCCATCGACTCGATCATCGGGCACACCGCCGAGCAGGTGCCGCACTGCATGCACAGATGAACGTTCTCGCCCGACAGCTCGGCAACGCGGTTCATTGCCCAGCGGTTGCCGTTGGGAATCGAGTCGGGGACGTGGACGACCGTCGCGTCCTGGGTGGGATCGCCTTCCATGGGCAAACCTCCGTTTCCAGCCGCCATCATAGCCGAATGTGAAATCCTGCACAAGCTTGCGACGGCGTCGCTTTTTCAGCGTGTGACGGTTGTTCAGCCGTGCGATTCCGGCAGTACGAAGGCCTCGTCCGGGGCCATGGAACCAATCTCGATCAGCCACGCCGTGCAGGCGTCCAGCACCTGCTAGCGGAGCTCCCGGTCACCGAGGTTGACGTGGCCGAGCTCGAGCCAGGCCACCGATTTCGGCTCCCCCGCCGCCTCGTGCAGCGCGCGACTGACGTCCTCCGGCATGGCCACGTCCTCGGTGCCGCTGAGGTCCTCGGTCGGTCCACGGTACGGGTAGTCGAGCGCCAGGATCATCCACTCGCCGGCGGCGTAGACCGCGCCCGCGAGGACCGCGAGCACAACGAGCGTCTTGAGCAACCGCCGCACGAAGCGTTGCGAGCGCGAGCCGCGCCGCATGGCCGTCGTCGTGTGGCCGCGTCGACCCATCTCGCCCGATCCCGCCTCCCGGGACAGAATGCTGGGTCCGGGACCGCGCCTGCGACACGCGGGCAGCAGCGGCGGTGTTCCCCGACTGTCGCCGTCGTCGCGCGGGCAGTCGGTGAACTGAAAAATCGATCACCACGCGGTCGACATAACAGGCAATTTGACCATCGCGCAACCGAAAATCAACGTCATGGCGGGGCAAGGGGCCGGCCCAGCTCGCGGTTGGTGGTGCTACCGCTCCCAGTAGTAGAGCACCAAAAACGCCAGCAGCCCCAACACAGCCCAGAAGGCGATGGCGCCGGTGGTCCAGGTGCGGGCGAAGACCCCCTGCGGGCCGTGCAGGTGGTAGATGCCGTCGTAGACGCGCCTGACGATCCCCGAGGCCGCGGCGTGGAGCCGCTCGCCCACCGCGCCGCCCTTGTCGGCCAGCCAGCGAATGAGGGCGGGAATGGCCCTGCGGTAGGTCCAGTCGAAGTCGAGGTTGACGCCGGCCTTCTCGGGCGGGTAGATGCCGGTGCGCACCAGCACCGCGAAGGCGAGGATGGCGAAGACGAGGAGCTGGAACGAGGTCGCCACATGGCCCGCGGTGTAGGGCTCGTAGTCCACCGGGAACGGCAGCAGGTCATACAGCGGCGCCGGGAAGAGCCCGATGCCGACGCACAGCACCGCGCCCGCGACCATGGCGACGAGCATGTTCCACGGCGCCTCCTTGACCCGCTTACCGGAGTCGTGGGCGAAGAAGGCGAAGTACGGGATCTTGATGCCCGAGTGCTCCATGACGCCGGCCGAGGCCACCAGCAGGCCGAGAAAGATCCACGTCAGGTGCTGGTACTCCACCGCCGAGATCACCATCGACTTGGTGACGAAGCCCGAGAAGAACGGGAAGCCGGAGATCGACGCCGCCGCGATCAGGCAGCACACCGTGGTCACCGGCATCGACTTGTAGAGCCCGCCGAGCTCGGTGGCCTTGATGGTGCCGGTGCGGTGGAGCACCGCCCCCATGGTCATGAACAGCAGCGCCTTGTAGAGAATGTGGGCGAAGGCGTGGGACACGGTGCCGTTGAGCGACAGCGCGGTGCCGATGCCGATCCCCACCACCATGTAGCCGAGCTGGTTGTTGAGGCTGTAGGCGAGGACCTTGCGGAGGTCGTTCTCGATCACCGCGTAGAAGACCGGGAACAGCGTCATGACCACGCCCATGGGGACCAGGATCTCGGTGCCCGGGAAGCCGCGCGCGAGGGCGTAGATGGCGAGCTTGGTGGTGAAGGCGGAGAGGAACACCGTGCCGGTGACGGTGCCGTTGGGGTAGGCGTCCTGCAGCCAGTTGTGGAGGAAGGGAAAGGCCGCCTTGACGCCGAAGGCGAGCAAGATCAGCAGCACGCCGGGCGTCGCCGTGGCCAGGAGCCCGTCGTCGCCGATCAGCTTCGTGAACGCCACCGAGCCCGCCGCCTGTCCATGGAGGATCACACCGGCCAACAGCAGCACCCCCGAGCCGACCTGGATCACCAGGTAGCGCATCCCCGAGCGGTAGGCGGCGTCGGTGCGACTGGCCCAGATGAGGAACACCGACGAGATGGCGGTGCCCTCCCAGTAGACGAAAAGGGTCACGAGATCGCCGGCGAAGACTGCGCCCACCGCGGTGCCGACGTAGATCATGGCCGCCACGTGCTGGACGGTGTCGCGCACGTGCAGCGCGTAGATCGCTGACAGGAAGGCCGCGAGGTGGAAGATATAGCCAAAGACCAGGCTCAGGCGGTCGACCCGCACCAGGGTCAGCTCGAGGTCGAAGAGCCGGAGCTGGTGCGACACCCCCGGCTCGAGCAGCAGCGTCTGGCCGAAGCCCACCGCCGGCAGCGCGACCGCCAGCCACGGCTGCAGCCGCTTCGGGAGCAGCGGAATGACGAGCGCCCCGAGGATCAGGACCAAGCCGGGGGGGAGCACCTCAATCATAGTAGTCCTCGGGCCGCCACAGCAGCTTGCGCAGGTGCTTGCCGAGGATCACGATGCACCAGAAGGCGGCGAAGCCGAAGAAGCCGTAGAAGTTGAACCAGCCGTCCCAGCCGAAGTAGGCGTGCCGGTGGAGCGCGAGGTCGGCGAGCCCGAGCAGCACGCACACCGCCATGAGCCCCCAGTAGAGGCGAGTGACGTTGCGGGGCTCGTCGAGCCAGCGGCGGCGGTCGGGGTTCCTCATCGCACCATGCCCTCGAGCAGCCGGTAGAGGTCCTCGGCGTAGAAGAACAGCGCGATGCAGCCGACGCCGGTCAGGAGCGGCGGCAGCACGCACAGCAGCGGCGCCTCGTGGATCCCACCGGGGTTGTCGCCGTGATCGTCGCCGGCCGGCGCCGGCCGGAAGAAGCCGCGGCCAACCACCGGCATGAGGTAGCCGATGGAGAGCAGCGAGCTCGCCATCAGCACCGCCATCATGGCCAGCTGCCCGGCCTCCAGCGAGCCGAGCATCAAGTGCCACTTGCTCCACGAGCCGCCCATGGGCGGCAGCCCGATGACGCTCAGGCTGCCGAGCAGGAAGGCCCCGAAGGTGAACGGCATGCGCAGACCGAGGCCGTCCATCTGCGAGATCTCGGTCTTGTGGGCGCCCACCATGATCGCGCCGGCGCAGAAGAAGAGGGTGATCTTGCCGAAGGCGTGCATGGCGATGTGCATGCCGCCGCCGAGCACCCCGGCCGAGGTCGCCAGGGCGCCGCCGAGCACGATGTAGGCCAGTTGGCTGACCGTCGAGTAGGCCAGGCGCGCCTTGAGGTTGTCCTTGGTGAGGGCAACGATGGACGCCGCGATGATGGTGAAGGCCGCGGCCCAGGTCAGCCAGCGGCTGGCGTCGGTGGCCGCCAGCAGGTCGATGCCGAAGACGTAGACGATGATCTTGAGGACGGTGAACACCCCCGCCTTGACCACCGCCACCGCGTGCAGCAGGGCGCTGACCGGGGTCGGCGCCACCATCGCTGCCGGCAGCCAGCGGTGGAACGGCATCAGCGCCGCCTTGCCGGTGCCGAAGGCGTACAGCGCGAGCAGGGCGATCAGGTGCCATCCCCCGACGCGCCCGGCGAGAATGCCGCCGGGCCGGAACTCGGTTGTGCCCGCCGCCAGGTATGTCCACACCAGCGCCAAGAGAAGGAAAGCGATCGAGGTGCCCATCAGGATGCCGAGGTACATGCGGCCGGCGTCCCTGGCGGCCTCGGTGCCGTGGTGGGTCACCAGCGGATAGGTGGAGAGCGTGATCATCTCGTAGAACACGAAAAGGGTGAAGACGTTGGCTGCGAAGGCGACCCCCACCGCGCCCGAGATGGCGAAGGCGAAACAAATGTAGAAGCGGGTCTGATGCTCCTCGTGGTGGCCGCGCATGTAGCCGATGGAGTAGAGCGTGGTGACGATCCACAGCCCCGACGCGATGAGCGCGAAGACCATCCCCAGCGGCTCGACCTCGAACGCCAGATCGAGGCCCGGCAGGACCTCCACCACGTCGAGCCGCGGGCGGCCGCCGGCTGACACCGCCGGCAGGACCACGCCCGCCACCAGCCACACCAGGCTGCCGCCGGTGAGCAGGCTGCAGGCCTCGCGCACGTTGGGTCGGCTGCCGTTGACCGCCACCAGCACCGCCCCGAGCAGCGGCCAGACAACGGCGAGCCCCACCGCCTGGTCGGCGGTCACGGCCCCGCTCCCATGAGCATCTCGGCCGCCGCCGCCGCCGCGCCGACGCTGACCGACGTGAAGATGCCGAAGATCAGGGTGGCTCCGGCCAGCACCCAGGTCGGCGCGAGCAGGCTGAGCGGCGCCTCGCGGATCTCCTCGGCGTCATCCGGCGGCCGGCTGAAGTAGGCCACCTCCACGATCCGCCAAATGTAGACCACCGCCAGCAGCGAGGACAGTAGAATCAGCACCGCCACCGGCCACAGTCCCGCCTCGAGCGCGCCCTTGACCAGGTACCACTTGCTGACGAAGCCCACCGTCAGCGGCACGCCGATCATGCTCAATCCCGCGACCACGAAAGCCGCCATGGTGAACGGCATGCGGCGGCCGAGACCGGCCATGGCCTCGAGCCGCACCGAGCCGGTGCGCAGCAGCACGGCCGCCATGACCATGAAGAGCGCGCTCTTCATGAGCGCGTGATTGAAGAGGTGGACCAGGCCGCCGGTCAGGCCGCTGACCGATACCAGGCTCAGGCCGAGCACCATGTAGCCGATCTGCGCGACGCTCGAGTAGGCGAGCATGCGCTTGATGTCGTCCTGGAAGATGGCGACGAAGGATCCCGCGAACATGGCCGTGATGGCGAGCGGCATCAGCACCGCCTCGAGGCGCAGGCTGTCAAACGCGAGCTCGGCGCCGAAGACCGTGAACACGAAGCGGACCAGCACGTAGTAGGCCACCTTGGTGGCGGTGGCGGCCAGGAAGGCGGTGACGATAGCCGGCGCATAGGTGTAGGCATTCGGCAGCCAGATGTGGAGCGGGAAGACCGCCAGCTTGATGGCGGTGCCGACGCCGATGCAGGCGAGCGCCACCAGCACCGTCCGGTTGGGTCCCACCTCGCCGAGCTGGACCGCCATGTCGGCGAGGTTGAGGGTGCCGGTGATCATGTAGAGCATGCCGATCCCGAGGAGAATGAAGGTGCCGCCGATGGTGCCCATCAGCAGGTACTGGATGGCCGAGGTCAGGGCGCGCCGGGTGGTGCCCTGCGAGATCAGGGCGTAAGACGACAGCGACGAGATCTCGAGGAAGACGAAGATGTTGAAGGCGTCGCCGGTGACGGTCATGCCGGCGAGGCCGGTCATGCACAGCAGGTAGAGGGCGAAGAACTTGTGGTGGTGCTCGCGCCACACCTCCTGGTCGAGGCTTTTCAGGCTGGCGGTGATGACGACGGCGCAGATCGCGGTCACCACCAGCAGCACGAGCGAGTTCAGGAGATCGATCCGCAGCTCGATCCCCCACGGCGCCTGCCAGCCGCCTTCGGCGTAGCTGATGACGCCGTGCTCACGGACCTGACGCAGGATCACCACCGCGCTCGCGAAGGAGTTCCAGGCGACGACGGTGGCGATCGCCCACGCCAGTCGCGATCGCCGCACCACCAGGCACACCGCGGCCGCCAGCAGCGGCAGCGCGATCTGCAGCGCCGGGAGGTCGTCGTGGAAGCGCTGAACGAACTCGATCACGGCTCCTCCTCGAGTTCGAGCTCGCGCAGCTCGTCCTCCTCGATGGTGCCGTAGGCCTCCTTGATGCGCACGACCAGCGCCAGCGCGAGCGCGGTGACGGCGACCCCGACCACGATCGCGGTCAGCATCAGCACGTGCGGCAATGGGTTTGAGTAGACGGTGAAACCCTCGGCCTCGATCGGCGCCGTGCCGCCGCGGACCTTGGCCATGGCGACGTAGAGCATGATCACCGAGACCTGGAAGATGTTGAGGCCGATGATCTTCTTGACCAGGTTGTCGCGCGAGATGACCGTGTAGAGCCCGGTCATCATCAGGAAGATGACGATCCAGTACGGGTACAGGCCGCCCTCAAACATCTGATCGCCCACGGCCGGCGAAAAGAAAGAACAGGGTCGCCATCACCGAGGCGACGGTGATCCCGACCCCGAGCTCCACCAGCAGGATGCCGAGGTGCTGGCCGTGGACGGGGTCGTGGGCGAGCGCGCTGTAATCGAGGAAGTTGCCGCCGAGCAGGATCGAGTCGATGCCGACGCCGCCGTAGAGCAGGAGGCCGAAGGCCACGAAGAACTCGAGCACCCGCGGCGGGAAGGCCGTCATCGCGGCGTCGAGCCCGAACATCAGCGCGTAGAGGATGATCCCGGCGCCGAAGATGACCCCGGCCTGGAAGCCGCCGCCCGGACCGTAGTCGCCGTGGAACTGGACGTAGAGCCCGAAGAGCATGATCAGGGGGATCAGCAGCTTCGACAGCACCCGCAGGATCACGTGCCGGATCACGGTCTGCCCTCCCGGTCGCCGTGCTCGCGGTGGTGCCAGCGGTAGTAGGTGCGGGCGCCGCCGAGGAGCATCAGGACGCCGACGCAGGCGGTGAAGATCACCGTCGCCTCGCCCCATGTGTCGTAGCCGCGGTAGGAGGCGAGGATCGCGGTCACGAGGTTGGGCACCCCGATCTCGGAGCTGGTGCGGGTGATGTAGTCGTCGGCCACGTGGTGGTGGATTGGCGCCGCCGGATCGCCGTAGCGGGGCATGTCGAAGGTCGCGTAGACCAGCGCCGCGCCGGTCAACAGCACCAGCACCAACGCCATCGGACGCGGCCGCTCGTGGAGCCGGCTCTCCATGCTCGAGGTCAGCGAGAGGGTCGCGAGCATCAGAATGGTGGAGATACCAGCGCCGACCGCGGCCTCGGTGAAGGCCACGTCGACGGCGTCCATGACGGTGAAGAGCGATGCGGACAGGAGGCTGAAGATCCCCATCAGCATGACCGCGGCGAAGAGGTCGCGCAGGCGGACAATGGCGAGGGCGACGATGCCGAGGAAGGTGAAGAGAAAGACGTGAACCACGTCAATCATCGTCGCCCTCCCGATTCGGCTGGGGCCCGACCATGGGCTCGAGGTGGCGCAGGTAGGCGGCCTTGGCGAGCGCGTGGCTCGCCAGCGGGCTGGTGATGATCAGGAAGATCAGCAGCATCACCAGCTTGAGGTGGGGCAGCACCCCGCCGCTCGTGAACAGCAGGCCGACGATGATGAGCCATGCGCCCATGGTGTCGGTGATGCCGGCGGCGTGAATGCGGCTGTAGAAGTCCGGCAGGCGCAGCAGGCCGATGCCGCCGATGATCAGAAAGACGGACCCCGCGCCCACGAAGACCCACCCGAGGACCAGGAAAACGGGCCCGGGAGTCACAGGATCTCCTCCTCGTCGTCCTCCATCCCGGCGAGGTCGCCGAAGCGAGTGAACTTCATGACCGCGATGGTGCCGATGAAGTTCATGAGCGCGTAGACCAGCGCGAGGTCCAGGAAGTCGGGGCGCTCGGTGAGGTAGCCGTAGACCGCGATCAAGAGCACCGTTTTGGTGCCGAAGCTGTTGACGGCCAACACGCGGTCGAAGACGGTCGGCCCGAGGATCGACCGGGCCAGGGTCATGGCCATGCACAACAGCAGCGCGGCGGTCGCGGCGCCGAGCGGAGTGAGCATCAATCCAGGCCCTCGAAGCGGGCCACCCGGCGGTCCATCTCGCCCTCCAACACGCCGTCGGCAACCTCGTCGGCGATGGCGTGGACCGTGATGTGCGAGCCGTGGACGCGGATCGACACCGTGCCAGGGGTGAGCGTGATCGAGTTCGCGTAGAGGACCCGGCCGAGGTCGCTCTTCTGGCTGGTGGACGCCTCGATGAGACGCGGGCTGATCCTCGGTCGGCCGGGGCTCAATATCCTGCGCGCCACGTCGACGTTGGCGAGGAAGACCTCCTTCACCAGCCACGGCACGTACACCAGTGCGCGCGGCAGCAGCCGCACCGGCAGCGCCTCGTCGTCGATGATGTCCATCCTGCGGCTGAGGAAGACGACGAACAGGCACGACAGAAAGCCGAAGGTGTTCAGGAGCGGCGTGTAGTGGCCGGAGTTGAGGAGCCACACGGCCATCAGGATCGCGAACAGGGCGATCGCCAACCTCACCGGCGCACCTCATTCCGCGCCGCCAACCGGGTCCCGTGGTCCTCGCGTCGTGCCAACAACCCGACACCTTTCTGCCGCCGTCTCGCACGGTCGACGGCACCGGAATTGGTGGCGGTCAGGATACCCGATCCTCCCGAAATGTGAAGTGAAGCCCGAACCGCCGCCCTCCGATCGAGTGTGTACACTCCGGGGCCTCTCGAGCCATGTGCGGGATTCCCGGATTTCTCGACCCCCGCGGAACCGCGAGCGAGCGTGAGCTCGAGCCATCGAGGCGCGGCTTCCAGCGGCTCGCCCGCCACGGGCTGGTGGAACCAGGTGCGTCGCACCGGCTGTGGCAGCGCCACCTCGAGGGAGAGCCCGGCCTCCACCATCGGGTCTGGACACTGCTCATGCTCCAGGCGTGGGCCGAGATCTGGCGGGAAACCTGACTTGCGTCCGGCTGTTGATCCTCTGAGAAACGGGAGGATCAGATTGAAAAAGCATCTCCTCGAGTCCGCTGTCATCACCACCTCGACGATCGCCATCACCGCCCTCGCCGTCACCGCCGTCGTGCCGGGCCACGCCCGCGGCATGGCCGAGCCGTCGGCCGCCACATCCCCCGTCCTGCCGGCCGTCCTCGGCTCCGGTCCCCAGGCCGCCGGGGGCCCGGCCCCGTGCCCATACCTCGAATCGATGACGGGTTCGGCAGCCTGCCCATTCGCGACTCAAGATCCGGCGACCGCCACCTGTCCCTTCTCGAATCGAGGCGAGGCCGGATCCCCCTGCCCATACCTGTCCTCGAAGGGCAGCGATCGGAGCGAGGCCGGCTGTCCGTTCTCGGCCGAGAGCCCCGAGCAGAGCTCGTGTCCCTACCTGAGCGGCACCGAGAACGAATCCTCGTGCCCGTACGCTTCGCGGCAGCCGCGCGAGCACGGCACGACCGAGCCCAACCCGCCGGGCCCGCACATCTGATCCGACGCCGGGCACCGTTGCCCGGCGGACGGGCTCCCCTTCGATCCCCCGACTGCAGGATCACTGGCTGATCCCTGGGCGTTCCTGAGTACTTCCGGACCGCCCCGGCCCCACACTGCCTCCATCAACCGAAAAGGAGGCAGATCATGAAGTCTTCAGCTGTTTCGAGGTGGACCGGTCTCGCGACCGCGGCGATGGTCGCGGCCGCTACGATCCTCTGCTGCCAACCGTTACCCGCCGCCGACAACGTCCTCGTCGAGGGCAACCTCCCCGGCACCTTCGGCCTGCGCTTCGGTCCCGACGGCCTGCTGTACGCCTGCTCCTTCGCGGGCGTGGTGGTGCTCGACGTCAACACCGGCCAGATGGTCGGCGCCTACGGCCCCGAGGCCGGGGTCTTCGGTCCCGAGGACGTCAACTTCGGGCCGGACGGCTCCATGTACTGGGCCGCCATGTTCACCGGTGAGGTCGGACGCATGGCGCCGGACGGCACCGTCACCACCCAGATGGTGGGACCCGGCGTCAACCCGATCGCGTTCTCTGAATCGGGACGGATGTTCGTGTCCGAACCGTGGGCCACCGACACCCTCTTCGAGCTCGACCCGGAGCTCCAGCAGCCGCCGGTCCCGATCGCCGCCAACCTCGGCGGCCTGAAGGGAACCGACTTCGGCCCGGACGGGCTGCTGTACGGTGCGCGCATGTGGCAGGGCGGGATCGTCAAGATCGACGTCGAGGCCGACCCGGTCACGGTCGAGACGGTGGCCGCCGGCATCCCCGGGCCGTTCACCGCCAAGTTCGGACCGGACGGCATGCTGTACGTCATCGAGCGGGTCGGTTTCACGATCCTGCGCGTCGACCCCGCCACCGGGGCCTTCACCACCTACGCCGAGCTCAACTTCGGACCCGACAACCTCGCCTTCAACTCCGACGGTCGGCTCTTCGTCTCAAGCTATACCGACGGCGTCGTGGCGGAAGTCTTCCCCGACGGCAGCCACCTCGTCTATGTCCCGGGCGGGCTGACCCTGGTCTCCGGGATCGCGGTCCAGCCGCGTCCCGACGGCGGCGAGTCGGTGTGGGTCGGCAACCTTTTTGCGCTGCGCGAGTACGACGGTACGACCGGCACCGAACGGTCGGTCGAACGGTTCCGCTGGGGCCTCAGCGAAGGCTTCGGCGGAGCGGTTTCGGTGGCCGCCGCCGGCGACGACCTGGTGCTGACCAACTTCTTCCCCGCCGGCATGGGCCGCGTGCAGCGATGGAGCCCCGACACCGGCCTCGTGGCAGCGAACCTGATGAACTTCCCGGTTCCGGTCAACGCCGTCGGCTTCGGCGATGACCTCGTGGTCGCCGACCTCGGGATGGGCGAAGGCCAGGCGCGGGTGGTGCGTATCGGGGAATCGGGAACCACCGTGCTCGCTGACGTCACGGATCAGATCCTGGTGCCCCTCGGGCTCGCCGCGGCCCACGGCAACCTATGGGTCGGCGACTGGGCCACCGGCATGATCTGGCAGCTGATCGCCGACGGGCAGGAGCTTGCCAGCCCGCGGCCGATCGCACAGGGCCTCAGCGGGCCCGAAGGCCTGGCCGTGGACGCTGGCGGCTCGCTGCTGGTGGTCGAGGCCGGAGCCGGACGCGTATCGCGCGTCAGCCCGACGAGCGGCGCCGTCACCCCGCTGGTCGGCGGGCTCGCCCTCGGGCTGCCGGGCTACGGAACCCTGCCGCCCTTCGGCACCATCAACGGCATCGACGTCGGGCCGTCGGGAGCCATCTACGTCGCCGGCGATGCCGGGCTCGTGGTCTACAAGCTGGTGCCCACGACCTCGTACGTGACCGCGGTCGCCAACCGCGGCGGGCACACCGGCAGCCAATGGACCACCGCTCTCGAGCTCCACAACCGGGGCGCGGTGACCTCTCAGATCACCGTCGACGTCCTGCAGCGCGGACGCGACAACTCATCGCCGCGATCGGCGTCGCTGGTGCTCGGTCCGGGTCTCGCCGCCCGCTATCCCAACGTTCTCGACGACCTGTTCGGCCTCCAGGGCGCGGCAGCTCTGCGCCTGACGTCGTTCGGCGGCGAGCTGATGGCGGCGGCGCACACCGGCACCTCGTGCGGCGGCGGGTGGTGCGGGGGCTTCGCCACCGCCCGTGCCGCAGAAGAGGCCGCGGTTGCCGGCGACGAGGTGCGGCTGATCCAGCTCCAGAACACGACCAGCTCGCGAACCAACCTCGGCCTCGTCAATGTGTCATCGGCGCAGGCGACGGTCAGCGTCACGCTGTACGCGGCCGACGGCAGCGAGGTGGGTCAGGTCACGGCAGTGCTGGAACCGTTCGGCTACCGCCAGATCGACGGCCTGTTCCACAGGCTCGACAGCGTGAAGCTGCAGGCATCGCAGCTCGACTCGATCAGCGACGCGTTCGCCGTGCTCCAAACCGCCAGTGAGGGCGGGGCCTTCCTCGCCTACGCGGCGGTGGTCGACAACACCAGCAACGACGGCTACCTCGTGCCGGCGTGGTGATCCCTGCACCCGGGAGCCCGGAGCTCCGGGCTCCCGGGTCCCGGGGCCCATCGATTCGCGAAACCGCCGCCGCCGTCGAGCCGTGATCGACACTCATGGAGACCGCCGTGCCGCTCCGCGAACGATTCGCGATCGCCGACAACGTGATCCCCTTCCCCGCGAAGGCCGCGGCCCGGCGGGCGTACAATGAACAGATCATGCCCCCCGAGGTGCAGCCCGTACCGCGCCGGCTCGATCGGTTCAGGCTCGGCCCGTGGACGGTGGTCCCGTCCGAGAACCGGCTCGTCCAAGCCGACGAGGTCCGCCGGCTGGAGCCCCGCACCATGGACGTGCTCGTGTGCCTCGCCGAACGCGCGGGCGAGGTCGTCTCGAAGAACGCGCTCATCGATCAGGTGTGGGAGGGCAGCTTCATCTCGGAGGGAACGCTGACCAACGCCGTCGCCGAGCTGCGGGCAGCCCTCGACGACGACGCACGGCATCCGCGGTTCATCGAGACCATCCCCAAACGCGGCTACCGACTGATGGTGCCGCTGGTCACCGAGGAGGCGGAGCCACACTCCACGCCCGAGGGCTCGAGGCGGTCGCGAAGACCATCGATTTTTTTCGCTGCGGCGCTGGCCGCGCTCGCTGCCGCCATCGCGGCGGGGGTCCTGCTGTGGCCTCGAACCGGCGACCTCGACCCCAACCGCGTGTTCATCGTGCCGCTGGCGAACCGCACGGGCGATCCGTCCCTCGACCCGATCGGGGCGCTGGCCGCCGACCGTTTGACCGCGGAGCTTTCCGCATCGGGCTTCGCCGAGCCGGTCCCCGCCGGCGGCGCACGGAAGATGTGGAACGTCCGCGAGGTCTCGGCGGAGGCCCGCGGCCACGGCAGCGGGCTCGCGCTCGTCGGCGCCTACTACCTCCACGAGGGCGGCGTGGAGGTGCAGATCCAGCTCATCGATGTGCTGCACGAGGCGGTGCTCTACGCCGTGCCGCCGGAGATCTCGCCTCGTGACCGCACGACCGAGGCGGTCGACAACGCGGCGCAGCGTGCGCTGGGGGCGGTCGTCACCCACCTGCACAGCCACGCCCACTCGCAGCTCCTGTCTCGGCCGCCGATCTTAGAGGCCTACAAGGAGTTCGTGGCCGGCTCGATGCTGTGGGGCCTGGACTACTTGGAGGGCGTGCGCCACCTCGAGCGCGCCGTCGCGCTCGACCCGGCCTTCGTGTCGGCGCAGCTGCGGCTCGCGATGGGGTACCATGTCCTGGGACGGAGGAACGATGCGCTCGCGATCGTCGCTGGGCTGAAGCGGCAGCGGCAGGACCTGACCGAGTTCGAGCAGCTGTGGGTCGATCTCTTCGACGCGTGGTTCGACGGACGCCTCGAGGACCGCCTCCGTCTGCTGCGGCAGATCGAGATCGACGTGCCCGAAGACCTCCTGGTCAAGCACCTGATCGCGGTCTCGGCCCTGGCCCTGAACCGGCCGCGGGAAGCCCTCGCCGCGTTCGGCGACATGGCCCCGGAAGACGCCCCCGAGTGGATGCAACGGGGCCGGTTCTTCGCCGTCCTGTACGAGGACCGGGCGACCGCGTACCACCGCGTCGGCCGCCACGAGGACGAGCTCGCGGTGGCACGCGTGGGTTTGCGCCAGATTCCGTCGCACGGCCGGCTGCGCGAGGCGGAGGTGCGGGCCCTCGCGTCCACCGGCGGTACGCCAGCTCTCGAGCAGGCGCTGGCCGTCGCGGCGTCCTCGCCGAGCCGGGACGTGGATCCCGGCCATCTTCTGATCGTCGCGGCCGCATCGGCGCGCGCCCACGGTCACGAGTCTCTGGCAGAGGACCTCGCCGCCCGCGCTGTGAGCGAGCTCGAGTCGAGAGGCGAAGCAGGCGACGACCCCGAGCCGCTGTGGATCGCGGCCCGGGGCCAGGTCTACCGCGGTGATCTCGAGGTCGCTCGACAGACCCTCGAAGACCTGCGCTCGAGGCATCCAAGCTTCGCCCCGATCACGGTCGCCAGATGGCTCGGGGTGGTGGCGGCCCGCCAGGGAGACATCGACCGTGCGGCTGACCTCGATGCCTGGCTTCAGGACGTGCCGCGGCAGGAATCCGACGGCTTGGCGAGCTACTCCCGCGCTGCCATCGCCGCATGGCTCGGCCACCGTCGGCAGGCACTCGAGCTGCTGCGCCGGGCCCAGCGCGAGGGCTGGGCCTCCTACTCGCTGCTCCACGACCACGACCGCGTGCTCTTCGAGCCGCTTTTGGGGGAGCCGGAGTTCGACGCGATGCTCCATCCGGAGGGTTGATCCGGCTCCTCGAGGGGTCGGCCTTCCGCCTGAAGACTCACCACGGCAGGTGATCGAGATCGACATTGCCGCCAGAGAGGATGAGGCCAACGCGGCGGCCGGAAAATGTCTCCGGGTTCTCGAGCACCGCCGCCAGCGGCACTGCGCCGGACGGCTCCACCACCTGCTTGGCCCGTTCCCACAGCAACCGCAGGGCGCGGACAATGGCCTCTTCGCTGACGGTCAGGATGCCCTCGAGGTGACCGGAGAGAATCCGGAAGGTCCGTTCGCTGAGCGAGGTCAGCAACCCGTCGGCGATGGTTCGCGGCTCGATCGAGGGGTGTCGCCGGCGGTCGCGCAGCGAGCGGAACGCGTCGTCGGCGCCGGAAGGCTCGGCGCCCCACAGCGCGATGTCCGGCCTCGAGCCGGCGATTGCGATCGCCGTCCCCGACATCAGACCGCCGCCTCCCACCGGCGCCATGACGAGCTCGAGATCGGGCACATCGGCAATCAGCTCGAGGGCTGCCGTGCCCTGGCCGGCGATCACCCGCGGGTCGTCGTAGGCGTGGATGAAGGTGGCGCCGGTGCGACCTACGACCTCCTCGAGCGTCCGCTCGCGGGCCTCGAGCGTCGGCTCGCAGTCGGTGATCTCGGCGCCGTAGCCAGCCACCGCGGCCCGTTTGACCGGCGGCGCGGACGTCGGCATCACGACGTGCGCGCGGATGCCGCGGGCAGCGGCCGCGAAGGCCAACGCCGCGGCGTGGTTGCCCGAGGAGTGGGTGGCGACCCCGCGGGCCGACGCCGCCCGGTCCAGCACCCGGACCGCGTTGGTCGCGCCGCGCGCCTTGAAGGCACCCACCTTCTGCAAGTGCTCGCACTTGAAATAGAGGCTCGCACCGGCGATAGCGTCAATCGCCGACGAGGTCATGACCGGAGTGCGATGAATGAATCCATGAATGCGGCCGGCCGCGGCAAGCACGTCGTCGAGGGATGGATCTCGTTGCAACTTCGTGCCCTAACCCGAATTCGGAATTCGGAATTCGGAATTCGGGATTGTGGGCCATGAGCGCGGTTCCGCCACGGAGCTACGGTACAGCCTCAATGGCGAGTCCATCACGACTCGTTGCGCTGCAACGCCAAGATGACCTGGTCCCGGTACGCACCGCGCTTCCAGTAGCGCTCCGGGACGCGGCCGACCTCCTGATAGCCGGCAGCAGCCATCATCGCCAGCGAACGCGAGTTGTCGGCGATCACGGTGGCAATCAGGAGGCGCAGCCCGAGCACCTCGAAGGCGTAGCGGTTGCGCACCGCCACCGTGTCGCTGCCGAGGCCCTGGCCCCACAGATCCCGCCGGCCGATCACGCTGCCGGACACCGCCACCCGGCTCTGCCAGTCGATACTGCGCAGCGCCGAGAATCCCACGTGCTCGCCCTGCAGGCTCTCGACCGCGAAGTGGGCGCTCGAACGGTCGCCGCGGTCGGCGGACTCGAAGAACCTCTCCTCCGCACCACGGGTCAGCGGCCAGTCGCCGGTCTCCAGCCACTCCGTGATCCCCGGGTCGTTGAACCAACGCAGGGCACTCTCGAGATGCTTGCTGCGATCCAGCGGCACCAGCCGCACCTTGTCGCCATCCCATCCGTAGCTCATCCCCTCTCCATTCCCGATACCGATCCCGAATTTCGAATTTCGAATTTCGGATTCCAAACCCTGACCGACTCTACCTCAACAGCACGCCGTCGCCCCGCTCGAGGCCAGTGGCCTCCGTTGCCGACCCGCCGTTCACCGCGAGCTCGAGGTAGCCGGCCGACCCCGCCAAGAGCACCACCTCGTCGGGCGCCGCCTCGGCAAAGGTGGACACGCGGCGGGCGCTCCGGCCCGAGGCCCAGACCGCCTCACGAACGCCCGTTGCCAGATCGTCGCGAACGTTGGTCACGAGGTTGCCGAAGTGATCCGACGCCAGGACGACGCCTTCGACGCGATCAATCGACTGTCGCGGTTCCGGCAGCGGACACGCCACCAGCGCCCCCGGTGCGACCGGATCGCCGAGGCCGTCGAGGGAACCTCCACCCGCCAACCGAGCAGCCGCCGGCGCGAACAGGTCGCGGCCGTGAAAGGTGGCGGACGGCTCGCCGAGGCCCATCTTCCGCCAGTCGAGCACGACGGCGCGGTCCGCGGGAGTCACCGCGGCGGCAAGGCCGTTGTCGGGCGCCACCAGCGCCCGCGCAGCGATCGAGACTGCCACCGCCCGCCGCTCGGTGCCGACCCCGGGGTCCACCACGGCCACGTGCACGGTCCCCTCGGGGAACGCCCGCGTGGCCGAGGCGATCATGAAGGCGGCCGTGCGGACGTCGTGCCGCGGCACCTCGTGGCACAGGTCGACGATCCGCGCGTCGGGGCAGCGGCCGAGGATCACGCCCTTCATCTGCGCGGGGTACGTCCCGGCGGCGCCGAAGTCCGTAAGCAAGGTGATGATCGGGGGCAAGACGGCCTCCTTTCGAACCGGCGATTATCGGCCCCGCGGCGCACGCCGTCAAGCGCACCGGCCCACCGCCCGGCCCCGCCTCGCCCGGCCGCGCGGCAGCCACCCCGTTGACGCTCGCGGCGCACGCGACTATAAGCAAGGGGGATGCCGGGGTTGCCCGCCGGCGCCGTGCAGCGTGACGGTACAGGTGACTGTCACGCGGCACCAGGAGGGAGCCACCGTGGACCTGACCCGAACGCTCAAGGCCCTGTGCCGCGCGTGCACCAAGGCCGCCGACTCCTGGACCTTCGAGGAGAGCTGCTCGGCCGTCGTCCA
>CAZSTH010000052.1:0-22850 GCA_964609835.1 uncultured Thermoanaerobaculia bacterium
AACCCAACCGGGCACAGCACCTCGGCGACCTCGCGACGAAACCCGGTGAGATATGAGGGCTAAAACTTGAATCTTCTATTCCTTCAGATCGAGGAGGAGTTTTACCCCCGGGTGACATTTCTGCCGTCGATGTCATCGCGGCGACGGCGCCGGGGTCACCGCTTCATGACGTCGTCGAGGGCCCGGAACTCCAACGGCCAGCCCACAGGCAGCAGTGACCGGAAGCCGTCGGACTCGAACCACTCGCGGTCGCCGCGGTAGGTCGGCACCACGAGCCGCGGGAATCGCGCCAGGATATCGCGATCGGGAACCGAGCGGATGGCGTCGAGCTCGGCCCGCCGGGCGGCGGTACGATCGAGACCATCGGCGAAACCGCGGGCGGCACGAAGCTGCATCAGCAGGAGACCATCCTCCAACACCGGGTGGCCGGCACGCGGACCCATCAGCAGCCGAGCCGCCAGATGCCTGAGGGCGCCGGCTGCACCCCGGGCTCGCAGACGCCGCCGCCAGCGCTGCGCCGCGGTCGGCGGCTCGCCGCCGGCGCCGAAGGGATCGGCCGCCGCGTGGTCGAGCTCCGGACGTTCGGTCGTGAACTCCCCGAGCCGGTGGAGGAAGGTAGCCAGCACGGCCGGCGCGAAGGCTCCCCGGCACTCGTCGTCGGCAGCGGCGAAGAACACCCTCAGTGCGTTGCGCTCGAAGAGCACGCCGCGCCGGAAATCGCCGAGGCCGGACGACGTCGCCGCGCCGCGGTGGCGAGCCACCGCCGCCGGGGCGGCGACCACCTCCCGGCCGGCAGCCCACAGCCGCCAGCCGAGCTCCACGTCCTCGAAGTAGGCGAAGAGACCCGGATCGAAACCGCCGCAGCGGCGCCAGTCCTCGCGCCGGACCGCCATGTTCCCCCCGCAAGCGAAAGGCACCGGCTCGCCGGCCTCGGGGGCCGGCACCGACCCGACCTCGAAGCCTTGACCGATCTGGAACGCGTGGCCGTCGAAGGTGACCCCACCGCGGACGAAGTCGTGGGCGGCGCCGTCCCAGCTCACCAGCAGGCCCGCGCTGGCTGCCGCCCGGGGGTTGGCGGCGAGAGCCTCGAGGTGCGCCTCCACCATGCCGGGCTCGGCCGCGGCGTCGTCGTTGAGCAGGACCACGACGTCGCCGGCCGAGGCGTCGACGCCGAGCTGCACGCCGCCGGCAAACCCCAGGTTGTCCTCGCTGCGGACCACCCTCGCCCAGGGAAACCTCCGTTCCGCGACGCGGGCACAGTGGTCGGGGGACCCGTTGTCCACCACCACCACCTCCACCGCTCCGCGGCCAGCCTGTTCCGCCAGCGACGCGACGCCGTCCTCCAGGCGATCGGCCCCGGAGTGGACGACGACAACGACCGAGGTCCTCACCGGACGCCCCGAGTGCGTCGAACGATTCGCTGAATGCGTTCCAGCAGCGGCTCGTCGGCCGCCACCGGGCCCGGCGCCAGCTCCTCGAAGCGCCCGCGGGTCGGGTCGCGCCTCGGCGAGGCTGCAAACTCCAGCAGCGGCTTCGAAACCCTCGAACGAGCGTGCTGCGAGGCCCACCGCCGAGCCGCCTCGCTCGCCCGATGACGCCGCTCCCGGTCGTCGAGCAGGGCGGACACCGCCGCAGCGAGAGCCCGCGGATCGCCCGCCGGTACCACCTCCCCCGCTCCGCACTCCTGGATCACCCGCGCCATGGTGCCGCCCTCGGTCACCACCGAAGCGAGCCCGAGCCACATCAGATCGACGAGACGGGTACGGAGGCTGAGATCGGTCTCGATCCCAGGCCGGTGGGTGACGACGGCGAGGTCGGCCGCCTGCGCCAGCTCGTAGCGGCTCTCATAGGGCCGCCAGGGCTCGAAGCGAACCGAGGCCCCCAGCCAGCCGCGCTCGCCGGCGGTCCGCTTCGTCCGCTCCGCGACCCCGAGCGGCGTCAGCTCAGGGTGCGGCTGCTCCGCGAACAGCACCACCGTTCGAGGATCGCGCTCGAGCAGCGCGGGCAGGGCGTCGAGCACGAGCTGCGGGTCGTACCAGTCGTAGATGCCCCCGAAGTAGAGCACCGGCGCGCCGGGCTCGACGTTCGCCAGGACCTCCGACCGGGCGGGCGGCGGCGGGGGCGGTTCGTCCGGAGCCCCGAACGGCAGCTCGACGATCAGCCGCTCGAGGCGCGGGTCGTCGTCGAGAGCGAGCGGGTTGACCCGTCCGAGCGCGGACAGCCACCCGAGGTAGAAGAGGCGCTGTTCGCTCGAGGAGCACAGGAAGAGGTCCCCGCGCGCCATCTGCAGCCGCCACGTCGCGTGGTCGTTGCGGAACGGCGCCATCCCCAGGTCACGGTGATAGTGCAAGTTCTCCACCAGGAACGGGTCGTAGAGATCGACCACCACCGGCAGATCGTCGCGCTGCGTCAGGTAGTGGTTCCCGAGGTGGGCATGCAGCAGCACCCAGTCGTGGCCGTCTGTCTGGCTTCCGAGGTGGTCGGGATCGGCAGCCAGCGCGTGCACCCGGTCGTGCGGCAGCGGCGCCTCGGCGGGGTCGTTCGGCACCGCCAGCGTGACCTCGTGGCCCGCCTCCGCGAGCAGGCGAGCGAGGGCGAGGAAACGGGCGCCGACGCCGGCGGTCACCGCGCGGACGGGCTCCGGGCAGATCAGAAACGCCCGGCTCACCAGCGACCTCCGGCCGACGACCGCCATTCGAGGAACTCGTTGCTCACGCCGGGAATGGTAGCAGCACGGTGGTACTATCGGGCCAGAGGACGACCCCAGTGCACCGCGACCTCACGCCGCCGGGCACCAGCACCCGAGTCTCCGCGCGTTCCGCGCTCGTGGTCGCGCCTCATTTCGACGACGAAGTGCTCGGCTGCGGCGGGCTGATCGCCCAGCTGACGGCTGCCGGCGCCGAGGCCTGCGTGCTCTTTCTCAGCGACGGGAGCGGCGGGGTCGAGGAGGTCGCCGACCGGGCGGCCTATGCCGACCGGCGCCACCGCGAAGCGCGGCGGGCGCTCGACATCCTCGGTGTCGACGACATCATCTTCCGCGACCTGCCGGACGGCGCACTCGCGGAGCATCTCGACGACGCCGCCGAGGCGATCCGCACCGCCCTGCTCACCCGGCGGCCGCAGCTTCTGCTCGCGATTTCGCCGTTGGAGATCAGCAGCGATCACCGCGCCGCATTTGCCGCCGTCCACTCTGTGCTGTCGCCGCTGCGCGGCGGCAGCGAGCTCGATAACGCCGTCGACGGCCTCGAGGTGCTGCTGTATGAAGCCAACCACCCCGCCTTTCCCGACGTGCTGGTGGACGTCAGCGGCGAGATCGAGCTGGTGCGGCGGGCAATCGAGGCCCACGAGAGCCAGCTCGAACGGCACAACTACCGCGAGATGACGCTCGGGCTGCGGCACCTTCGCACCGCCTCACTGCCTCCGGAGGTGCGCGCCGCCGAAGGCTACCGGCGCCTGACCGTCCACGACTTCGTCACCCACAGCCGCAGCGAGATGATCCGCGCCCTGGGCGGGGTGCCCGAGCTCCACGAGGTAGCGGAGGGACCGAAGATCAGCGTGATCGTCCGCACCCGGGACCGGCCCGCGCTGCTGCAGCAGGCCCTGTCCAGCCTCGCCGGCGGCGCCTACCGCCGTGCCGAGGTGGTGGTGGTCAACGACGGCGGCACCAGCCCCGAGATCGCGGCCGACTACCCGCTGCCGCTGGTCAGGGTCGACCTCGATGAGAACCGAGGCCGCGCCGCCGCCGCCAACGCCGGCCTCGAGGTCGCCGGCGGCGACTGGATCGCGTTCCTCGACGACGACGACCTGGCCTCGCCCGAGCACCTAGCGACGCTCGCCGGCCTCACCGCCGCCGCCGGCGCCCGCGTGGTCTACACCGACGCCGCGGTCGGCATCTACGAGCCCGACCCCGGCTGCGGCTGGCGCGAGGTGGAGCGCCGCCTCCCCTATAGCCGCGACTTCGATCCCGACCTGCTGCTCTTCGACAACTACATTCCCTTCAACACCCTGCTCATCGAGCGCGGCGTGCTGACCGAGGCCGGTCCGCTCGACACCGACCTGCCCTTCTTCGAGGACTGGGAGCTCCTGATCCGGCTCGCCGCGCTGACGCCGTTCCACCACCTGCCGAGGGTGACCGCCGAGTACCGACACTTCCGCGGCGGCGGCCACGTCCTCGGCGAGCGCCCGGCGGAACACGGTGATTTCCTGGCCATGAAGGCGCGGGTGATCGACCGCCACCGCGAACGCCAGACTCCCGAGGTGCTGGCCCGGGTGGTCGACCGTCTGCGCGGCGAGGCGGTCGCCCACGGCGAGGCGGCCGAGGCGCGGCGGCGCGACCTTGAGGCCCTCAGGCGGGCCTTCGCAGGCGAGCGCGCCGCCCTCACCGGCGAGCTCGAACGCCACCGCTCGGCGGTGCGCGAGCAGGGCGACGCGCTGAACGTCCTCCACGCCGAGATCGAGCGCCTCAATGGCGTCATAACCGAGATGCGGGGCACCAAGGCGTGGCGCCTCCACCGCTTCGCGGAGAGGCTTCGCGGAAGGTAGCCGCGCAGGTCCACGAAAGGCTGGATCCGGGATGCTGGATCGACCCACCAACTCCATTGCGTCGCCCACCTCCTGAGGAGACAAGCTTGCGGACCAGTGGTGTCAACCACGTACCCGGTTTACGGTGTCAGCGATCTTCCCGGTAGGTGCATGGCTAATGGCAAACAGCTACTACCCTACGCTCCGTACTTCCTGATCGCCCCGTCCAACCGCGGCAGGACGACGAAGATGAAGAGCGCCACCGCCGCCGCGCACGCCGACAGGAACAGGAAGAACCACATCGGCTCCATGTAGTTCTGGAGGGCACCGAAGAACCCCGAGAACTTGTTGCCGATGGCGGTCGCCAGGAACCAGCCGCCCATGGTCAGCCCGACGAGCCGCTTCGGCGAGAGCTTGGTCACCAGCGACAGACCGATCGGCGACAGGCAGAGCTCGCCGGTGGTGATGACCATGTAGAACGCGGCCATCCACAGCCCCGAGACCTTGAGGATGCCGCCTTCGGTCAGCGATCCGGCGTAGGCCATGATCAAGAGTGCCGCAGTCGTCAGCATCATCCCGTACAGCAGCTTGTGGGCCGTCGGCACGGGCGATCCCTTGCGCACCCTGGACTGGAAGAACCACACAACCAGCGGCGTCAGAATGATCACGAAGAACGGATTCCAGCTCTGATAGACCTCGGCGTTGATGACCTGCAGGTACTGCCCCGGCGGCAGGTACTCCGGCGGGTGGCCATAGCGCTCGACATAGCCGTTGAAGACGGCGTCGTGGATCGAGCGGTCGACGACGAAGATCGGGATCTTACCGGCGCTCGATTCGCGCAGGAAGATCACGCGCCCCTTCGACACCGCACCGTCGGCGAGAGCGACGGTCACCACGTCCTCCCCGTGAGCTCCTTGCTCCATCCGAACATCGACGTCAGAGTCGTCATAGATCTTGACCGCGCGTGCCAGCCAGGCAGGATCGACGCTCCCGTCGCCTGAGGTCGCGGTAGCCAGACGCAGGAGCTCCACACCTTCCATGGACGCGATCCGTCCGGCCGCCGATTCCCGCATCCGGCTCTGGCCGAACTGGTTGGCGATCTCTGAAGACTCGACCACCAGCAGGCTCTCAGGGTGCGGCCGCGGCACATCCTCCGAGGCATTGGTGTAGTAGCTGGGTAGCGCGTCCTGCTGCAGGTAGGTGACCGACTCCGTCGGACCGGGCCGGCGGTCTGTGAAGTCCCGCGCCCACTGGGTCATGGCGCTGCCGTTGAGGTGGAGGATCATGAAGAACGCGCCGCCGGCCACGTAGATCGGCAGCAGCGCGAGCAGGCCCGATCGCTCCTCGTCATTGGCCTTGAGGCCCAACCATACGAAGAACACGATGACCGGGATCATGCCGACCAGGAAGCCGAAGTCCGACGGGCGCACAAGCCCGAGGTCGATCTGCTTGGCCAAGAAGTAGCCGATGATGCCGAAGACGAGAGCGGGCGCCAGGATCTTCAGCACGATATCCCGAAAGCCGGTGTCGCCAGCGCTGCGCTCGGGCTGGCGGTCAGCGCGCTCGAGGAGCCGCCAGTTGATGGTCAGCCACACCACTGCGAACAGCACCCCGATTCCGGCGGCGCGGAACGTCCACAGCCAGCCGAGCTCGTTGCGGACCCACGGCGCGACGATCAGAGTCGCGGCCAGGGCACCGATGTTGATGCCCATGTAGAAGATGTTGAAGCCAGTGTCGCGCTTCGGATCGCCGGGCTTGTACAGGTTGCCGACCATGACCGAGATGTTGGGCTTGAAGAAGCCGTTGCCGACGATGAGGCCGATCAGGCCGAGCACGAAGAAGGTGTAGCCGGGCATCCCCATCAAGAAGAGTCCGGTCGCCATCAGCAGCCCGCCGAGCGCCACCGCCCTGCGGTAGCCGAGGAAGCGGTCTGCGATCATGCCGCCGAGGAACGGGGTGAAGTACACAAAGGCGAGGTAGAGCCCGTAGATCTCGTTGCCGAGCTCGCGCGGCAGGCCGAGGCCGCCCCGCTCCGCGTCAATGGTGTAGAGCAACAGGATGCCGACCATCGTGTAGAACGCGAGGCGTTCCCACATCTCGGTGAAGAAGAGCGCGAAAAGGCCTTTCGGGTGTCCAAATGCCATCGGTGTCTCCCTACGGTTGTTCTCGCCCGCCGTCACGGCAGGATGAAGCCCACGAATCCTACAGCATCTTCAGAGGCGAACCAAACCCGCTCGGCGTGCCGCACGACCGCCGCCCGCGGGGCCGCGAGTCATGAGATCCACGAGCAGGGTGAGGGGAGTGCCGACAGCCCACGAATCATGCGCGCGCCGCCCGGCAACGCCAAAAAATACCGAAGGGAGCCTTCCCAACGGCAGGCCTCAGGCCGCTACTCCTCGTCCCCGCTCAGCTCGCGGAAGCGGTCGCCGGCGAACCGCGCCACCGCGATCCACGCTGCGGCCAGCAGGACGGTCAGCGTCGACAGCCAGCGCACCGCCGCGAACTCTTCGACGAAAGCGCCGAGCAGGAGCGCGACCCCGATTCCGGCGACCTTGGCCGTGCGGTAGAGAAACATGTCGATGAAGGCCTTCGCCTTGTACTTCTCGTCGCGGGTCAGGGGCGTGTAGAGGGACTCGCGGGCACTCTGGTTGATGGAGTAGTTGAGGCCGTTGTCGACCGTGTTGAGCGAGCTGCCGATCCACAGAATCGGAAGCAGGAGGAAGAGCCACGACGCGCCCAGGATCATCAGCGGCATCACCAACAGCGCAGCCTTGACCCCGAAACGGCTCATGACGTTGGCGGTGACGAAGAGCTGAACGACCAGCGCGACCAGGTTTGTGATCGCATACACCGTCGAAAAATGGGCGCCCGTCGAGCCCGCCACGTAGTGGGTCACGGTGGCGGTGAACTGGTAGTCCAGAATCTGGGAGACAAACTCGTACAGTCCCACCAGGCCGACGATCGCGAGCAGGTAGCGCGACCGGAACACCATCCGTGCACCGTCGAGCGCCGCACCGCCTTTCGGCCCTGGACCGGGGCCGGGCCCGGCCGCGGCGCCGTTCCCCGCCGACCGATCCCTCCGCTCCACCCAGCGCCCCGCGGCCGCGGCCGCCGCCGCCACCATCACCATGAGACCGGCGCAGATCAAAGCCCAGTCCGTGGGTTCGAAGTTGTCGATCTGAACGCGAACGAATATCGAGCCGAAGGCGCCGCCGCAGACGCCGCCGAGGATGATCGGCCCGTACAGCCGCCGTGCGTCGAGCGGCTTGACACTGTCGTTGAGGAAGGCGAAGAAGGTCGCCACCATCAGCGAGTTGTAAAGGTCTCCGAAGATGTAGAACGTCCACACCGTGGCCTCGCCGCGGCTCGGAAGCATCGCCCAGTAGCCGAGCAGCGCGACGAACGAGAAGGCGGCAAAGACATATGTGAGCTGCTGGCGCCGCAGCCGGTCCGCGAGCCGGCTGAAGACGAGGACCGCGAAGAAGACCACCACCATGTTGCCGATCTTGGCGATCAACTCGGCCTGCGGAGCGGTGAGCTGCCAGCCGAGGAGGCTGAAAACGTGGCCGCCGACATCGTAGTAGTCGATGAACAGACCCTTCTTGATCGGCTTGAGGATCCAGAACGCGGTGATGACCAGGAAGAAGTACGCGAACATCAGACCGACGAACGGCCACTCGTCCCTGCGGATCTTCGCGGAAAGCCTTTCGGATGCCATCGAAATCGCCCGTGGCCCACTCTATCGTGATACGGGGACGAGTTTCGGCATTTCGACTGTAAAGAAGGCGTGAACTACGGCGCCGGCACCCCGCCGCCGACCGGCACCAGGAGCCGCCACGCCGCCAGCAACCAGCCTGCGATCAGCCCGATCCCGCCCAACGGCGTGACCGCACCGAGCCAGCTGGCACCGGTTGCCACCAACGTGTAGAGGCTCCCCGAAAAGACCAGCGTTCCGGACAGCAACAGCCAGGCCGCCATCGCCAGCCTCCGTTCTGGCCACCGGCCGATCGCCCAAGCCAGCGCCAGCAGGCCGAGCCCGTGGTACATCTGGTAGCGTGCACCGGTCTCGAAGGTCGCCAGCGATTCGGCGCTGACGACCGCCTCCAGACCGTGCGCGGCGAAGGCCCCGGCGGCAACCGCCAGTCCGGACACGAGCGCTCCAACAGCGAAGATCCTGCGTTCCACTTCGTTCCACTCCTCTCTGCATGGCCCCGCCCTTCCTGCCGCGACCGTGCCTTCAGTTGACCAACGACCTCCTCACGCACATGATGCCACCGCGCCCGGCCGCACGAAGCGCGCGACACTCCTCCGGGGAGGCCAGAGGACGGGTTATCATGCTCGCGGTGGCCACTGCCGCCGGGATCGGCACGCCGGTGCCGGCGGCACGGGCATCGCGGGGAGGTCTGCGGTGGGTTCGATCAGACAGCTGACAATGTTCCTCGCCGTGCTCGCCGCCGCCTGCGACGGCGGTCGTCCGGCCGCGGTCGAGCCGACGTCCGAAGCCGAGCCGGCAACCTTGGTCGTGGCCACGGTCAACTACCCCCTCGCCTACTTCGCCAAGCGCATCGGCGGCGATCTCGTCGAGGTCGTGCTGCCCGTCCCCGCCTCCGCGGATCCGGCCCACTGGACGCCGACCCCCGATGTCATCGAGCGCTACCAGCGCGCCGACCTCATCCTCCTCAACGGCGCCGGCTACGCGAGCTGGGGCAACTACTCGACCCTGCCGATGTCGAAGGTCGTCGACACCTCGGTCGGCTTCACGGACCGCTGGATCGAGCTGGAGGAGGCCGTCACCCACGGGCACGGTTCGGAGAGCGAGCACTCCCACCGCGGGTGGGCGTTCACCACCTGGCTCGACCCGCAGCTCGCGGCCGAGCAGGCGCGCGCGATCGCGGAGGCGCTGATCGCCCGACGGCCGGCCGGCGAGGCCGCGATCCGCGACCGCCTGGTCAGGCTCGAGGGCGACCTCGCGGCGATCGACGCCCGGATGGCGGAAGCCGCCGACGCGATCGGCGACGAGCCACTGCTCTTCTCCCAACCTGTCTACCAGTACCTGATCGCGCGCTACGGACTGAACGCCGTCGAGCTGCACCGGCAGCCCGGCGCGGTGCCCGACGCCGCGGCATGGGATCAGCTCGACGCCACGCTCGCGGAGCACCCGGCGCGCTGGATGCTGTGGGAGGACCAACCGACCCGGTCGATGGTCGCCGGTCTCGAGCAGCGCGGCATCCGCAGCCTGGTCTTCGCACCGTCCGCCAACGTGCCCCAGGCCGGAGACTTCCTTGCCGTGATGAACGCCAACCTCACATCGTTGGAGGAAATCGCCGAGGCGCTGGCGGGTTCGGACGAGCCTCAGCCTGACCAGGCGGCACCGGCGCCCACCGAGAGCCCGGCTGCAACCAGCGCCAGATAGCGGGCCACCCTCACGGGCTCGCAGCTTCGGCGGGCGACTCCTCCATCCACAACCGCGCCGAGCTCAGGGCGAGCTGACCGTGCTTCACCCCGCGCAGCCCGATCAGATGGTCGGCGTAATGGCGCAGCTCGGCGGGCGTGCCCTGCAGCACCTGGACCTCGAGGCAGAGGCGCTCGTCGAGGTGCACGTGCAGCGCCGACAGCACCCGTGCGTGGTGCGCGTGGCCCTGCTCCACCAGCCGCCGCGCCAGCTCGCGCTGCTCGTGGTCGTAAACCAGCGTCAGCGAAGCCACCACCGGGCGGTCGCCGGTCTCGATCTCCTCCTCCACCAGCCGGCGCCGGATGAGGTCGCGAATTGCTTCGGACCGGTTGCCCAGTTGGCGCTCCCGGAGCAACTTCTCGAACCGTGCCAGCAGGTCCGTCTCGATCGTGATGCTGATCCGTTCGAGTTCCATTGTTGCCTCCGAATCGGCGTCAGTGTACCCCAGCCACCGACCGACGATCACCGCGACTGGTCACCTCGTACCGGCCGCCGGGCACGTTGCCGTACTCACCGCGGACGCCCGGACGGCGGCTTGACTCACAGGACCGGCAGTAGTATAGAATTCTCTGAAGTAATACGAACCTGGCGACGCGCTCCGCGCTCGACTCGCCAGGCGCGACTCGAGACGGCCATGCAGCATCGCCTCAGCCCCCACGATCTCGCCTACTGCGGCCTCTTCGGCGCGGCCGCCCTGCTGCTGCCGACGCTCTTCCACCTGGTGCGCCTCGGCCACGTCTTCATGCCCATGTATCTGCCGCTGGTGGCGCTGGCGTTCTTCGTGCGGCCGCTACCGGCCGCAGTCACCGCGGCTCTCGTCCCCATGCTGTCATCGCTCACCACCGGAATGCCGCCGCTCTACCCGCCGATCGGACCGGTGATGTCAGTCGAGCTGGCCGCGATGACGGCGCTGATCGCGGCGGCCAGCCGCCGCTGGCCGGTTCGGCACGAGCTGGTGCTGATGGTCCCCGCCCTGCTGCTCGGCAGGGTGCTGCACGTTGGGCTCGTCTTTGCGGTCGCCCTGGTCGTCGATCTGCCGCCGGCCTTTCTGGCGGGAGTGTCGCTCGTCAGCGGCTGGCCGGGGGTCGTGCTGATGATCGCCGTCGTCCCGTTCATCGTGCGCGCTGCCGACGGTGTGAGATCGTGGTCGGACTCGACCGCGGAAAGTCGCGATGAGCTGCCCTGACAAACTCCGTTTCTTCTCGGCGCTCGCCGACCGTTGGGACGCGCAGCAGGACATGGCGTCCCTCGGGGAAGGCCTGTCGGCGGGCCTGGCAGAGCTCGGAGTCGAGGCCGGTGAGACCGTGCTCGACGTCGGCTGCGGCACCGGCAACCTGACGCGGGCGCTGCTCGATCGGCTCGGCGACGGCGGCCGCGTGCTGGCGCTCGACCTGACGCCGGCGATGATCGGCGTCGCGCGCCGGAAGAACCCCGACCCGCGTGCGAGCTGGGCGGTCGCCGACGCCCGCGACCTCCCGCTCGCCACCGAATCCGTCGATCGCGTGATCTGCTTCTCGGTCTGGCCCCACCTCGACGACGACGCCGTTTGCGCGAGCGAGCTGTGCCGGGTGCTGCGCGGGAGCGGCCGCCTGCACGTCTGGCACCTCGCCTCACGACACCGCATCAACGCCATCCACTCCACCGCCGCGGAGGCGGTGTGCCACGACCTGCTCGGTCCCGGTGCCGAGACCGCCGAGGTTCTGCGCGGGACCGGGATGGCGCCGGTCGAGGTCATCGACAACGACCGCCGGTACCTGGTGACCGCGGTCAAACGGTCGTCCTGAGGTGCGCTCCTCATGGCATCTCCCATTGGGCAGTGGCCGCGGCGCAATGACACGGCTCACCCCACAGACCCGTGTCGCGTGCGCCGCGGCGGCCATCGGCATCTGCCTTCTCACCCCGGCGACGACCGCCGCCGGCCTCTCGGCGGTCGTCGCCACCCTTTTTCTCTGGCTGTGGCTGTGCCGGCCACCGGCGGCCTTCATGCGCGGGGCGGCAGTCTTCGGGCTGGCGATGCTGTCACCGGTCCTCCTGCTGACGCCCGTGATCCGCGCGTCGGCGCCCGAGGCGGGATGGGCCGCCGCCGCTGCGGCGCCGTGGTCGGTCCTGGTCCACGGCCTCGCCGTGATGCTGATTTCGGTGGCGGCGGCTTCGACACTTTCGCCGAGCGCCCTGCGCCGGGGTCTGGCGGGCCTGCCGGTGCCGGAGACGGTAGCTTTGATCCTGCTCCAGATCGTGCAGCAGACCTCGAGCCTGCTTGCCGAGACACGGCGGATTGCGGCCGCCACCGCGGTCCGCGGCGGCACCGTGCCGGCGCGCACCGCCCTGTCGCTGCTGGTGTCGATGCCGAAGGTCTGGCTACCCCGGGTGATCGGCCGCGCAGACCGGGTCGCGGCCGCCATGGACCTGCGCGGTCTCGGTGAAGTGAGGCTCGCGGACCTCGGCACCGCGCGGCCTGGCCCTCTCGACCCGCTGGCCCTCACGGCCGCGGTGCTCGCGCTGGTCGCTGCAGCCACGCTCAGGCTGAAAGGCGGCGGGTGACCGCACCGGCCGTCGAGCTCCGAGAGGCCTCGGTGGGCTACGGGCACGGTCAGCGCCCGGTCCTCGACCGCCTGTCGTTCGCGCTCGCTCACGGCGAGCGGGCGGCGCTGGTCGGCCTCAACGGCGCCGGCAAGACCACGCTGCTCGAAGCGCTCGTAGGCCTCGTCCCCCACGACGGTGAAATCATCGTCTGCGGCAGCCGCCTGGGCCGCCGCACGGCGCCTGCAATCCGGCGCCAGATCGGCTTCCTCTTCAACGTTCCCGAGGACCAGCTGCTCTTCCCGACCGCGGTCGAAGACGTTGCCTTCGGGCTCGTTCGCGCCGGCGTCCCCTCCGGGGAGGCCCACCGGCGCGCGCGCCACTGCCTCGGCGAGCTGGGTGCCGGCGACCTCGCCGAGGAGCCGCTCCACCAACTCTCCCACGGCCAGAAGCTTCGGATCGCGCTCGCCGGAGCGATCGTCACCGGTCCGCCGCTGCTGCTGCTGGACGAACCCACCGCCGGGCTCGACCCGCCGGGACGCCGCGAGCTCGCCCGCCTGCTCGCGGAGCAGCCGGCGGCCCAGCTCATCGCGACCCACGACCTCGATTTCATCGACAGCCTGTGCTCGCGTGTCCTGTTGCTCGAGTCCAGGGTGATCGCGGTCGATGCCTCCGACACCACCGAGGTCCGCTCGCTCTGGGAACGCCGAGCATGAGGTGATTGGGCGACTGGTAATACTCCTTGTGGTTTGGTAATATTTGCAGAACGATCAGCGTCGGCTCGAGGCTGATCGTCCAAACCAGGAGAGAACGGGGGGGCAGGCCATGAGTTCCATCACTTCGCGTTCGCGGATCCTTCACGGGACGTCGGCAGCAGTGCTCGGGGCGGCGCTCATGCTGTGGCCGGGCGTCGTGAGTCCGCAGGAGCCGCCGGTGGCCGATGAGGAGGCCGACACCGAATCGGCAGAGCCGCAAGCCGAGGCACGCACGACCTTTCGCGGAACGCTCACGGTGGAGGACTCACCGATCGTCGGAGGCTCGCAGCTCGACCTGTCGGGCAGCCTGGTGACGACCGTCGGCGAGCAGCAGATCGAGGATCTCTACGCCCAGGATCTGACCTCGGCTCTGCGCCGGGTCCCCGGCGTGGTGATCTCGCGCTACAACCCGATCGGCGCCTTCGGCGGCGGCGACGGCGGGGCCTTCTTCATCCGCGGTCAAGGCTCGGGGCGGCCGGGCGCCGAGATCGTGATGCTGACCGACGGCATACCCCGCTTCGTCGGCATCTGGACCCACCCCCTGATCGACGTCGCCAACATCGACACCGTCCACTCGATCGACATCTACCGCAGCGCGCAGCCGGTGATAATCGGAAACATGGCGTTCGGCGCGGTGAACATGTCGACGCCCCGGCGCACCTCCGTCGGATCAGGCGGCCGCTTCATCGGCTCCTTCGGATCCTTCGACACCGTGATCGGGAGCCTCGAGTACGGCGGACGCAGCGAGTCCTTCGACTACTACGTGACCGCCGGCCACCGCCAGAGCGATGGCCACCGCGACAACGCCGACGGCGAGATCACCGCCGCGTCGGGCCGCCTCGGGTTCCAGCTCACGGACGCCTGGAGCCTGTCGCTGTTCTACGAGCACACCTCGAGCTCGGTCAGCGATCCGAGGGCGGTCGGCGCCCCGCCGATCCCGATCGTTCCCACCTATGACATCGACAACGACTTCGTCCTCGCCGTCATCGGCCACGACCACGACCGCTGGACGGGCACCGTCAAGCTCTATTTCGACGCGGGCACCTTCGACTGGCTGCAGTGGAGCGGCGCCGAGCAGCACGACTACCATTCGATCACCGACTCCACCAATTACGGCGTACACTGGCGAGAGACGGTAGGGCCCTGGGACGGCGGCGAGCTGGTGGTCGGCCTCGACCACGACATCTATGGCGGCGAGTTCGTCGAACGGCACCCTGCCGACGATCGGCTCGCCACTGATCTCGAGTTCCGCAACACCGCGCCCTACGTCATGCTCAGCCACACCTTCGGAGACGATGTCACCATCACGCCGTCCGCCGGCGTGCGCTACAACGACAGCCGCTACTTCGGCAACGAGTGGGGCGGCCAGGCCGGGATCACCGTCGGCTTCGCGGACCACGCGCTCTACGCCAACTACGCCCACGGCTTCAACCTGCCGGGGGTCTACGCCGCCGTCCAGTACTCGGGCTGGGGCCGCGGCGACCAGTGGCAGGACCTGGAGGCCGAGATCATCGACCACGTCGAGATCGGCTGGCTCGCCTCGTTCGGCCGCACGCTGCGGCTGACCGCCTCGCTCTTCCGAGACGAGGTCGACAACGCGATCCGTTTCGTGCCGCCGCCCCCGCCGCCGCCGCTGTTCGCCAACATCGGAGCCTACACCGTCAACGGCCTCGAGGTCTCGCTGCAGATGGAACCGACCGAGCGGCTGGCGCTGTTTCTCGGCGGCACCTACTCGGACGCCGACCCGGAGACCGTGCCCAACCTCCCGCAGGGCACGGCCGTCGGCGGCCTCACCTGGACAGGTCGCCGTGCATGGCGGGTCAACCTCGATCTCCAGTGGATCGACGACCGCTACGTCCTCAACCCGCGCTTCGCACCGGGCCAGGCGCCGGTCGACGACTACTTCTTGGCCAACGCCAAGCTGTCGCTGCCGTGGCGGCTGTTCGGGCTCGACCTCGACGGCTCGGTCTTCGTCTTCGGCGAGAACCTGCTCGACGAGGACTACCAGCACCGCCTCGGCTACCCGATGCCGGGCGCGATGGTCCAGGTCGGGATCCAGTTCGGGCTCTGATTCTCGGTTTTCAATTCTCGATTCTCGATTCTCACCCACTCCCGCGGTGACCGTGGGGGGAGGCGGGAATTGAACATTCACAATTCAAAATCGAGAATCGCGAGACCTACACCCAGCGATAGGCGACCGAGTTGATATTCATGCCGGCGCCGACCGAGGCGAGGACAACCGCATCGCCCGGCTCGAGTCGATGCCCTTCCATCTCACCCCGCGCGACGAGGTCGACGAGGGTCGGCACCGTCGCCACCGACGAGTTGCCGAGCCACGAGATCGACATCGGCATGATGCCCGTCGGAATCTCCGCCACGCCGTAGAGCCGGAACAGGCGCTTCAGGATCGCGTCGTCCATCTTGGCGTTGGCCTGGTGGAGAAAAACCTTGCGGACGTCGGCGAGATCGAGCCCGGCCCGTTCCAGGCTCTGCTTCACCACTCCGGGCACCGTGCTCAACGCATAGTTGTAGAGTCTGCGCCCGTACATCTTGAGATAGAGGCTGCGGTCGCCGTCGCTTCGGTCGTAGGACTGCCCCATCCACAACAGCCGGGCATGCTCGAGGGTGTCCGAGCGGGCGGCGTGCGCGAGGACGCCGATCTCGTCGCCAGTCTCGCGGGCCTCGAGGATCGCAGCGCCCGCACCGTCGGAGTAGATCATGCTGTCGCGATCGTGGGGATCGGAAACCCGCGACAGGGTCTCCGCACCGATGACCAGCGCCCGCGAGGCATCGCCGGACCGCAGGTAGTAGTCCGCTTGAATCACCCCCTGCACCCACCCCGGACACCCGAACGGGAGGTCGTAGGCGATGCACTCGGGGTTGGCGATCTCGAGTCGCTGCTTGACCCTCGCGGCGAGGCTCGGGCAGAAGTCGCAGCGCTGGTTGTCGGCCAGCACGTCCCCGAAGTTGTGGGCGAAGATGATGTAGTCGAGGCTCTCGCGGTCGATGCCGGCCATGATCAGCGCCTTCTCGGCCGCCCGCGTCCCGAGGTCGGACGCCACCTGGTCGTCGTCGGCGATCCGGCGCTCGCTGATCTCCGTGATCTCTTCGAACTTGGCGATGATGGTCGGATTCTCACCGGGATCGACCGGCTCGTCATAGTCCTTGAAGAACCGGCGCCGCCCGAAGTCCGCGTTGCGGACACGACGCTCCGGGATGTACCTGCCAGTTCCGATGATGACGCTTCGCCGCATGCCGTGGCCCCTCCAGGTGCCGCTTCGAGCGGTACGGGAAAACGTCAGGGTACACAGATCGCCGCCAAGGTCAACCGGCCGGCTGCGCTAGGATGCGCACATGTCCCGCTCTCGGTCGTCCCCGCCCACCTCCGGAAGGTGGGCGTTATGGATCACGGCCGGCGGTTTCTTCCTGGTTCAGGTCGTCGTTCTCCGCGGCGCCGCTAGCCCATTCCGCCTCCCCAAGGAAGCCGCCGCCCTGGCCGCGCTGAGCCTCGCTCTCGGTCTCGCTGCAGCATCGGCCGCGCACCGCCGCCGCGCCTCCCGCCCCACGGGACAACTGCCGCCGGTTCTGGCCGCGCTGCCGCTCCTCATGGCGGTCTCCGCCTCGTGGGCCACTCACCCCCTGCGCGCCCTGCAGTCGGCTGCCGCGGCCGCGGTGTGGGTGGCGGCAATCCTCTGGATGGCGACGCTCGCCCGGGAGGACCGGCGGCTCCTGACCGCGGCAGCGGCGGCGGGCGTGGCCTGTTCGGTCGGCGTGCTGGTGCTCCAGATCGCAGGGGTTCCGGTCTTCGACTTCGGGCCGGAGACCACCGGGAGGATGCAGTTGACCGGCCTGACCGGCAATCCTGCCGACCTCGCCATGGCCTGTGTCCTCCTGCTGCCGCTGCTGCTGACCCAGTTCGAGGGCGGCAGAAGGCGATCTCACTGGTACGTCCTGACCGCAGTCCTCGCGGGGGCGGCGGTGGTCACCCAGACCCTGACCGGGATCGCCGGCCTGACCCTCCTGACCGTGGTCTGGCTCGTCCAGACGCGGTCGCGCCGCGCTGCAGTCACCGCCGCAGCGCTCGCGCTCGTGATCGCCGCGGCTGCTGCCGCAACGGGCATCGGCCAGCGGCTGGTCACGCAGGCGGAACGGCTGACGCGCGGCGACTGGTACCTACTGCTGTCGGCGCGCGCCGACGGCTGGACCGCCGCATCCGAGATGATTCGGCAGCGTCCGGTGGTCGGAGTCGGCGCCGCCAACTACACCGTCGAGTACTACCCGAGCCGGCTGCGGTGGCTGGTCCGCAACGAAGGCACCGGCGGCCGCAACGAGCTCGCCAGTCACTTCCAGTGGGCCCACTGCGACCCCCTGCAGCTGGCGGCCGAGCTCGGAGCGCCTGGGGCCGTGTGGGCGGCCGTGACAGCATGGGCCCTGTTCGCCACCCGCCGGCGCGCCGGACCTCTGCTGCCGCTGGCGGCAGCCGCCTGGCTTCCGTTCGCGCTGTTGCACTACCCCGGCCACCTCGCGGTCGGGCTCGTCCCGACCTCGATCGCGTTGGCCGCGATCCTCGCCGATGCCGGCCCCCGCGTTGACATGGTCTGGCGGCGCGGCCGCCTGAGCGCCGTTGCGGCGATCGCCGTCCTCGCCGCGGCATCGGTCTCCTGGCAGATGCGAAGGGTCGCAGTCGACGTCTGGATGGGAAGCAGCGGCCTGCGCTTGCAAGCACTGCAGGCCGCACCGCGCGATGCGCGGCTCCGCGGCGCCGCGGGCATCGAGGCCGAGATCGCGCCGCGGATCGGCGGCCTCCCCCTGCAGGCGGCCGAGCTGTGGCGGATGGTCGGCCGCACGCGACTGCTGCGCAACGACCCCGACGGTGCTGCAGCGGCGTTCCGGAGAGCCCACGCACTGTGGCCGCACGAGGACTCGGAGCTCTATCTCGGACTGTCCCTGGCCGCTCGCGGGCGCCGCGGCGAGGCCCTTCAACACCTGGGCCGGGTCTGCAGGACCAACCCGGCGTTGGCCAGCCTCATCGGCGACGCCGACCTCCGGCGCACGGTCGAGGACATGCTCGCAGCCTATCGGCGATGAACCCCGAGAAGACCGCCGCCCTCCCCTGTGCAGCGCCGCGCAGACGGTGCTGAAACGAAAAATCGGCCCTCCGAGGGGGGACCGGAGGGCCGGCGGAAGGAAGGAGGAACTTCCGCACTCGGCAGTTGTATGTCGGCAGGCCGCGCGCGGTTACGCGAGATCGGGCGTTCCTACCCGCCTTCCCCGGCGGCCATCCGGCGCTGCTCGCAGCGGTCGCGGTTGACGTAGTCGCCGGGCCACTCGAATCGGCAATCGTTGCGGATGGTGTTGAAGGCGGCCGTCGACAGCCCCGGTGGTGCCGCGTTGCGGGCAAGAATGTGGTCGATCGCCGATCGCTGCTCCGACACACAGCTGTCGAATCCCTCGGACCCGGTCCCGAACCTGCGTCCGCACAGCTCGTCGATGGCGCGCGACGCGGCGATCGGATCGATCGGCGGGGCCGGCTGCTCCGCGATCTCGGCCCGGTGCACCGCGCGCATCTCGGCATACGCCCGGTTCACCCGCTGCTCGGACGTGAGGAGCTGCTTTTTGGCGCGGGCGAAGACCGGCTGATCGTCGGCGATGGCGTCCTGCACCACCGACAGGGCGCCGACGGCCTCCCCAAGCGCGTCGTCTGCGGCATCCCAGGACGCCAGATAGCGGTCGCTGATGGGCACCAAGGTCAGGTCTCCGCGCGCCCGTGCGAACTCGAAGGCCGCGTTGTCGATCCGTTCCCGCCACTCGGGATCGTAGAAGACCTTGCCGGAGCCGGTCTCGTCCAGGATCGAGTTGAGCTCGCGCATGGCCGCAGCGCACTGCCGCATGGCGTCGAGCAGCGGACCGGCGCCCGCCGCAGGCCCCGGGCCGGCGGCCGACCCGGCGCGGACCAGCGACGAGTTGTCGATCACGACGCCCGAAGGCTCGTCGTTTCCGGAACCGATCGGACGCGCCGGCTCCGCCAGGCTCTGCTGAGCACCGGCTGCGGCGGCTCCGCCCAGCACCAGCACGCACACCGTCACCACAGTCGCGGGTCGCATCAGACGCCCCCCTTTTCGTGTTCTGATCACTTCTCGATTGTAGCAACCGGCGCGGTTTCGGATCAGGCGGCGCCCTTGTCGGCAAAGCCGAGCTGGATCGGCTGGTAACGAACGCCGTTGTCGCCGTGGAACGGCTGCCGGTGATCGTGCTCGTTGAACAGGATCTCGACCGGGATGCCCCGCGGGTACGCCCTGCAACGGGTCCCGTCCGGGCTGCGGTGGGCGCAGAAGGTGCACTGGCTGACCCTCAGCTCCGCGGGATCGCCGACGATCTTGAACTTCACTGGAGCCATGCCTCACCTCTCCTCTCGCGCCGCTCGCCGGTGTGCGGACGTTCCCGGCTGCCGTATCTGTCTAGTGCAAATATGATGCCTAGATCAAGACACTATGGAGATATTTTACCATGCGCCGGCCGCTCGAACTCTGGCCGCTGCGTACCGAAGTAAGACACCGTACCTTCCGATCAGCCGCGGGCAAGCTGTCTACGCGGGCATTTCCTTGATGTAGACGTCCTGCTTGGCGTACGGAATCTCGATCCCGGCGGCGTTGAAGGCCTTGTAGACCCTGCCGTTGAGCTCGTGCAGGACGCGACCGCGATGGACCGGCTCGTCGATCCAGGCCAGGAGCTCGAAGACCAGTCCGGAGCCGCCGAACTCACGAAAGCGTACTCTCGGTTCGGGGCTGGCGCAGACGTAGCCGACGCCCTCGATGGCCCCCAGCATCACCTCCTCGACCTCGTCGATGTCGCTGCCGTAGGCGGCCTCGACCTTGACCCGGACCCGCATCTTCTCGTGCGGACCGCCGGTCTCGTTAACGATCGTGGCGTTGGCGATGACCGCGTTGGGGACCGTCACCTCGACATCGTCGCGGGTCAGAAGCCGGGTCGAACGCATGCCGATCTCCAGCACCTCGCCCCGGATGGTGTTGTCGAGCAGCACGTAGTCGCCGATCTTGTAGGGCGCGTCGGCGACGATGAAGATGCCCGAGAACAGATTCGAGAGGGAGTCCTTGGCGGCGAAGCCGACCGCGATCCCGACGACACCGGCCGACGCCAGCCATGAGGTCAGCGGGACCTCCCATGCGATGCATGCGAAGTAGAGGAACCCGCCGACGGCGGCGACCTTGAGCACCATGTCGAAGAGCGGCAGGGTTCGCGGCTCGATCCACTTGAGCTGGTCGACGCGCCGGCTCACGATGTCGAGGGAAATGCGCCCGACGCGCATCAAGGCCACGACCCACATCAGCGAGATCACCGACACGACGACACCCTTGACCACGAATTGGAAGGCCGGCGGAGAGCCCTCGAACTGCGCAAACGCCAGCCGCAGTCCGACCAGGATCACGCTCCACACCGTTGGGCCGCGAAGCGCCGCCGCCAAGCGGTCGTCGACGTCGGTCTTCGTCGAGCGGGTGAACACCCGAACCAGGCGTGAGAAGAAAAGCGACACGACCAGTGCGATCAGGATCGCGCCGCCGACGATCACCGCCTGCCGCAGCCAGACCACGGTCCGCAGCTGTTCCAAAAGACTCTCGAACTCCATCATCACTCCAATCGATGCGTGCTGACGAAAGGCTGGGCGCGGACGAGTATAACCGGTCCTTCTGCTACACTTCGCCGCACCACCGGGCGCCCGAGAGAACCCGCGGCCCTGAGGGAGACGGGGGCATGAACATGGAATTCAGGGATTTCAGGAACGTCCACGAGATGGTGCGGGAGACCGTCGACCGCTGCGGCGACCGCGCCGCCTACCGCACCATCGGCCCAGACCTCGCACTGCAATCGGTGTCGTGGAGAGAGTTCCACGACGACGTCCGGCGGGTCGCCAGAAGCCTCATCGCGCTTGGGGTCGGACCGGGCGACAAGGCCGCCATCCTCAGCTACTCGTGCTACCACTGGGTGCTCACCGACATCGCCCTCGCCAGCATCGGCTCGTGCGCGGTCGGCATCTACCACTCGTTACTCGAGCACGACGTCGAGCACATCGTCAACCACTCGGACTCGGTGCTGGTCTTCGCCGAGAATGCCGCGCAGGTCGACAAACTGGTCGCGATCCGCGACCGCATCCCCGGGGTACGGAAGGTCATCGTCTTCGGCGATATCGCAGAAGACGACTGGATCATCGCTTTCAACACCTTCGTGGAGCTGGGCGAGGGGGTCGGTGAGGAGGCGCTCGAAACCCGCGTCGATGCGGTGACAGCAGATGACGCCGCCACCATCGTCTACACCTCGGGAACCACCGGCACACCGAAGGGCGCGGTCCTCACTCACGACAACCTCACCTTCACGGCGCAGTCGGTGTGGGCGTCGGGGGAGATCCACGAGGGAGACGAGACCCTGCTCTTCCTACCCCTGGCCCACATCTTCGCCCGGACCTGCGTCTTCACGGCCATCGCGACCGGCACCGCCACGACCTTCGCGCGCTCGATCGAGACCCTCGCCGAGGACTTCACGATCGCCCGCCCGCACTGGTTCCCGAGCGTGCCGAGGGTGTACGAGAAGATCCACAGCAAGATCATCGCAGGCGCGCAGGCCAAGGGGGGCCTGGCCCTGAAGATCTTCGACTGGTCGATGGCGACCGGGCTCGAGGTGTCGGATCGCAAGGTGGCGAAGCAGCCAATCCCGGCGTCGCTCAAGCTTCGCCACGCGATCGCCGGTCGGCTCGTCTTCTCGAAGATCCAGGCCGCATTCGGGGGCCGTGTCCGCTGGTGCATCTCCGGCGCCGCACCGCTCAACCCGGAGATCGGACGCTTCTTCCACGCCGCCGGGGTCCTCATCCTCGAAGGCATCGGCATGACCGAGAACACGTCTTTCACCAACATCAACCGCTTCCACGACTACCGGTTCGGCTGGGTCGGACCGACCGGGCCCGGGATCGAGCAGAAGACCGCCGACGACGGCGAGGTCCTCTACCGCGGCCGCAACATCATGCGCGAGTACTACAAGATGCCCACTGAGACCGCCGAGACATTGTCACCCGACGGCTGGCAGCGCAGCGGCGACCTCGGCGAGATCGACGACGAGGGCTTCCTGCGGATCACCGGCCGCAAGAAGGACCTGATCATCACGGCCGGCGGCAAGAACATCGCGCCGTCAGCGATCGAGGGCCTGATCGCGACCTCCAAGTACATCAACCAGGTGTGCGTGATCGGCGACCGGCGGCGGTACCTGACCGCCCTCGTCACCGTCGACCCCGACAACGTCGCGGCTTTCGCGGCCGACAGCGGCATCGCGGCGGACGACGGCGACGAGCTGCGCGACCATCCACGCGTCCGGGAGCTGATCGGCTCCGTGATCGAGGATTTCAACCGCGAACTCGCCTCGTTCGAGACCGTCAAGGACTTCCGCGTCGTCGAGACGCAAGGCTTTGCCGCCTTCAACGCCCTGCAGCGGCTCGGCATCCCGAGCAAGCTGCTGTACTTCCCGGACGAGAACCACTGGGTGCTCAAGCCGGCCAACTCGATCCTATGGCACGAGACCGTGATCGGCTGGCTCGACAA
>CAZSTH010000052.1:22860-25642 GCA_964609835.1 uncultured Thermoanaerobaculia bacterium
GAGACCGTCAAGGACTTCCGCGTCGTCGATGAGTTCTCGATCGCCGACGGCCTGCTGACACCGACCCTCAAGGTCAAGCGCAATCTGGCGATGGAACGGTACGCGGAACTGATCGAGGGGATGTATCGCGTAGAGTAATTCGGAACTCGGCATGTGCGAACCGATCAGCAGATCCGGCCGCAGCTGCCCCGCTCGGAATGATCCTGCCCTCGAGGACGGTCGCCCGACGTCGAACGATCGGGGGCACCATGGGTTTGCTGGTCGATGGTGAGTGGCACGACGAGTGGTATGACACCAAGAGCACGGGCGGGAGAACCCGGGGGGCTGATTTCGGATTTCGGATCGGGAAAGCCGTCCGCCCACCCGTTTGGGCCACGAAGGCGCGAAGCCACCGCGGACTTGACGGCTGTGTCGCTCCGGGCGTGCCACGTGGTCCTTCGTGTCTTCGTGTCGTCGTGTCTTCATCGTTGGTGAATTGCCCGCATTCGGGCGAAGACGTGGGTCAGCGATCCGACCAGACGGCCAGCAGGTTGCCCGAGGGGTCGGTGAAGTGGAAACGGCGGCCGCCGGGGAAGCTGAAGATCTCCTTGACAATCGTGCCGCCCGCCGAGCTCACGGCGGATTGCACGGCCTCGAGATCAACCGCGTAGAGGACGACCAACGGACCGCCCGGCGCCACCTCCTCCTCCAACCGCAGGCCGCCGGCAAGTCGGCCGTCCTCGAAGCTGGCGTAGGCGGCGCCCCAGTCCTGAAAGCTCCACCCGAAGGCCCGCGAGTAGAACGCCTTGGCTGCAGCCATATCGGTGGTCGGGAACTCGATGTAGTCGATCCTCTTGTCGTGCTCTTCCTGGCCCACGGGTTCCTCCGTTGTCAGGATCATCTGCCGCACCGCACCGATCGGGATGGCCTCGCGCGTCCGTCCTCGATGGCCGGCGACCGTCGTCGCCCTGAGGATCGAATTGAGAATGGCTTCCTCCACCACCTCGACCGTGGCCAGGAAGAGCGGGCTCATGCGATCGTCGGCGAGCACCTCGTCCATCCGGACTCCATCACCACTCTCGTGGGGTACGGGATTTCGCGTCGAGAAGGCGATCACGAAGTCGCCCGAGCCGTTCGCCATGAAGGAACCGGTCCTCGCGAGACCCATGACCGCGCGCTTGGCCATCCGCTCGAGATTGCGCGGCGACAGCGGCGCGTCGGTGGCGAGCACGATCATGCACGATCCGTCGCCATTCGCACCGGCGGGCACCCAGCCGAGCGCCTCGCCCACCGGCAGACCGTCGATCGTCAGGATGCCACCGAAGTTGGACTGCACCAGAGCACCCACCACGAAACCGCCATCCTCCGAAGGCAGCACTCGCGAGGAGGTGCCGATGCCGCCCTTGAAGCCGAAGGCGGTGGTGCCGGTGCCGGCGCCGACAGAGCCCTCCCCCACGAGCCCGCCCGTCGCGTCCTCGATGGCCCGCTCGACGTCGGCCGTCGCGACCGCGCAGCGGCGGATGTCGTTGAGGTAGCCGTCGTTGGTCTCTCCAACCACCGCGTTGACCGAACCGACCTCTTCGTTGCCCGGCTGACGCAGCGTCCAGTCCACCACCGCTTGCACCGCGGTGCCGACGCACAGCGTGTTGGTGAGAACGATCGGCGTCTCGAGGCTCCCGAGCTCGGCCACCTGCAGAAACCCGGCCGCCTTCCCGAAGGCGTTGGCGGGCCACACCGCGGCCTGAACCTTGGCCTGGAACACGTTGCCGCCGTGGGGGAGAATCGCCGTGACGCCGGTGCGGACCGATCGGCCCTCGATCAGGGTGCGGTGGCCCACCAGGACGCCCTCCACGTCGGTGATGGCGTTCAAAGGCCCCGGCTCGAGCACCCCCGGCTCGAGCCCGATGTCGCGCGCCCTCGGACGTTCCTCGAGTCCGCCGGCCGCCGCTGCCGAAGCCACCGCCAACGCGACCACGACCGACAGTTGCCGGTTCATGCGCCGCCTCCCTGTTCTCCGCGTGCCGCGGCCACCAGCTCCTCCGCGAGCACCGTCAACGGGTCGAACCACCGCAGGGCGGGCGGGTATCGGGTCAGAATCAGCGACACCTCGGTACAGCCGGCGATGAGGGCGACCGCGCCCCGCGCCGCCACGTCTCGAATCGCCGCCGCCAGCGGCGCCTGCGCCGACTCGACCACCCCGTGCAGCTTGACGGTGTCGAGCGCGTCCATCACCGCGTTCTGGATTCCCGCGCTGACCGGCGCCACCGCCTCGAGCCCGAGCTCCGCGAGCGCCTCGTGATAGAGCCGCGTGCGCAGGGTGCCGTCGGTGGCGAGGAGGCCGACCACCGAGCCCTCATCCAGCTCGCCACGCACACGGGCCGCGGTTGCTCCCACCATGTCGACGAACGGAACATCGACCGCCTTCCTCAGATCGACCAAGAACGCGTGGGCGGTGTTGCACGGGATGCCGATCACCCCGGCTCCGGCGCGCTCGAGAGTGGATGCCGTCCCCACGAGCGCGTCTATCACCGGCTGGAGATCACCGGACAGCAGCGCCTCGGTCCGGTTCGGGATCCAGGGGTTCGAGTCGATCACCACACGGAGGTGGTCCTGCTCCACTGCGGCCGGCGTCAGGCGCGTGATGCGGACCAGCAGCTCGGCGGTCGACTCCGGTCCCATGCCGCCGAGAACGCCGATGATGGTTTCGTTCATCGGGTCATTCTACGCGCGTCTCGCAGCGCGCGGCAGAGGATCGGTGGCGGTGGCGGTGGCGGTCAGCGGTGGCGGTCGACGGTGGCGGTCG
>CAZSTH010000053.1:0-25583 GCA_964609835.1 uncultured Thermoanaerobaculia bacterium
CGTGTCGGCCTCGTCGGCCCGGATGGCGAGGATATGCCGCTGCGCGGGAAGGATGGGAACGCGCCCACGAGGCCCTGTTCTACGTCGGCCTCGGCGAGGCCCGCTACCGCAAGCTGGGCACCTTCTCCACCGGCATGAAGCAGATGGTCAAGCTCGCCCAGGCCATCGTCCACGGTCCCAGGCTCCTGATGCTCGACGAACCCACCAACGGGCTCGATCCCCCGGCGCGCAAGCGCATGCTCGAGCTGGTGCTCGACATTCGCGACCGCGGCGAGACCTGCGTCCTGCTCTCGTCGCACCTGCTGCGGGACGTCGAGTCGGTGTGCGACGGGGTTCTGATCCTCAAGGACGGCCGCATCGCCGCCAGCTGCGATCTCGAGGCCGAGCGCCGCGCCAATCGCTCCTTCGTCGAGCTCGAGCTGCAACGCCCCGAGCCGGCGTTCGCCGGCCGGCTCTCAGCCCTTGGCTGCGAGGTGGCGGTGCGCGATCCCGGGCGTCTCAAGCTGGTGCTGCCGGCGGACCGCAGCGTCCGCGATCTGTACGAGATCGCCGACGGGCTCGGCGTCGGCATCCGCCACCTCGACCTCAAGCGCGACTCGCTGCAGGACATCTTCCTGCGCGCCATGGAGGCCCCCCATGGCCGTGTATGAGCGCACGTGGCGCCGTTTCTCGGGCGAGCTGACCCCGCTCAGGTGGCGCTTCCTGGTGGTCACCCGCTACGCCCTCGGCGACGTCTTCGCGTCGCGCGCCTTCACCGTTTTTTACGCCCTCTGTTTCCTGCCGTCGGCCCTCGGCCTCGGCTTCATCTACATCAGCCACAACCTGCCGCTGCTGCAGCAGCTCGGCATGCCCGGGGACCTCATGAAGGTGCTGACGGCGCGCTTCTTCATGATCCTCTTCTCGTGGCAGGCACTGCCGGCCTTTCTGGTCGCGGTGCTGGTGTCTCCGAGCCTGATCGCGGCCGATCTCTCCAACAACGCCCTGCCGCTCTTCCTCGGCCGGCCCATCACCCGTGCCGAGTACGTGCTCGGCAAGACTGCGGTGCTGGCGATCCTGCTCTCGCCCATGACCTGGGTGACGGGCGTGCTGATCTTCGCGCTGCAGTCCTCCCTCGAGGGCAACGGCTGGTGGAACGACAACCTGCGGATCGGGATCGCCTACCTGGTGGGGCACATCACCTGGATCGTGGTGATCTCGATGCTGACCCTCGCGATCTCGGCCTGGGTCCGCCACAAGCCGGTCGCGCGGGGTGCCCTGTTCGCCATTATCTTCATCCTCGCCGGCTTCGCGCAGGCGGTCAACGCCGTCACCGGCACGTCCTGGGGCGACCTCGTCCACCTGGTACGGGCCATCAACAGCGTCGTCCTCGCGCTCTTCGGTGCGCAGACCCCGAGCGGGCTGCCGGTGTTCTGGAACTGGCTGACCCTCGCGGTCGCGACCGCCTTCAGCGTGTGGCTGATCTCCCGCAAGCTGAGGCCTCACGAGGTCGTACGATGAGCGGCGACCGCATCACCTTTTGCGACGTCTCCAAGTTCTACGGCGAGGTGCTCGGGGTCAACCGAGTCAACCTCGGGGTGCCGCCCGGACTGACCGGCCTGGTGGGCCCGAATGGCTCCGGGAAGAGCACCCTGATGCACCTGATGACCGGCCTGCTGCGGCCGAGCCGTGGCTCGATCTCGGTCCTTGGCGTGCCGCCGAACCGGCCGGAGAGGCTGTTCCGGTTGGTCGGGTACTGCACCCAGTACGACACCTTCCCCACCGGCGCCACCGGGATCGGGTTCCTGCGCCACGCCCTCGCGATGCATGGCGTGAAAGGACGCGAGGCCGACCGGCGAGCAACGGAGGCTCTGGAGCGGGTCGGCCTCGCCGATGCGGCGCGGCGGCGGATCGCCGGCTACTCCAAGGGCATGCGGCAACGCATCAAGCTCGCCCACGCCCACTGCCACGATCCCCGCGTCCTCGTGCTCGACGAGCCGCTCAACGGGCTCGATCCGATGGGACGGGCCGAGATGATCGCGCTCTTCGAGGAGCTCGCCTCCGAGGGGCGGCACGTCATCGTCTCCAGCCACATCCTGCACGAGGTCGACGTGATCTCCGATCAGGTGATCATGATCCACGGCGGCTCGATCGTCGCCGAGGGACAGATCCGCGAGGTGCGGGGCGAGATCACCTCGCATCCGATCCAGGTCCTGATCCGCTGCGACCGCCCGCACGCGGTGGCCGCCCGCCTGTTCGAGCGGAAGCACGTGGTGGAGGTCCGGATCGTGGATGACCAGGGGCTGCTGGTTCGGACCCGTGAGGCCGCCGTTTTCTTCACCGACCTCAACCGCGTCATCCTCGAGACCGGAGTCGAGGTGGAGACCGTCGCGCCGGCGGACGAGAGCGTCGATGCCGTCTACGACTACCTGATCGGCCGCGGGTCCCGGGGAGGCGGCGAGTGACCGGCGGCAGCTCCCCCGACCTGCGGCTGCGGCGACGTCAGGCCTGGGCCGTGGCCCGATCGGAGATCCTGCCGTCGCTCTTCGGCCGTCGCGCGCTGCCGGCGCTGCTGCTGGTGGGGATGCCTCTGGCATTGATGGTGCTGCGCGCCCTCTTCATGCCCGAGGTCGCGCGCGCCAACGTCAGCCACGCCACCACCGAGTTTGCCGAGGTCTTCAACCTCTTCATCCTGCGGTTCATCGTCTTCTTCACCAATGCGGTCATCTTCGTCCGGCTGTTCCGCGGCGAGATGCTGGACAAGAGCCTGCACTACACCCTGCTGGCGCCGCTGCGGCGGGACGTCCTCGTGGTCGGGAAGTACGCCGGCGGCCTCGTCGCCGCGGCCGTGGTCCTCGTTCCCGCGACCGCGCTGACCTACCTGCTGGCGTACCTGCCGCACGGCGCAGCCGGCCTGGCGCGCCTGAGCTCCGCCGCCGGAGTCCAGGAGCTCGCGCTCTACCTGCTGATGGTGGTGCTCGCGTGCATCGCCTACGGGGCGCTGTTCTTATTGGCCGGACTCTACTTCAAGAACCCGATGGTGCCCGCGGTGCTCTTCCTGGGCTGGGAGATCCTGACCCCGTTCCTCCCGACCTTCCTCAAGTACGTCAGCTTCGTGCACTACCTGGTGTCGTTCGCACCGGTCCCGGTGACCCTGGGGGCCTTCGCGCTGCTCGCGGAACCCGTGCCTCGGTGGATCGCGTTGCTCGCGCTCCCGGCGGCCTCGACCGCCCTCGTCTTCGTGGCGACCAGGGCGGCCCGGCGCCTCGAGGTGGCCTACTCGGCGGATTGATCTCCCGACGGTACCCCGGACGGTACCACGTATCCCAAACTTCCGCTTTCCCGCAGGTCGTGCCGTGAAGTTCGGAAATTTGGGATACGAGGTACCACCGCATCGGTCAATCGAGTGGATTGGGGCTGCCGAACCCAATGAACACCGGCTCCGGCCGCAGCTCGATCCCGAAGCGCGCTCTGACCCCGTCGCGGATCTCGCGCGCCAGAGCCAGCAGCTCGTCGGCCGATCCGGTGCCGCGGTTCACGATCGCCAGGGTGTGGGCGGTCGAGATGCCGACCCCGCCCCGCGCGAGGCCGCGGCGGAACCCGGCGCGCTCGATGAGCCAGGCCGCGGGGATTTTCACCATGCCGTCCCCGGCGAGGAAAGCCGGCACCTCGGCGTCCGCGGCAGCGGCAATGCGAACGAGATTTTGGTTCGGGACGAGCGGGTTGACGAAGAACGAGCCGACGCTGCGCCGGTTGGGATCGTCCGCGTCGGCGACCATGGACTTCGACCGCCGCAGCGTCAGCACGGCGTCGCGGACGTCAGCGAGGGACGGCGCGGCCGAGGCCCTTCCGAGCAGCTCCGCGAGCTCGCGGTAGATGATCTTCGGCCGGCCTCCGCGGCGCAGGCGATAGGCCACCTCGAGGACCAGGTAGCGGCCGGGGTGACGGCGGAAGACGCTGCTGCGATAGGCAAACGCGCACTCTTCCGTCGTCATGGAGCGCAGCGAGAGATCGCCGAGGTCGAGCACCCGCACCTCCTCGACGACCTCTGACACCTCTTGGCCGTAGGCACCCACGTTCTGGATCGGGGTCGCTCCGGCCGAGCCGGGAATCCCGGACAGGCACTCCAGACCCGCCAGGCCCTCCGCCACCGCCAGCTGCACGAGAGCGTCCCAGTTCTCGCCCGCCGCGGCCGTCATCCGCACCGAATCTCGCCGCTCTTCGATCGCCACGCCTGCCAGCCGCACCAGCAGCACCGTGCCGCGGAAGCCCTGGTCCGCCACCACCGTGTTGCTGCCACCGCCGAGGATCGCGAGCGGCCGGTCGTCGCCACGGGCCCATCGCACCGCCTCGCGCGCGTCCTCCACCCGCTCGAGCTCGACCAGGCGATCGGCGACACCGCCGAGCTCCAACGTCGTCAGCGGCGCCAGCGCCACGTCCGACATGACCCGGAGCGCTCCCCCACCGACTCCGTTGCCCCCAACCTCGTTCATCTGCGCGCCCAGTGTGCCTCAGAACGCGGTCCCGCGCCAAGGCGGCGCTGCGGCGGATCCCCGGCGGGCCCGGCCGGCCGCGTGCGGATCGTGCCCGTCCGCGTCTCAAGACGCTCGATCCCGGTAGGTTATAATGAGACGGGGGAACAGGATGTCGAAGCGTCAGGTCATCATGACCCGGATCGACGGGCCCGTGTTCGAGCAGGCGCGGTCCGCCCTCGGATCATCGGATATCGAGCTTCACCTCGAGGCGTGGGACGACCACACCCTGGAGCTGGTTCAGAACACGCGCTTCGACATCATCATCATCGGCTTCCCCGGTGCGATCACGCCGCTGCGGCGCTTCATCCGGTGTGTCAGGGCGCCCGGTTCCGCGTGCCAGCGCAGCGGCGTCATCCTGCTCGCCGAGCCGGACCACCTGGAGGCCGCCCAGGCCTTCGTCGGCGTCGGCGTCAACCGTGCGATCGCGTCCGACAACGTCGACGAGCTCCTCGCGGCCTCCATTACCGAGCTCTCCTCGGTGGCGCCGAGGTTGCCGCTCAAGGCGCCGACCCGGGTCGTGCTCCACCTCGACCAGCGGCCGCTGCGCACCTTCTGCCAGACCGAGAACGTCTCCGAGTCGGGCATGCTGCTGCGCGGCTTCGGCCACTACCCGCCGGGCACGACCATCGACTTCGAGATCAACATTCCCGGCGAGGTGGACCCGATCCGCGGCACCGCCACCATCCGGCGCACCACCAACCTCCGCCTCGAGCGGATGGAGGGCGTCGGCGCCCGCTTCGACAGTTTCCTCGGCCAGGACGGTGTCCGGCTGACCGACTACCTCAACGAGCACCTCCACTGATCTGCTGCCGGTTCAAGGGCCAGGCAAATCAGCGGGCCCGCCACATCCTTTCCAGCTCGTCGACCAGCTCGATGTCGGCGCGGATGCCGTTGACGCGGTTGATCTGGACGATGGTTGTCGGCGACGTGAAGTTGACCTCGGTGAGGTGCTCGCCGATGAAATCGAGGCCGAGCAGGAAGAGCCCGAGGGGGTTGAGATCGGCCGCCACCGCCCGGCACGCCTCGAGCTGTCGCGGCGTCGGATCGAGGCGCGCCGCCACCGCCCCCTGGTGGAGGTTGGCAAGGCGGGAGCCGGCCGCGGGCACCCGCAGCACGGATCCGAGCACCCGGTCGTTGATGGTGAGGATCCTGAGGTCGCCGCTGTCTTCGATCGCCTCGAGGTACGGCTGCACGATGACGTGCGGCCCCCACCGCCGCCAGTAGGCCTCCAGGCTCTGCTCCCGTTCCCAGCGGTCGACGAAGGTGATGCCGATCCCGCAGTAGGTGCTCTCGGGCTTGAGCACCACCTCCCCCGCCTGCGCCCGTACCGCGGCCACCACCTCCTCGGGGCTGTTGCAGACCTCCGTCGGCGCGGCGTACTCGGGGTAGCGGAGCGCCGCCGTGTGCTCCGACAGCTGGTAGGTCGCCGGCGGCCGGTTGATCTGCACGATCTCCTTTGGCGCTGCCTCGAAGTGCCGGGTGCGCGAGACGAAGAGCTCGTCCACCGGCGGGTCCTTGCGCTGCAGGATCACCCGGTACTCCTCGACGCGGGCAATTCGCGGTGGACCCAGCTCCCAAAACGGGTCGCGATCGCCGTCCGACGACAGGACCTCCTGCACCGGCAGGAGCGCGAGATACTCCTCGGACGACCGGTCGGGGTCGGTCGCCGGCAGGTCGAGGTAGTCGACGGGGATGCCGCGGCGGATGAGTTCGGTGCTGATGCACACCCCGAGGTCGAACTCCGGGTCGAGGTCACCGAGGCTGTCAGCGACAAGCAGGTATCTGGTCATGCCGACATTTTGCCACGGCCGCCCGCGTTCCTTGCCGCCGCTGCCGCAATTGACGATCGGCGCTGGGTTTGGCAGCATGATCAGGTGCCTCAGGTCGATCCGATCTGCTCGATGAGCGACAACTACGTGTGGCTCATCTGGTCACCGCCCTTCGACGCGGCGGTGGTGGTCGATCCAGGTGACGCCGAGCCGGTGCTGCAGACCCTCAAACGGAGGGAGCTGCGGCTCGCCGCGGTCCTGCTCACCCACCACCACCTCGACCACACCGGCGGGGTCGGCGAGCTACTGCAGCGCAACCCGGTCCCCGTCTACGGGCCTCGCCGCGAGAATATCCCCGCGGTCGACCACCCGGTCTCAGGCGGAGCCCGGGTCGAGATTCCGGAGCTCGGATTCGGTCTCGATGTGCTCGACGTGCCCGGCCACACCGCCGGCCACGTCGCCTACGTGGGCAGAGGCCTCGCGTTTGTCGGCGACACCCTCTTCGCCGGCGGCTGCGGCAGGATCTTCGAGGGCACCCCCGACGAGATGTACAGCTCGCTGGCGCGCCTCTCGTCGCTCCCCGGCGACACCCGCACCTACTGCGGTCACGAGTACACCGCAACCAATCTCCGGTTCGCCCTCGAGGTCGAGCCGCAGAACCGGCGGCTCTCCGAGCGCCTCGACGCCACCCGCGAGGCGCGCGCTCGGGGCCGGCCGACGGTTCCGTCCACGATCGACGACGAGCTCGCCACCAACCCCTTCCTGCGCTGCGAGCAGCCGACCGTTCGCACGGTCGCGGAGCAGCGGGTGGGCCGACGCCTGCCGACTCCCCCCGACGTCTTCGCCGTCATCCGGCGCTGGAAGGACGGATGGGGAGGATGATGTCCGGGCGCGGGGAGTAACCCATCGATGGCCACGCCGAGGACCCGCCTGCGCCTGGCCCTGCTGCAGGTGCGCAGCGAGCTGATCTCCCTGCGCCAGGAGCAGAGCTGTTTCATCGAACGCTGCAAGGTGGCGCGCAAACAGTTCCGGTTCATCAACCTGGTGGACCAGCCGCGGCTGACGTGGCACCAGGTCGAGGACGTCCACGCGGTGATCATCGGCGGTGCCGGCGCCTTCTCCGTGACTACCGAGCACCCCTTCACAGAACCCTTGCGCGAGGTGGTGCACCGCCTGATCGAGGACGGCCGGCCGGTCTTCGGCGCCTGCTGGGGCCACCAGTTCCTCGCCGAGCTCGGCGGCGGCCGCGTGGTCGAGGACAAGGAACGTGCCGAGATCGGAACGCTTCCCGTCGTCCTCACACCGGAGGGCCGGCGCGACCCGCTGTTCGCGGGATGTCCCGATCGTTTCCACGTACAGCTCGGCCACAACGACCGCGCCGGTGAGCTGGGGCCCGGCTGGCTCGAGCTCGCCCGTTCCGATCTCTGCCCCTACCAGGCCATCCGCCTCGCGGATCGGCCGGTCTACGGCACCCAGTTCCACAGCGAGATGGACGAGGAGCGCCTGCGCGAGCGGATCCTCGTCTTTCTCGAGGACTACGTGGCGGACGAGACCGCGCACCAGCGGATCCTGCGCTCGCTCAGGCCCTCCATCGAGGCCGACCGGCTGCTGTGGCGGTTTCTCGAGCTGTACGCGTGACCGATTTCGCGCCGCGTGCGCTGCGCGCGGGGTAAAAAACGGTCAGCAAACCTACCCCGCGAAGATGATCCGGACCAGCCACCAGGCTGCAGCGACCGAGAGTGCGTGCAAGGCTGCAGCTGCCCACACGCTGCGGCTGCGCTCGCGAACGTAGCCGCAGGCGAGGCCGACAGCCAGAGCTGACGCGATCCAGAGCCCGACGCTGAGTCCGCCGCCGGCGAGCCAGGTCGGTGGCAGAAAGCACAGCACGACCGCCGCGGTGGAGGCGACGGCCGCCACTGCGTTCGGAACCGACACGAACCTCCGCCCGCTCCACAGCATGATGGGGTGGGCGGTGACCATGATGCCGTGCAGAACCCCGCGGCACAGGAGCTCGAGGCCGACCACCCCGGCCAGCAGCACGCCGGCGAACCACCACCCCGCGTTCCCGAAGACGCCGCCGGTCAGCGCGAGGTTGATTGGCGCCCAGACGCCCCCGCCGAGGGCGCCGGCGATCGTCAGCGGCAGCAGCGCCAGAAACCCGATTCCGCGGGGCGGCCGCAGGCCGAAGTGGCCGGGGAAGCGGGTCCTGCCGAGCAGCGCCAGAGCGCTGGCCAATCCCAGCAACACCAGCGCCGCGGCCGTGAAGTCCTGCGGCCGCGGCGCCGAGAGGCCGTTGAAACCCCAACCCCCGGCGGCGATCACCGCCAGCCAGAGCACCGCCGCCGCCAGGGCCAGCCCGACCAGGGCCGATCCCAGCCTGCGGCCGGCCGACGGCGGCGTGTAGACCCAGCGGCAGATTCCCATGATCTCGTCGACAGACAAACCTGTGCCGGTGGCCCGCGGCGAGCCTCCGATGTCCCCGGACCCGCCCCACCGGTTGTCCCCGCCGGCCGCCGGGTCGAACAGGTTGAGCCGCTCGTAGAGGCTTTCGAGATTGGTCGGCAGAAAAGGATCGGTCTGGCGGAGCGTGAAGGTGTGGTCGCCCCTGGCGAGCACCACCAGGCCGAGGCGGTCGGCGTGCACCTCCTTGAGGTGCTCTTCGACCTCGTAGATCCCGGACTCCGAGCGGCACGCGAGCGCGAAGCGCTGAGGCGCGATCCACACCCGGGCCAGCTCCTCGACCTCGCGCAGGTCCTCGAAGTCGGAGGGCGAGTACACCAGCTCGTCCAGCTGCTGGAGGCTCTCGGCGGTGAACTCGAGAAAGTCCACCTCATCCCAGGTCCCCTCCTTCTTGAGCTCGAGCTCGCTCTCCCGCATCCGGTTGATGGTCGTCAGGGTCTCGGTCTGGAGCTCGTGCGGGAAGCCCGTGAGCTCGGCCAGCTCGAGGCCGTGGGCGTCGATCGCACCCTGCAGCCGCACCACCGGCATCATCCGCCGGCGCAGCTCCCCGTTGGCCGACAGCCGGCGATGGTTGAGGAGCAGCCAGATCGCGAGGACCGTGTCGAAGTCCGGGTCGTTGGCGTTGACGGTCCAGCGTTCGCCCGACAGGTCGAGGCCCTTCAGGATCACCACCATCGCCTGCTCGCAGGTGGCCAGCGTGAACGGCCGAACGCAGCCCTCGTGGTGGTCCAGGTTGTAGACGCCCTTGCCGGCGTCCATGAACGGCTCGCCCTGCGCCGCGCCGTCGAGGAAGATCGTGCCGGTGGCGGCCTTGCGCGCCGAGGACGACGAGACGTTGACACCGCGCTCGATGCGAACCCGGATGTTCGACGCCTCGACGCACGTCAGATAGGGGCCGTCCGCGTCATCCCTGAGCTGGTAGCGCAGCGGCAGGTGGCTGCGGCCCGGCGGCACCTCCGAGATGATCCTCGTGACCGCCGTGCTCGGCGTCTTGGCGAGGCCGGCCGCGGTCCTGATGCGTCGGGTGAGATCGCCGATGGAACGGCGCCCGCTCTCGTCCTCGGGTGGAACCATGGACCCGATTGTACCCCCGACGGCCGCGGGCGGCTGTAAGATGAGGCCCGGAGGACGGCCATCATGACGCACCCCGCAGCCCTCGCCCTCGTCGTCGTCGCCGCGACCGCGCCGGCCTTTGCGGCCGCCGAGACGCCCGAATCGCCCGCCGTCGAAGCCGTCGAGCGTGCGCAGGAAAGCACCGGCCACCAGCTCGACGTGCTCGCCAAGCTCGCCGACGACATCCTCTGGTACCACCGGGTCGGCGACGTCGCGGTCGTCGACAAGTTCCGGATCTATGGCCCGCCGCGCTGGAAGGAAGACAACCCCACCGGCAAGGGCGCCGGCAACCACCTCAAGTTCTACACCTACCTCTTCACCCCAAGGGGCTTCGACGACGCTGGCAGGCTCCCGCTGCTGGTGCTGCCGCACGGCGGCGTCCACGCCGACTTCACCACCTACTACGCCCACATCGTGCGTGAGCTCATCAGCCAGGGCTACATCGTGGTCGCGCCCGAGTACCGCGGCTCCACCGGCTACGGCCGCGGCATGTACGAGGACATCGACTACGGCGGCCTCGAGGTCGCGGACGCGCTCGCCGCCCGCGACTGGGCGGTCGAGAACCACCCCCGGGTTGACCCCGAGCGGGTCGGCATCCTCGGCTGGAGCCACGGCGGCCTGATCACCCTCTTCAGCCTCTTGCGCTACCCCGACGCCTACGCCTGCGGCTTCGCCGGGGTGCCGGTCTCCGACCTGGTGCAACGGATGGGCTACATGACCCAGAGCTACCGCGACCTCTACGAGGCCGACTACTTCATCGGCCAGTCGGCGGCCGAGAACCTCGAGGAGTACAAGCGGCGCTCGCCGGTGTGGTCGGTGGAGAGGCTGACCAAGCCGCTGCGCATCCACACCAACCTCCACGACGAGGACGTCAACTACATCGAGGTCGAGCACCTGGTCCAGGCCCTGACCGCCGCCGGCAAGGACTTCGAGCACGAGGTCTCCGACGTCCCCGGTGGCCACAGCTTCGACCGCCTCGACACCCCCGAGGCGTGGAGCTACCGCGAGAAGATCTACGTCTTCCTCGCCCGCCATCTGAAGCCGCCGCAGCCGAAGATCTCACTCGGCATCGCGGCGGCCGGCCACGCCGCACCGTAGGGCGGGCTCGACGGCGCCTCAACGTGGCCATTGCGTAAAACCAACGGGCCGCGGTCGTTGAACGGCCTCCCGATGCGAGGCTCTGCGCTCCCGGTTGGCACCTTTGCAACCATTTCGGCACCGCGCGCATCTCATACACAGCCGCGTCTCGAGGCAATGAACACACGTTGTCCTCTTTCCACCGCGGCGGGCCCGCGCGCACGAGGCGAGCCCTCGTTTGACATGTCACGATTGTTGCGAGCCGGCGAACGCGCCTCGTGCCTCGCCGTGAGCAGATGGTCGGGATGCGGGACGGCCAGATCAAAATATAAATCGTTGACAGACGCCGTCGCGGAGCTGCGGCCAGCCCTTCGTGGAGGCCCCTTTCACCCAGGTTGACATTGGGACGATTCGTCGCCGCGGCTCTGCACCCTCCTGGGGGAGCCCGAGTTCTCGGAATCGGAATCGGAATCAGTGCTGATGTTGTGCGCCACTGATCCTCATTGGCGCTGACCTCGTCGCCTTCTGGCGCACCGTCCACACCTCGAGGCCACACGGAGCCGACCCGCATAAAACCCTTAATTTCAGGCCTCTTGCGGAAATCTGCTCAGCCCTATCAAAAGCCTATCCCCGCCCTGACCTCGCCCTAACTACTTTCCGCCGCCCACGCCCGACCGTGTCGGCATGGGACAGGCGGCAACAACCGTACGACGGCCATCCGGCAGCCCGCGGCAACGCGGCGCGCTGGAGGTGCGCGGGGGCGGTCGGTTCGCCCGCACGCGCCGGGGGCAGGACCGCTCCCCGTCCACACCCGCCTCGTCCCGGGAGGCAAGCATGGAAGCGAGGGTCTTTGTCGTTGTGTGTGCCATCGGCGTTTCGGCGGCGGCGGGCGCCGGCGAGCCCGAATCAATCGTGGCGGCATCGCTGACCGGATCGAGCGGAGCGGTGACGGCCTCCGCCCAGGAGATCCACCCCTGGATCCACCCGTCGATGCCGGAACCGGTGAAGCGCAAGCTGGAGTCGGCCTTCGAGATCGCGGTGCAGCGCGTCACCCATGTGCCGCAGTGCGCCGAGCTCTTCACCCGCCTCGGCGCCGATCCGCTCGAGATGCTTCGAACCGGGCTCTACTTCCCCGCCAGCCCGGCCCGCGAGACCTCGAGGTGCCGGCGGGCCATGGCGCAGACCTACGTCGGCGATGCGCCGACCTGGATCTGCCGCCGCGTCACCTCGTACTCGAACGAGCGCGTCGCGGTGGTCGTCCTCCACGAGGCGCTCCACCACGCGGGCCTCACCGAGCGCCCGCACGACGCGGACGCCATGACCTCCGGCGCCATCAACTCGATGGTCGCCTCCAACTGCGGTTTGTGAGGTTCATTTCGGGCCGCTGAATGTCGCCTGTCAGCTTCCCTGGGCCCTGGTGGTCCCGGCAGCGGCCCTTCTTCCCTCAACTCATCTCTACCTCCGCCCGTGCAGCCGGCACGGGCACCTTTTTGTCCGCGTTCCACAAGCTCCTTGTGAAAGAGACATGACAGCAAATTGCTTGATTTTCTCGATTTGCCGCTCCATACTCGTGGGTGAAGCACAGGCAATCAACGGACGAACGGAGGAGGTTGCCACCCCCGACAGCACACATCGGCCTCGCAGCTCTCGCTGTGAATGGTCTGTGTGTCCGCCGGCGGGTCGCTCCTCGAGGAGGAGACCATGAGGTCCAGGTTGCTCGTGCTCGTTTGTGTGTATGGAGTGTGTCTGGGTTCGCTTGTCGGTGACGCCCAGACCACCACCGGCCGCCTCATCGGCACGGTGGTCGACAATGAGGGATTGGCGCTCCCCGGCGCCACCATCACCATCAGCTCGCCGGCCCTGATCGGCGGCACAAAGGTCGCCGTCGCCGACGTCGACGGCAGCTTCAGCTTCATCGGGCTCGCCCCCGGCAACTACACGGTCGACGTCGTCCTCTCCGGCTATCTCAGCCAGCAGCGGCAGGAGGTCAAGGTCCCGCTCGGAGGTGCCGCCTCACTGAACGTCACCATGCCGAGCGGCACCTTCGAAAACGAGATCGAGATCGTCTCGGAAACCCCGGTCATCGACCCTACCCAGGTCAACACCGAGCAGATCTTCGACCGCGCCTACCTCGAGAACGCCGCGATCGGCTCCAACAATCGTTCCTACCAGTCGGTGTTGACGCAGGCCGCTGGCGTCGTCGGCGGATCCAACCCCAACGTCTTCGGGTCGACCGCCCGTGAGAACGCCTACTACATCGATGGCATGGACACCACCGACCCGGCGACCGCCACCTTCGGCACCAACTTCGCCTTCGACGCCATCGCCGAGATCGAGCTCCAGACCTCGGGGTTCGAGGCCGAGTTCGGCCGCGCCACCGGAGGCGTCGTCAGTCTGATCACGAAGTCGGGAGGGAACAACTTTTCGGGCACCTTCGACGCGCGCTATCGCAACTCCGACTTCCAAGAGAGCGGAGAGTACTTCAACGCCGATGAGTCCGACACCTCGTATCAGAACTATCAGGCGACCCTCGGCGGTCCAATCGTCCGCGACACACTGTGGTTCTTTGTCGCCTTCAACAACGTCGACAGCCAGTTCACACCCGCCAACGCGCCGACCACGCGGACGTTCATCGGCAACTACACCACCGCCAAGCTGACGTGGCAGGCCGGCGCCAATTGGCGAGTCGTGGGCAAATACACCGGCGACCCCGCCGATATTGACAATGCCTCGGCGTCGCAGTTCCGAGCCCCCGAGGCGGACCGGCTCCAGACCCAGGGGGCGGAAATCTATAACGTCGAATTCAACGGCATGCTGTCGGACTCGCTGCTCTGGAACACGGTGGGCGGCATCTACCGATCGGAGCTCGACTCGATCCCTATGTCGGGCGACGTCACGCTGGCCGGGTCGTATGATTTTGCGTCCGGAACCTACGCCGACAACTACTCCAATCAGCAGTATTCGGAGCGCAACCGCGACGAGATAGCGACCGACCTGACCTGGTTCGTCGACAACCTCGCCGGCTCCCACGAGATCAAGGGCGGTCTTGAGTACGCAGCGACGGATTTCTCTTTTGTCAGCTGCTCCACCGGTAACCCGGACGGGCCGTGCCTCGCTGACTCAGAAAGCCATTTCTACTACACTCTGGGCGGAGCGCCGTACTACGAGATTCAGGAGTTCAACGGCGGTCCCGGCCAGTATCAAGGGAGTCTCCAGACCGCGTTCGTCCAGGATTCGTGGCGGGTCACCAGCGACCTCACCTTGAAGCTCGGCGTCCGTTACGACAACGCGGCCTACGACACCTATACCGGCGACCAGGTGGCCGACATGGGAATGTGGCAGCCCCGATTCGGTCTCGCGTGGGATCTCACCGGCAACGCCAAGAACATTCTGCGAGCCAACGTCGGGCGCTTCATGCATCCCGACGGTCTGACTCTTCCACAGTTCATCCGGCCGCCGGACGGCGGCAACTATCGCTGGTACTCCTGCTCGACTATCTGGCGCGATACCTTCGGTTTCGACATCAACAGCGCGCAGGACTGTGCCGATGTGATGGCCAGCCTGGGCCGGTCGTGGCAGCAGGGCTACGAGCCCGATCGCGATCCCTTCGGCTGGGGCATCGGACTGATATTCGGAGGGCCGGAAAGTCAGAATCTGATCGATCCGGACGTCAAAGCGCCCTACGCCGACACCATCAGCCTCGGATACGAGCGCGAGGTCGGGCGCCGCGCGTCGGTTTCGTTGACCTACGTCAACAAGCGAACTCGAGACATTTTCGAGGACACCTGCATCGAGAACATCCCGGAGCCCACCTCCGGAGAGCAGTGCCAGACAGACTACTTCCTCACCAACCTGGAACCGCTGAAGCGCGACTACGAGGCATTCATCCTCCGCTACGAGAACCGCACGTTCTCATGGCTGACTCTTCTCGCCTCCTACACCTACTCCACCTCGGAGGGCAACATGGAGTACAGCTTTGGAGGGGACTACCGCTTCGACCAGTATCCGTGGCACTGGGAGAACACCTACGGCTACCTGAGTGACCACCGCGAGCACCGGGTCAAGCTCAACGGCTTCTTCACCGTGAAAGGTGACTGGACCTTCAGCTTCGACGGCTTCTGGTCGTCGGCTTTCAGGTGGGAGCCACAAGGTGACACTGTGGACTTTCCGGAGATGCTGTACGGCACCTACCTTATCGAGCCACGAGGGAATCGCGAGGGTGAGGACGCCTACGGGCTCGACCTGCAGGTCAGCAAGGGCTTCCGGGTCGGACCGACCCGCTTGGTGCTGATCGGCTCGGTCTTCAACGTCTTTTCTACCGAGTACGTGACCGAGATCTGCGAAGACCTGAGCGGCTGCGGCAACTTCGCCCTGGGCGACCCCGCGGAGTGGGCAACGCCCCGCCGCTACGAGGTCGGGTTCCGGGTCGAGTTCTAGGCTGTGCCTCAGCCCAGAGCGCCCGCCCGCGGGCGGGTGCTCTCTCTATTTCTGGTTCCGGCCGAGCGGTGCCGGCCGGCCGCGCTGTTGGAGTGTATGCAACAGGGTCTTCACCCGAGAGCATAAGTTCAAGTCTCAAGTTCATCTTGCATTTTTATTGACAATGTCTCATAGTGGCGGCCAGACAAACCGGACAACTTGCTGCGGGGCATCTGGAGGGGACCCATGAGGCGACTCGCCCTGATCGCGTTTCTGGCGCTGCCCGGCCTGGCCCTGCCGACGTCTGCCCAGACCACCACCGGCAGCCTCATCGGTCGGGTGACCGATGAGCAGGCGACACCGCTCGCCGGAGCTGCGGTCAGAATTGTCCGCGACGAACAATCGGTCACAGGATGGACTCAGGAGGTCGGCCCCTTCCAAGGCTGGGCCGAGATGCCCGAGTGGTGATCAGGGCCTCCTGTCGATCGTGTCCGTGCAGGCGGGACGCCTGCACCACAACGGCGGCACCACAATTGTGGTGCGGGCGTCTCGCCCGCACATCTGGCCGGTCCCATGCCTGAGTTCGGACAAACCCGCTCAGACGGCGTCGGCATCACCTTAGATCGACCTTTCCACATCGGCGAGTGGATGGTGGAGCCGCGGCTCAACCGCCTTTCCCGCGACGGCGAGTCGTTCCAGATCGAGCTCAAGATGATGGACGTGCTGGTGTGCCTGGCTGAGCACGCGGGCGACCTCGTCGAACGTCAGCAGCTCATCGACACCGTGTGGGCTACCGAGTACATCACCGAGAAGACTCTGACCAGAGCGGTCGCCGAGCTGCGGCGAACCCTGGGCGACGACGCCAGGGAGCCGACCTACATCGAGACCATCCACCGCAAGGGGTACCGCCTGATCGCACCGGTCGAGGTGGTCGAACCTCCTTCGGCCACGGTCACCCCCTTCCCCACCCCGGCCGCGAGCCGGGACGACCGCAGCCCCTACCCCGGCCTCGCCGCCTTCACCGAGGAGGACGCCGAGTTCTTCTTCGGGCGCGAGGCCGAGGTGGCGGCGCTGTGGCGCAAGATCACGACGCGACGGCTGCTCGCGGTGATTGGGCCGTCGGGCGTGGGCAAGAGCTCCTTTCTGAGGGCGGGGGTGATCCCAGCAGCGCCAGAAGGATGGGGCATCCTGATCTGTCAGCCCGGCGAGGGGCCGTTCGCGGCTCTGGCCAGAACGTTGGCCCCAGCGTTCGAAGGCGATGCCGAGGCATTCTCCAAGGCTACGGACTTCCAGCAGAACGCGCTGCACCTCTTCACCCGCTGGCGTCAGCAGAACGAACGAGCGATCGTCATCGTCGACCAGTTCGAGGAGCTGTTCACGCTGAACCCGGACGATGTGCAGCAGCGAGTCGCCGACCTCCTCGGAGCTCTCGCCCGTGATGCTGACATCCACGTCCTGCTCTCGATGCGGGACGACTTCCTGTACCGGTGCCACGCGTTCAAAGCGCTGGAGCCTGTCTTCGGCGATCTGAGCCCACTGAGGACCCCTGACCTCGAGGCGTCGGGCCGCGCGCTCAGGGAACCCGCCGCCCGTCTCGGCTATGAGTTCGAAGATCGTGGTTTGGTCACGGAGATGGTGGATTCGGTCGGGGACGAGCGCGGCGCCCTGCCCATGCTCGCCTTCGCGGTCGCGCGGCTGTGGGATAAGCGGGACCGCGAGAGGAACCTGCTGACCCGGCAGGCCTACAACGACATCGGTGGTGTGGCCGGTGCCCTGGCCCGGCACGCAGAGGCGACCATCGATCGCGTCGGGTCGGATCGCATCTCGATCGTCAGGGAGATCTTCCGAAATCTCGTCACCGCGGAGGGCACCCGCGCGGTGCGCGAGTGGGACGAGCTGCTTTCCGTCTTCTGCGATTCGTCCGACGAATCGCCCGAGGAAGTGCTTCGCCAGCTCATCGACGCCCGGCTGCTCACCTCCTACGAGGTGCAGGAAGAAGACAAGGCGCCGACGAGGGTGGTCGAGGTCGTGCACGAGTCGCTCCTCGCCAACTGGCCCCGACTGGTCCGCTGGCAGACCCAGGATGCCGACGCCACCCAGCTCCGCGACCAGCTCCGCCAGGCGGCCAAGACCTGGGACGAGCACGGCCGCAGCGACGACATGCTGTGGACCGGCTCCGGCTACCGCGAGTTCGCCGTCTGGCGCGAGCGCTACCCGGGCGGGCTCACCGAGCTCGAGGAGGCATTCGCCACCGCCATGACCTCGCTCGCCAGTCGTCGCCGGCGCAGGCGTCGTATTGCCGTGACCGCAGGGTTCATAATCCTCGTCGCCGTCCTTGCTGTTGTCGGGTCCCTCTGGCAGCGAAGCGTTCTGGAAACCCGCCGTGCCGAGTCCGCCAAGCTACTCGCTCTTGGCGAGTTGGAGTTGGAAGCATATCCCACGGCTGCGCTTGCCTGGGCGACGTCGAGCCTCGAACTTGCGGACACCTCCGAAGGACGAGCGTTGGCCCTCAGGGCCTTGGGTCAAGGACCTCCGCTCACCATCCTCGAGCGCGAACTGGAATCCGACCGTTTCTTCCGGCTCGGATTCTCCAGCGCCGGTCGGTGGCTGGTCAGCAGTCAGCTGTCCAAAGATTTCTGGGGACAATATCGAGTGCAGTATCACGATGGAACGCCACCGATAACCATCGGGACAGACCTGTCGGTCACGAAATGGTCCAACTTTTTCTTGGTCAAAAACGACACCGTAATAACCGACCACGACGGGGTCCATCGATGGTGGGACCTCGCCGAAGCTGATCATCCTTTCAGAGAGGAGCACGACCGCGGACGGATTCTTGGCTCTGGCGACGATGGGTACTTCAGTGTGCCCCTGCCGCCAAAACCGTCCGGCGCAGAGATCGTCAGATGGCCAGCGGACGCCGGTCCGCCTCGGCTCATGGGGCAGCTGAAGACCTGGCACGTTGACGATATTGACGACTCGGGGAAGCGATTTCTGTATCGCGTCGGGAACGATCTGCTGGTGCGGTCACTCGTCGATTGGGACTCCCCCCCCCAGAAACTCGCGTCGACCTCGGGAGCTCTCGCCAAGGCGGTGTTCAGCCCGAATGGAGAACGTGTCGCCTTTCTGGATGGATCGGACCGAGTGCGAGTCTGGAAAATGGACGAAAAGTCACCGGTGCTCAGCTGCGACTATATATCTGACGATGTGGTCGGAGACCTCGCATTTGACGCATCCGGCAGAGCGCTGGCTCTCCATGGATACAAAGAAGCGTCCCGCACCAACGGCTGGCTCATCGATCTTGAAGCACCCAAAGAAACCGCACCTTTGGAGCTTCGGAGATCGGAAATCGGTTACCCCAATCAGGGGCAGATGGCCGCCCATCCGAGTGGGCACTGGATGGCGATTTCAAATGCGTTTACTGTCGGTTTCTGGCCGCTGACTCACACATACCCATGGGTGTTGCCGCACACCGGCCGGGTATTTGATGTGGCCTTTACGCCGGACAACCGATGGCTCCTGACGGTGACGAGCGAGAACAAGATCGCAGGCGGCGCGGTCCGTGCATGGCCGCTGGAGGGGCAAAACGGCGGCGAATCGAGAGTATTGCTCGAGCAGGGTTTCCTCGGGTTTCTGGAGGCGAAGTTCGCGATGCATCCTTCCGGAGACCTGGTGGCGGTCGGGTCCTGTTCAACCGACAAGATGTTCCTTATTTCGCTGTCTGGCGCCCAAACACGGGAGTTCTCGTGTTCACAGAAACCCCATGATTCGGGTGCCAACTATGTCATCGCGTTCAGTCCGACCGGAAAAACGATGGCGGTGGTCCCGAATCGAGCACGATCAAACGAAACGTCGTTAGAGATCTGGGATCTCGAAACGGGGGAATCAACTCTCGTGGGACCGGTGAGCGGCGTCACGGCCGCCTTGCAGTTCCTCGACGAGGATCTCCTCCGGTGGACCGGGGGTCGCTACTATGCCGAGGGCGGAGGCGAGATCATCTTCAACCTCACGACGAACGTACGCAATGTCCTTTCTGAGCAAGGGCGCGACATGGCGGAGGCCTCGAGCGCCGACGGATCGCTGATATTCACGATTCGGTTCGACGGGGAGAGCAAGGACTCCCACGAATTCGAGCTCTACCGAACTGACGCGAAAACCAATACTCAAATCAGAATCGACACCCACGGCAGCGATCCCGCTGCGGTGTCAATCGACCCGTCGAGCCGCTGGATCGCCACGGGTGGAGTCTCTGACGGGATTGTACGGGTCGGGCCGGCCACGGGCCGGGAGCCACTACGACTCTACGGCCACGAAGGCTGGATTCACGCCGTCAAGTTTTCTCCGGACGGCCGATGGATTGCCACCGCGGCCGACGACAACACGGTGCGACTCTGGCCCATGCCTGACCTTTCCAAACCCCCGCTGCACACCCTGCCCCACGACGAACTGATTGCCAAGCTGAAGTCCCTGACCAACCTCCGCGCCGTGCGCGACGAGGAGTCCTCCACCCGCTGGAAGATCGAGGTCGGGCCCTTCCCCGGCTGGGCCGAGGTGCCGGAGTGGTGAACGAGCGCTTTCAGGGAATCGCAGAATCAACTAGACTCAGACGTGATGGCGGTCCTTTCGCGCGACACCGAACGCCGGGCGGAGCTGATTCAGATTGAAGTGATGCGGAAGCTCTCGCCGTGGCGCAAGCTGGAACTCGTCGACGAGGCCTGCCGAGCGACGGACGTGCTGCTCCTCGCAGGGCTGAGGGCTCGTCGCCCCGATCTCGACGCGGTGCAACTGCACTGGAAACACATGCAACTCCTTCATGGCGATAAGACCGCCGAAATATGGGGAACCCAATACGGAGCCACCGTGTGACGCCGGACCCTCCCTCTCCCCTGAGCATCGTCATCAACATCGTCCGGATCCTCGACGGCCTCGGCAATCGGTACCACCTCGGAGGTTCCTTTGCGAGCGCAGGAGTGAATCCGAGCGACGACTGAGCCACCGGTCCGTGCCGTACAGTGAGCATGACGTTCTGCTACAGTGCCTCCAGCTTCGACCAGGAGGACGAGGGAGATGGGGTTGCTCGAGGGCCAGCCGATGTCGACGGTGGACGCGGCGTGGCTGCACATGGAGGACCCCACCAACCTGATGCTGATCACCGGCGTGATGTCCTTCTACGACAAGCTGGATTTCGCCGAGCTCAAGGAGCTGATCGAGGACCGGCTGTTGCCCTTCGAGCGATTCCGCAAAAAGGTCGTGGTGTCGCCGATTCCGGGCATGGGGCCCCGATGGGTCACCGACAAGCACTTCAACCTCCACTCCCACCTGCAGCGGGTGGCGCTGCCGGACCCCGGAGGCCAGGCCGAGCTGCAGGAGATGGTGTCGAAGCTGATGAGCGCGCCGCTCGACGGCTCGAAGCCGCTGTGGCAGTTCCAGTACATCGAGAACTACCGCGGCGGCAGCGCGGTGGTGGCCCGGCTCCACCACTGCATCGCCGACGGCATCGCGCTGGTTCGGCTGATGCTCTCCATGACCGACGACTCACCCAGCGGCACGCCGGCTGCACGGCGGCGGCGTCGGCGGCGGGCGCCGGTGGGCGGCGGCTTCTGGCTGCCCGAGGTGGTCAACGACGCGGTGTACTCGGTGAGCCGGATGACCAGCCGCCTGGTCGACAAGACCTTGGAGACTCTGTCAGACCCCGAAAAGGCCGCGGATTTCATCAGCGAAGGGGCCAAGGGGGCCGGCGTGCTGGGCCGGCTCTCCACCATACCGGCCGACCCGGAGACGCTCTTCAAGGGCGAGCTGTGCACCCGCAAGCTGTGCGCGTGGTCGAAGATCATGCCGCTCGACGAGGTCAAGGCCTGCAGCAAGGCGTACGGGGCCACCATCAACGACCTCCTGCTGGCCGGCGTCACCGGCGCGCTCCGGCGCTACATGCAGGGCCGCAAGGCCAACCCGGACGGCGTCAACATCCGCGCCGTCGTGCCCGTCAACCTCCGGCCGGAGTCGGACATGATCAAGCTCGGCAACCGCTTCGGGCTGGTCTTCCTGGCACTGCCCATCGGCATTGCCGACCGCCGCGACCGGCTGCGCGAGCTCAAGCGCCGGATGGACGCCATCAAACGCTCGTCGGAGCCGATGGTGATCTACGCGCTCCTCAACGCTGTCGGGCTCACCGGGCCCAAGGTGGAGAGCCTGGCGCTGCAGCTCTTCGGCTCCAAGGCGACGGCGGTCATGACCAACGTCCCGGGGCCTCGCGAGGAGATCTATCTGGCCGGCAAGCCGATGCGGAGCATGATGTTCTGGGTGCCGCAGTCGGCGCGGCTCGGCCTCGGGGTCAGCATCCTCAGCTACGCCGGCCAGGTCCGCCTCGGCGTCGCCACCGACTCCGGGCTGGTGCCCGACCCCGAGACCATCATCGAGGCGTTTCAGGAGGAGATGAAGGCCATCATGGATGAAGCGCCGTAGGGCAATTCACAGTTTTCAATTTTCAATTCTCAATGCACTCCCATCGCCTCGAGATCCCGCGAATTTCGAGGGCACCAGTGAGAATTGAGAATCGAAAATTCAAAACTCAAAACTGCAGCGCCTGCTGGCCTGATTCGTGGTCGAGGAGCCAGCGCTTGCGCCACAGGCCGCCGGCGTAGCCGGTGAGCTCGCCGTTGGCGCCGACCACCCGGTGGCACGGAATCAGGATCGCGATCGGGTTGCGGGCGTTGGCTAGGCCAACGACTCGCACCGCCTCGGGGTCGCCGAGACGGCGCGCGATGGCGCCGTAGGAGTCGGTCGCGCCATAGGGTATGGCCCGGACCTCCGTCCACACCCGGTGCTCGAAGTCGGTGCCCGAGGGTGCGAGCGCCGCGTCCATGCGGGTGCACTCGCCTCGGAAGTAGGCGGCCAACTGGTCGATGACCGTCCGGCAGGACGGCGGCGGATCAGCGAGGGAGGCGTCCGCCGGCTCCTGGAAGCCGAGGGCCGTCACCGCGCCGCCTTCGTTGAACGACACCACCACCGCGCCGATGGGGGTGTCGAGGGCTCCTCGATGCCTCGCGTTCATGTCGTGAGAGAATACACCCGTTCCGCGCGCCGTACGGACCGACGAACGGAGGATTCGATGGAGTTCCAGCTCAGCGAACGGCAGCAGGCAACCGCCGCGGCCGCCATCACGGTGCTGTCGGCGGTCGTGATCATCCTCGCGGTGGCCACCCTCTTCTACCTCGTCGGCTCGTTCTTCGTGCGCTTTTCGGCGGTCTTCCTGCCGCTGGCTGTGGCGGCGGTGGCAGCGCTGGTGGTCAAGCCCGTCTACGAGACGGTCCGCCGGCGCCTCAAGCTCGGCAAGGTCGCGGCGCTGATCGCGGTCTTCCTCGCCTTCATCATCCCCATCGTCGGCCTCGGGTGGTTCTTCGGGGCGCTGATCGTCGAGCAGGTCAAGGGCATCGTGGAAAGCATCCCCCAGTGGTGGGGCGCGACGGTGGCCTGGGTTCAGGAACGGGTGCCGCAGATCGAGCACCTCGTCCGAGAGACCGAGGTCGGGCAGGCCGTCGGCCAGGCGGTGGAGGGCCAGAGCGACGCTCTGGTCAGCATCGCACGATTCCTGGGCGAGCGGGCGATGTCGGCGGGCGCCGGCGTCGTCTCCAGCATCGGCGTGCTGCTGTTCTGGGTCGTGACCCCGATCTACTTCGCCTTCTTCCTGATGTCGGACACCGCTCGGATCGCGGATCTGGATCGGTACCTTCCGTTCCTCAAGCGCGACACCCGCCAGGACGTGCTCTACCTCTTCGAGGAGTTCGTCAACATCATCGTCGCTTTCTTCCGCGGCCAGCTCGTGATCGCGTTCCTGCAGGGGCTGCTGTTCGCCATCGGTTTCACGCTCGTGGGGCTCAAGTACGGCTTCGTCATCGGCCTCACCCTCGGCTTCCTCAACATCGTTCCCTACCTCGGCAACATCATCGGCCTCGGCACCGCCCTGCCGCTCGCCTTCTTCCAGACCGACGGCGGCATCGTGCGGGTGCTGCTGGTGCTGTTGGTGGTGGCCGCGGTGCAGTCGATCGAGGGCTATTTCCTGACGCCCAAGATCATGGGCAACCGCACCGGTCTGCATCCGGTCGTCATCATTCTCGCCGTGTTCTTCTGGGGCACCGCGCTCAACGGCATCATGGGGATGATCCTCGCGATTCCGCTGACCGCGTTCCTGGTGGTCTTCTGGCGGCTGGCCAGGGAGAAGTACCTGCCCGAGCTTGTGTGAAGCTATATAACAACTCGGTTATTTAGGGCTATAATGCCGGCGTGAAGCTTCGCCCCCCGCTCCGCCTTCTGGCGGCGGTGCTCGCCGCGGCCGCCGTGTCGTCGGCCGCGGCGTCGCCGTTCGGCATCAATGGCCACACCCCCAACGACGCCGTCGCAGACCGCATCGCCGAGGCCGGTATCGGCTGGGTTCGCATCGACTTCCTGTGGTCGGTGGTGGAGCCGGAGCGCGACATCTACGAGTGGGCCTTCTACGACCGGCTGGTCGACCGCCTCGAAGCCCGCGGGCTGCGCATCCTCGCCAACTTCCACGACACTCCCTCCTGGGCCACCGGCGGGCCCTCGTTTTCCGGTGTTCCGAACGATCCTGGCGAGGTCCGGGAGCTCCTCTACCTGGCCTCGACCCGCTACCGCGGCAGGATCCACGCGTGGGGGCTCTGGAACGAGCCGAACCTCGTCCGGTTCTGGGCCGGGACGCGTCAGGAGTACATCGACACCATTCTCCTGCCAGGCATCGAGGCGCTCGAGGCCGGCGATCCCGGCGCTCTGGTGACGGCGCCCGACACCGCCCACCTCTCCAACTCGCTCTGGTGGTACTGGCTGGAGGACGTCATCGCGGCCGCCGGCGACCGGCTGCACGTGGTCTCCCACCACGTGTATCCCTCGGAGCACAGCGCCCAACAGGTCACCGAGGACCTCGATGAGGACCCGCGCTATCCTTGGGAGGACGAGTCCGTCCGCGAGGTCCTCGAGCTTTCAGGCTGGTCCGGGCGGCCGTTCTGGCTGACCGAGACCGGCGTCGAGAGCGCGGTCCACGGCAGCGGGCAGCAGGCGGAGTTCTACCAGACGCTGCTCGATCTGTGGTTCGGGCCGCAGCCCCGGGCCCGCTGGGTGGACCGCATCTTCTTCTATGAGGTCCACGATCCCCCGCCACCCTCCAGCAGCAGCTGGGGGATCCTCTCTCCGCGCCCGGAGCTGGTTCGCAAGCCGGCGTTCTACGCCTACACGGACTTCATCGCCGGCGCGGTCGTTGACGACGCCGAGATCGTCTCGGTAGAGGCTCCGGCGTTCCTCGCCCGCGGTGAGACCGCCGACGTGCGGCTCGTGCTGCGCAACACCGGCACCACCACGTGGCGGACAGCGGAGGGCTACGCGCTCGAGATCGGCACCACCGGTTCCGACTGGCAGGCCGAGTGGCTGCCGGTCGTCGGCGAGGTCTCGCCCGGCGAGACGGTCGAGTTGATCGTCACCGTCCACGCCCCGCTCTTCGAGGTTCCCACGGACCCGTCGGTGACCACCCTGACGGCGCGGATGCGAGAAGGTGACGGCGACACCTTCGGAGACATGTACCGTGCGGAGATCGCAGCCAGCCGTTGGGATCCCCCGGAGATCACGGTGCACCCCAGGTCGGCCACGGTGCTCGGTGGGTGGGCGTCGATTCTCCAGGTTGAAGTGGAGAGTGACACCGAGGTCAGCTACCGCTGGCGGCGCAACAGTGTCGAGCTCGAGGGCGGCGAGCTCTTCAACGTTACCGACTCCCCACTGCTCCGGATCGAGGAGGTGGACCACCGGACCGTCGGCGACTACGACTGCGTGATCACCAACCGCGTCGGCAGCGTGGTTTCGGCCGTGGCGCGGGTCACGGTGGGTGACGTGCCACCGCGGCGCGGCGGGACACGGGTGCGTCCGAGCGGAGCATCCGCCAAGGGCGCGGAGCTGGTGCCGATTCAGTAGCTCCTGCTCGGTGCTGGACGGAGCGTCCCGCCCGCACCACAGTGGTGCTCCCTTCGTGGGGCACGAGTCTCGCGGGCGGGCGGCAGTAGACGGTGGCGGTTGACGGTCGGCGGTGGCGGTTGACGGTGGCGGGCGGCGGTGGCGGGCGGCGGTGACGGTTGACGGTGACGGTTGACGGTGACGGTTGACGGTGGCGGTTGACGGAGGCGGTGACGGTGGCGGTTGACGGTGGCGGGCGGCGGTGACGGTCGGCGGTGACGGTGAC
>CAZSTH010000054.1:0-24026 GCA_964609835.1 uncultured Thermoanaerobaculia bacterium
GAGCGGTCGAACGGGGCGGTCTCGAAAACCGTTGACCTTTCACGAGGTCCAAGGGTTCGAATCCCTTCCTCTCCGCCAACGGCTTCTTTGACAATTTTTGCGGAGAGGTGTCCGAGAGGCCGAAGGAGCACGCTTGGAAAGCGTGTGTGGGGGCAACTCCACCGCGGGTTCGAATCCCGCCCTCTCCGCCACTTCGACCTCGAGCCCGGCATGGAGCTCGGGTCCTGTGCATCGTCGTCCTTCGAACCGTGTCAGGCCCGGAAGGGAGCAGCACTCAGGAGGAACACGACGAGTGCCGCAGGTCACCTGGGCTCCATGGCGGGCTCGAGTCCTTCCGTTCCCGTTCCCGTTCCCGTTCCCGTTCCCGTTCCCGTTCCCGTTCCCGTTCCCGCCGAGATCGTCTGTTGAGCGGCTCAGAAAAAGGCCTCGGCGATCGCGCGGGCCGCTGACGCCGCTCCATTTTCGACCGCAGCCGAGGATGACGCGCGCTCGAGCAGCCCCTCGACCGTGTCCAACCAGGATCCGTCCTCCAAGGAGTTCTCGTCGGTCTTCGCGGCGTTCATGTGCTGACCGACCCACGCCGCCAGCTTCGGCGACTCCGGGAAGCGAGGGCGCGGAAGGTAGGCGAACGAGACCCCGGCAACCGCCGCCTCCGCCACCGTGCTGTAGCCGAGCTTGCTCACCACCGCATCCGATGCGGCGACCAGATCGGGGTGGTACACCTGTGCTCGAAAAGGCAGCAGCAGCACGCGGCCCCGCAGCTGTGGCGCGCCCTCGCTTCCCCCCGGCACCACGACCCACGTCGACCCCCGACCGTGGCGCCAGCCGAGCCGGTCGGCGTCCCACCGCACGCCGCCCATGCTGACAACCACCATCGCCGCATTATCCGGCACGCCGAGGTCACTGCGAACCGCGGCGCGGGACCGCCGCGGCCGGCGTGCGATCGGCGGTACGACGAACGCACCCTCCTGTCTCCAACACAACGGCTCGGTCTGGAGCCGCAGGCCGGCAGCTGCGAAGACCGGGTTGAGCCGTCGACCGACACGACGCAGCACCTCAGGCGCCTCCGGATAGGTGGTGTAAATCCAGTCCCACGTGAAGTTCTCGATCAAAACCGACGGCAGGCCGGCGGCGGCGGCAGCGGCAAGACCCAGGGGTGAGATGTCCGCGATCACCAGCTGCACCCGGAGGCGTTGCAGCCGATGGGCAACCCCAGCAACAGCATCCGGGCGTTGATGTGGCGCAGCCGCGAGTGCCTCCACGGTCGCGTCGAGGTCTTCCAGCAACGGGGTCCGCTGCACGAATCCCACATCACAGTCGAGCTCGTGGTAGCCGAACCGGCCGTCGAGGGAATCGGCGAAGAACCACTCCGGGACGGTCGTGAAGATCTCGAACCGAGAGCCGGGCACCGCCGCAGCGAGTGCCGATGCGGTTGCGCACGACCTCGCGGCGTGGCCGAATCCGTGAGGAGAAACGAAGAGCGCGATTTTTGGCACGGGCGGCGAGTGTACACCGTTCGAAACCTCCCGCCGGCGTGGTACGATACCTGCGTGAGGCAGACAATCGCAGCGACAGTGGTGGTGCTGTTGGCGGCATCGACGGCGGCGGCGCAGAGCGCATCGACCCGGGCCTGGCAGCAGCGGCTCGAGGTCTCGATTCCGCTCCCGGTACCGATTGTCGAGTTGGAGTCGATCAACCCGTTCGCGACCGAGATCGATGAGGCAGCGGTGCTCGAGGAGGCGACCCTGCCGCGCAAGGTCGACATCGTCGGCACGGTCGTCATCGCAGCGTATGTCGATTCCAAGGGCGAGTGCCTGGGCATCGTGCCCCTCGAGCTTCCCTTCCCGGGGCTCACCGCGGCCCTTGCCGGTGAGCTGACCGGGAGCCGTTTCGAGCCCGCGATGGCGGGCTCGGCGCCGCAGCCCTCGTGGGTGGTCCTCGAGATCGTGATGGAAGGCCGGGTCAAGGACGGCTCGGTCGCGGACCAGGTCTTCGAGCTCCCCGACCCCGACTCACCGCCGGTGGCGCAGAGCCGCGGCGCTCTCGCTCCTCCCGGGCGACTTCAGAACCTCACTGCAACCCCGCCCTCGCAGCTCAACCAGCTGGCGCAGCCGCGCCGCCTCCGAGTCAGCGCCCCGGGTCGCGAGGACGAGATTCCGATTCGAGCATTGGTCCACATCACAGAGGACGGCCGCTGCGACCGGTACGTCCCGCTCGAGCTGGACGACGGCCTCGACAACTGGTTGTCGGCCTACCTCGCAACCTGGAAGGCGCGGCCCGCGCGTGTGGATGGCAAACCGGTGGGGTCGTGGCTGGTCTATTCGGCGCGCGCCACGCTCAAGCTCTCGAGCATCGGCACGGCCGATTATCGAGTCGCGAAGAGCCGGATCTTCACACCGCCGTCATAACCGACGATCACGCGTCCCACCGTGGTCCGGATCATGCCGGCCGCCCGATGATCCGGCGCCGATCGCCGTTGCGAACTGTCACCCGCTCGGAGTCGAGCCACTCCAGGACCGGGATTGCGAGCTTCCTGGTCAGTCCGTAGCGGGCCTTGAAGTCCCCGACGCCGAACTCGTCGACTCCCCAGCCCCGGAGGTCTGCGACCAGCCGGTCGAGCAGCGCGCGATGGACCAGGTACTTGCCGTCCAGCCGCACGAGCCGCCGCCGCTGGATCAGGAAGCTACAGATTCCCTCCACCGTCGCGGGGCGTGCTTCGAGCCGATCGGCGGCCTCGGCCGGGGACGGTGCATCGAAACGCGCCTCGCGGTACAACGCCTCGACCCTGCGCGCGAGCTCCTTTCCCACCTCGGTCATGTGGCCGTCCGTACCCGGCCGGACCACGCGGCCCTCGGCAAGCTCGATCACCCCGGCGGCTCGGAGCTCCCCCAGGTAGGTTTCGGCGAGGCCGCGTGCCGGTTCCGGCAGCAGCCGATTGCTGAAGTCGCGTGACGGGATGCCGGACGACACCTCGGTTGCGGCCAGGCGGGCGGCCAGCTCAGCGCCCGCCGCTGCCGTCAGTTGCTCGATCGCCGCTGTCGACACGAACACCGGCGGCCGCACCGGCAGCGCGCGCACGGTCCCACCCTCGAGCAACCTGCCGAGAGGCACCTCGACCGCCGACTCGAGCACCCCGAGCCGGGCCGCGAGAGTGGCCGCAGATGATCCCGCCAGGCCCTCGTGCGCGATCCAGCTCGCGAGCAGCTGCGGCCATGCACTGCGCTGAACATCCGGGAGGCCCGCCAGCTCGGCACTGTCGCGCCGGCGCCACCTCGGCAGCCGCGTGTCGAGGACCTTGCCGCCGGCCAACGTGTTGACCGGCGACGGACGGCGCAGGACCACCCGATCGCCGGGAAACAGCATCATCGGCAGGCCCAGCCGGATCTGGGCGACCGCCGTCCCTCCCGGTTGCAGCGGACGGCAGGCGAGCCGCTCGAGTCGCGCAGGAACCCGCGCCGCGAGCCCATGCAGCTCGATCTCATCCCCCTCATCCAACGATCCCGGAGCGGAGGCCAGCAGCTCGAGTCGGACGGTGACCATCCGCGTCGGCTGCCAGGTCCCGGGGGCGAGCACCTGCAAGCCGCGCGCGAGCTCGCTCCGAGCCAGGCCTGCGAGATTGATGGCGACCCGCTCACCGGCCTCGACCCGCCGGCGCTCCTCACCGTGGACGTGCAGACGACGCGCGCGGGCACTCACCCCCCCCGGCTGCACCACGACCTCGGCACCGGTCTCCAGCACGCCCCACAGCGAGGTTCCGGTGATGACGGTGCCGGCGCCCGTGAGGCTGAACACGCGATCGACCGCCTGTCGGTAGGGGCGCTCGTCGGAGCGGCGGGCGCGCACGGCAAGCGACTGATCGACGAGCACCGCCCGCAGCTCGTCGAGGCCCGCGCCGGTGCGCGACGACACCGCGATCATGGGTACGTCCGCGAACGGGGTCGCCGCCAGAAACTCCCGCACCTCCTCGCGAACCAGCTCGCCGAGCTCCGCATCCACGAGGTCGATCTTGGTCAGGGCGACCGCTCCTCCCGTGACACCCATCAGCCGGATGACCTCGAGGTGCTCACGGGTCTGGGGCATGATGCCTTCGTCAGCAGCCACGACGAGAACCGCTCGATCGATACCGGCGGCACCCGCGATCATGTTGTGGACCAGCCGCTCGTGCCCGGGCACGTCGACGAAGTGGAGCTGGAGATCGTCGATCGTGAGCTGCGCAAATCCGAGATCGATGGTGATGCCGCGTTCCCGCTCCTCCGGCAGGCGGTCGCAGTCGGTTCCGGTGAGCGCCCGGATCAGCGCGGTCTTGCCGTGGTCGATGTGCCCGGCGGTGCCCCACACCACGTGTCGCATCCGCTCATGGTACATCCTCCTCAGCCCGGAGGACCGCGCCGCGACCCGATGCGTGGGGTATCCTCGAGCCATGCGCGAGGTTCCGATCGAAACCGAACTCAAGATCCCGGTCCACAGCCTGGAGCAGGTCAGAACGGCGCTCGGTCGCGCGGGCGCACGGCGCGCCCACGGCGCGATTCGCGAAGACAACTACCTGCTGGACGACGACGCCGGCCGGATGCGGACGTCCGGCAGGGTCCTGCGGGTGCGCCTCATCGGTGATCGGGGAGTGCTCACCCTCAAAGGACCAGCCACCTATGACGGCGGGGTGAAACGAAGGCGGGAGGACGAGGTCGAGATCGCCGATTCGGACCGGCTCCTGGAGATTCTGGCCCGGCTCGGCTTCGAGACCGTCGGTCGCTACCAGAAGGTCCGGGAGACCTGGCTGCTCGGGGGCGCCGAGGTGGTCCTCGACCGCACACCGATCGGGGACTTCGTCGAGATCGAGGGCCCCCCCGAGCACCTGGAGGCCGCTGCCCGCAGCCTCGACCTGGATCCCGACGACGCGGTCACGGAGTCTTATCCGGATCTGTGGCTGCAGTACCGGGCCAGCCACCCCGACGTCGACCTGCCCGCGGACATGGTGTTCGACGAGTGATTGCGGGAGCACCGTCGGTCGCAATGGTGCTGGCCGCTGGCCGCGGCCAGCGGATGCGGCCGCTCTCCGATGTGCTGCCCAAACCGGCCCTTCCGATGCCGGATGGGCCCGTCGTCTCTTCGGCACTGCGGCTCGCCGCGCGAGCCGGCGTGCGGCGATCGGTGGTCAACACCTTCCACCTCCACCGGCAGCTGGAAGCGGTGCTTGCCGAGCTCGGCCCGGCCGGCAGCGAAATCGTGCTGTCGCGGGAAGAGCGACTGATGGGCACCAGTGGCGGTCTCGCCCTCGCGCACCGGCGGGGCTTGCTGGACGGCACCGATTCGGTGCTGGTGATCAACGCCGACGGGATCTTCGATCTCGATCTCGAGCCGCTGGTCCGCCGCCACCTGGGATCGACCGACCGGGTCACTTTCGCCCTCCTGCCGCATCCCGACCCGGCCCGCTGGTCCAGAATCGTGGTCGACGAGTCCGGAGTCGTGACCGGAATCCTGCCGCCCGGGGCGGCAGGCGGGCCGCGGGCCTGTCACCTCTATCCCGGAGTGATGCTGGTGCGAGCCGCCGCCATCGGCGCGCTCCCGTTGGGCCCGCACGACACGCCGGAGACCCTGTGGTGGCCGGCACTCGAGGAAGGGCTGCTCGGAGCGGCCACCGTCCCCGGCACGTGGCGCGAGGTCGGAACACCGACCGGTTACCTGGCGGCGGTTCTCAAGGCCCTTGAAGGCTCGACCGCCACGCATGCCGACGCCACGATCTCTCGGAGCGCACGCATCCGCAGCAGCCTGATCGGGAGGGCGGCGGTGGTTGCGGACGATGCCTCGGTTGCAGGGTCGGTGGTCGCCGAAGGCGCGATGATCGGGCGCGGCGCGAACGTCACGCGATCCGCCCTGATTGGCGCCGTCGAGGTGGAACCCGGAGTTTGCCTGGACCGCCGGATTCTCGGGGCGTCGCACTGAGCCTGCGGTCGCCGCGGTTCGGAGCTCGTCGAGCGCTCCGTCACCAGCCCGCACGCTGCCAGGACGGCCAGCCCGACCGCCACTTCAGCATCACGACCCGGCCGGTACTGCCGTACACTCGTACCACCCGCATCCGGGATCGGCGGTCGGTCAGGTAGACGGAGCACGGGGTCGCGGTGCCCCGGGGAGTGAAGGTGACGATGTCGCCGCGGCCAGCCCGCACCGGATCACCTGGATCGCCGCGCAACAGCCCACGGCCGCCGGGATCGGGAACCGCCGCGCCGGTCAGGATGCCGAGCCCCGCGGCGTCGGTTTCGAAAAACACGACCTCGCCGACGATCGGATCGACACGGGTTCGGAGATCGGCCCGGAGAATTCCGTCCCCGTCCCCGTCCATGGCAATGTAGCTGCGCCATACGGTGCCGCCCTCACGCTCGAAGACCACGGCGTGGGCCCGGCCATTGAGGATCGCCAACGCGCGACAGCGGAAGAAGAGCCCCTTGATCTGTGCCGCAGATCCACTGAGAGCGGCGGTTCGGAAGGCATCGGAAAGCGCCGGCAGGGCGACCGCGAGCACGAGAGCCACCAGGGCCGTCACCACCACCGCCTCCACCAGTGACACGCCGCGCGGTCCGCGGGGGTCGGCGCGTCCGGCCGACTCGCGACCAGAAAAACGCGGCCCCGAAGGGCCGCATCCCGTCCACGCTGCAGTCAGGTCGCCCGCGCGTGCCACGTCAGTGTTTGAGGCCCGGACGACGGATTGTCATCAGTCGCCGGCTCCGCTGCCGGCGGCACGGCGCGGCGAGCTCACCTTGTCGGCGAGCGTCGTCGCTCCACTGGTTGTGATGTACGGCTTCAGCCGCTCGAGAGCGGCCTCGCCGATACCTTTGACAGCGACGATTTCGTCGACGCTTTGGAACGGCCCGCTGGTCTCGCGAAACTCCACGATCCGGCCGGCCAGCGCCGGTCCCACCCGCGGCAGCAGTTGGAGCTGCTCGAGTGACGCGGTGTTGATGTTGACGACGCCGTCGGGCGACCGTTCGCCGGCGGTGACCGCCGCGGTCGCGCACAGCAGCGCCATCAGTGCCACGGTGACCAATCTCGCGTGCATGGTGCCTCCTTTCGGTTGGTGTTCGGGGAACTTGATCGACGCCTTCTAACCTGGGTCCATGGCCACCTCCCTTCGTTGCCACCCGACCTTGGCAAGCCTCGTGCCAAACCAGGCTGTCAAGTCCAAGTTCATTCAATTCAATTACTTAAATCGAAATTGCTGATCTGGCCTGCGGTCGCCGGCCGACAAAATCTTTTGCCAGCCACCGCCACGATGACGGCGTTGCCACGTGTCAATATTTTTTGTCGGTGACAGCTCTCTTTACCCCTTCCCCCGCGGCGGGCAGGTCCAGGGCGTGGGCCGCGGTCGCCGCGCCACGGGCCGGCCGCCGCCTCGGTGACGGAGCATGTGACCCCCGCCGGCTGCCCGTGGCCGGTTTGCTGGTAAGATCTCCAAAGCCCGATGAGTGGACGCAGAGTTCCCTTCCGACACATCGCCGTCGAAGGCCCGATCGGGGTCGGCAAGACCTCTCTGGTAGAGCTGCTTGCCGACCGTTTCGAGGGCGTGATGGTGCTCGAGGACATCACCAACCCGTTCCTGCCCTCGTTCTATGAAGGGCGGGCCGGGGCCGCCTTCCAGGTCCAGATCTACTTCCTGTTGTCCCGCTTCCAGCAGCAACGCGAGATCGCCCAGATGAACCTCTTCCAACGCCTGGTGCTGGCCGACTACAGCTTTCCGAAGGACCGGATCTTCGCGTACCTCAATCTCGACGACACCGACCTCCGGATCTACGAGAAGCTCTACCCCGTGCTCGAGGCGGAGGTTCCCAAACCCGATCTCGTCATCTACATGCAGGCCGCGGTGCCGGTCTTGATGGAGCGGGTCGAACGCCGCGCCCGGGACTTCGAACGCGACATCGACCCGAGATACCTCGAGCGTCTCAGCGAGGCCTATTCCTACTACTTTTTCCACTATCGGGAGACGCCACTGCTGGTGGTCAACACCGACGACATCGACTTCGTCCGCAACCCTGCGGACCTCGAGGCGCTGGTCGAGCAGATCTTGCGCAGCCACCGCGGCACGCAGGTGTATGTGCCCGTGAGCTCACAACGGCCGTAGGTCGCCGCCTGCTTCCCACTTTTCCACTCCGTTCCCGCCCGCGGATTCGCGACGGCGCAACACATCGGATCCCTCGGCTGAGAGGATCTAGGTGCCCGACTCGAGACCGGGGCAATAATGGGGCCGAGGGTCGTCGTACCACCCAGCTCGTTCGAGTTGCTATAGTCCGCCCGGGAGGCCCACCATGCTCGCCCGAGACCTGTACCGAAAGCACCCCGATCGGCTGCGGTCCATGCTTGCCGACCGCCACACCGACGCTCCTCTCGATCGACTGCTCGAGGTCGACGCCGCGTGGCGAGAGGTGCTGGTCGAGGTCGAGGACCTCAAGGCGCGCCGCAACGCCGGCTCGAAGGAGATCGGCACCCTGTTCCGGGACGGCCGCCGCGACGAGGCCGAGGCCAGAAAAACCGAGATGGGGGTGCTGTCGGACCGGATCAAGGGCCTCGAGGAGCAGTCGCGGTCGCTCGAGGAGGAGCTGGCCGGGCTCGAGCTCCAGATTCCCAACCTCATCCACGACACTGTTCCGAGAGGTGCCGATGACGCATCGAACCGGGTCGAGCGCGAGTGGGGCGCCCCCCCCCACTTCGATTTCGAACCCCGTCCGCACTGGGACCTCGGTCCGGAGCTCGGCATCCTCGATTTCGAGCAGGCCGCCACCATCGCCGGCAGCCGCTTCGCGGTGCTGCGCGGTGCCGGCGCGCTCCTCGAGCGAGCGCTGATCGCCTACATGCTCGACCTCCACACGCTCGAGCACGGCTACACCGAGATCATCCCGCCCTACCTCGTCAACTCCTCGGCCCTCGAGGGAACCGGGCAACTGCCGAAGTTCGCCGACGATCTTTTCCGCATCGAAGGCTTCGACCTGGCGCTGGTCCCGACCGCCGAAGTGCCGTTGACGAATCTCCACCGCGACCAGACCCTCGGCGAGGATGTGCTGCCGCTCCGCTACTGCGCGGCGACACCGTGCTTCCGTGCAGAGGCCGGCTCTCACGGCCGCGATGTGCGCGGGCTGATCCGCCAGCACCAGTTCCACAAGGTGGAGCTGGTGACCCTCTCCCACCCCGAATCGTCGTGGCGGGAGCTCGAGCACCTGACCGGCCATGCCGAGAAAACGCTGCAGGGTCTCGGGCTCCACTACCGGGTGGTCAGCCTGGCGAGCGGCGACCTCGGCTTCTCCGCCGCCAAGACGTACGACCTCGAGGTCTGGCTCCCAGCCATGGGCTGCTACCGCGAAATCTCGTCCTGCTCGAACTTCGCCGACTTCCAGTCGCGACGCGCCCGTCTCCGCTTCAAGCCGGCGGCGGGCGGTGCGGCGCGGCTGCTCCACACCCTCAATGGTTCCGGGCTCGCCGCCGGCCGCACCATGGTCGCGGTGCTCGAGAATTACCAGCGGGCCGACGGCTCGGTGGTCGTGCCGGAGGTCCTGCGCCCCTACATGCACGGCATGCAGGTCATCACGAGCTACCAGGCTTTACAAATTTAGAACGCGTCTTTCGATCACCAGAGTGCGGTGCGTTCCGCCGGCACCCTCTCGCCCGCTGATCTCACATTGTTTCGAAGCGAGGGCGGCGAAGCGCAAGAATCCGCCGGGTTTGGCGTGAATCGGGCGACGTCGTCGTTGGAGCGCCGCGTCAAGGAGCACGATGTGCGACACGCACGGCAAGACGCAGCAATTCGCTGTCCGCAGCCGACACCCTGTGAGATCAGCGGGCTAAATTTCTGAGGCACTCCTCGGCGGCAGCTCGAGTTCATCGGCGACCGTCGCCATGGCGTCGCGCACGAACTCTATGTGCTCCCCGAGGTCGACGCCCAGCTCCCCGGCGCCGCGACGGACGTCGTCGCGGTTGACGCCGCGTGCGAAGGCGTTGTCCTTGAGCTTCTTCTTCACCGACTTGACCTTGACCTCGGCGATCGAGCGGTCGGGCCGCACCAGGGCGCAGGCGGTGAGGAAGCCCGACAGCTCGTCGACCGCGAACAGGGCCTTGGCGACCAGGGAATCCCGCGGGACGCCCATGTAATCCGCATGCGAGGCGATGGTCCGGACCCACTCCTCGGGCCAGCCGCGGTCCCGCAGGATCCGGGTGCCGACGTGAAGGTGGCTGTCCTCGGTCGGGTTCTGCTGGTAGTCGAAATCGTGGACCAGCCCGATCGCGCCCCAGGTGTCCTGGTCCCCGCCGAAACGGCGCGCGTATGCCCGCATCGCCGCCTCGACGCCGAGCGCGTGCTTGATCAGGCTCGGGTTGTCGGTGAACTCGTTGAGCAGCTGCCACGCCTCGTCCCGGGTCGGTGTCTCCGACATCGCCACCTCCGGACCGCGAGTATACCGGGGGAGCGGTCCCGGTCCCAGCGAGCACCGAAGCCGCGAGGCTGGTCAATTTCCGCAGTATGACATTAAAAATTTGCTCAAACTGCAATTTTTTTCTTGACTTCTTCAATGTCAAGCTCCAATATTTTCAAAACGAATCATCAGGAGGCCATGAAGTGTCAAAATCAGCGTCCGATATTCTCTCCCAGGCCACGGAGCAAAACGTCCACTTTCTCCGCCTCCAGTTCACCGACATCGACGGCATCATCAAGAACGTCGAGGTCCCCGCCAGCCAGTTCGAAAAGGCGCTCGACGGCCAGATCATGTTCGACGGCTCGTCGATCGAGGGCTTTACCAGGATCGAGGAGTCGGACATGCTCCTGGTTCCGGACCTCGACACATTTCAAGTCTTCCCCTGGGAGTCGGGACAGGGTCAGGTCGGCCGTCTGGTGTGCGACATCGCCAATCCGGACGGCTCGCCCTTCGCCGGCTGCCCGCGGTCGGCGCTCAAACGCGTGGTGGCCAAGGCAGAGTCCATGGGCTACCGGATGATGGCCGGGCCCGAGGCCGAGTTCTTCCTCTTTCACCGCGACAGCAACGGCTTTGCGATTCCAGCCACCCACGACACCGGCGGTTACTTCGACCTCAGCCCGCGCGATCTCGGCGAAGAAGCCCGCCGCGACATCACCCTGGTGCTCGAGGCGATGGGACTGGAGGTCGAGGCCGCCCACCACGAAGTGGCGCCGGGGCAGCACGAGATCGACTTCAAGTACGGCGAGGCGGTCGCGACCGCGGATGCCGTGGTCACCTTCCGATTCGTGGTCAAAAAAGTCGCCCTCATGCACGGGCTGCACGCCACCTTCATGCCGAAACCGATTGCCGGCGTCAACGGCTCGGGCATGCACACCCACCAGTCTCTGTTCACTGTCGACGGCGAGAATGCCTTCTTCGACTCGGACGGTCCGTGGCAGCTGTCAGAGGTCGGTCGGGCCTACATCGGCGGCCTCCTCGACCACGCGCGGGCCTTCGTGGCCCTCACCAACCCCCTGGTCAACTCCTACAAGCGCCTGGTGCCCGGCTACGAGGCTCCGGTCAACGTCGCGTGGTCGGAGAAGAACCGGTCGCCGATGGTTCGGGTGCCCGCGCGACGCGGAGTGGGCACGCGCTGTGAGGTCCGTATTCCCGATCCCTCGTGCAACCCATATCTGGCCTTCGCGGCCATGCTCGCCTCCGGGCTCGACGGCATCGAGCGCGGCCTCGAGTGCGGCGAGCCGGTCAACCGCAACATCTTCGACATGAGCCAGCGCGAAAAGAAGCGCCTCAAGATCCACCAGCTCCCCGCAAGCCTCGACGAGGCCCTCGACTTTCTCGAGAAGGACAAGCTCCTCAGGGCGGCGCTCGGCGACCACATCTTCGACCACTTCATCTTCAACAAACGCACCGAGTGGTCGGAGTACATCAAGGAGATCCACGAGTGGGAGCTGGAGCGCTATCTCGACAGGTACTGAAGGATCGGCAGCGGCTCACCCGAACATGGTCGGCCGCACGTTGACGCGCACCTCCTCGACGCCCTGTACCACCGAGGCGAGGGTGGCAATGCCTTCACGAACCTTGGTTTCCTGGGCGAGGGGCGCCTCCACGTCGACGTAGACGACACCGTCGCGAGCGGAGGTGCGGATGCTGGGCCACTCGGCGATGACCGCACTCTTGACGCGGGCCGCGAGCAGCAGGTTCTGCAAGGTGCGCTGCGATTCGTCCGTCGTCCTGAAGCACGGGCTGTTGGCAGCGGTATGGCTGATCAACTCGACCGCGCACTCCGCACTCATTCCGCCGATGTTGATGACGAGGTCGTACAACGAAGCGTCCGTGGTGTCGATGCCGTGCAGCGACTGCGCCCAGCGTTGGCGTTCAGCATCGTCCTTCTTCAAAATCCGCCGCGCCTCGCGCTCGCTGATCCCCTCACGGTTCATCTCCAGGCGCACCCGGTCATCGAGGTCGGCGATGATCCGCACCTTGAGGACGTGCCCGACCCCGCGTAAGAAGAAGTGGCCGGCGAGCCCGTGGTAGACGACGTTATTATTCTGCACGCGCTCCAGTAACGCCTGCTGGATGAACGCCACGTACCGGTCCTTGCCGTGCGAGAAGCGGTCGAGCACCGACGGCGCGTCATGGAGCGCGCGCACCAGGTGGATCTCCGGGATGTTGAACTCCTCTGAGGCCTGCAGCAGGATGTCTCGCGACTCGACCTCGTAGCCGAGGCGCTCGCCGACCCTCTCGGCAATTTCCTTGCCGCGCGAATAGGAGCCACGGGAGATCGTGATGATGGCCATGGGCGCACCGGCAAACACTGGCGACCGCTGCCGCTAGACCGCCGAGTGTAGCATCGACCTTCGGGATGAGCCGCCGGTGGCGGGACACGGTGGCGGTGGCGGTAGACGGTGACGGTTACGGTGGCGGTGGCGGTAGACGGTGACGGTGGCGGTCGGCGGTGGCGGTGGCGGTGGCGGTCGGCGGTGGCGGTCGGCGGTGGCGGTGGCGGTCGGCGGTGGCCGTGGCGGTGGCGGTAGACGGTGACGGTTACGGTGGCGGTGCCGTCGCGGTGGCGGTGAACGGTCTCGAATCGCGGGCGCTGACGCGGATCACTGCCACAGTCGCCGAAAGCCGTCGCCGAGACCCGCCACTGATCACCGCCACCCGGTGGCGTCGCGCGGGCCGGAGGCCCACAGGCGCTGCCACGGGGCCGCCGTCGTTGTCAATGCCATCGTTCACGGTCTCGGTTGTCTGGAGATGTCGAGTCCGGGTTAAGCTTGGGCCCGTGGACCAGCTGCTCGTCATGACCGTCGACGAGTCCCGGCTGCGGGCGATCGAGTCGCTGTTGCTCGATCGTGACGTGCGGGTTATCGGAGCGGGCTCCCTCGACGAAGGGCTCGCCGTCATAGGCGGCCGAGGGCCGGACGCCGCGGTGTTGGTGATGCCGTTGGACGCGCTCTCGGCGCCGGAGATCCTGAACTCCATCCGCGCCCAGGAGCCGTTCCTGCCGGTCATCGTCGTCACCAACGCCGGCAGCACCGAGGAAGCCATCGAAGCCACCAAGGAAGGGGCCTTCGACTACTTCCTCGGACCCCCCGATGATCGGGAGCTGCTCAAGAGCATCGGCCAGGCTTTCGAGGCGGGGCGTCTGATCCGGCACCGCGTCGCCCTCGACCAGGATGGCGAGGTTCCGGCAGACGACGCGCTGATCGGCCGCTCGAAGCCGATGCAGGAAGTCTACAAGGCCATCGGGCGGGTCGCGCTCACCGACTCGACGGTTCTGATCCGGGGAGAGAGCGGCACCGGCAAGGAGCTGGTGGCCCGTGCCATCTTCCAGCACTCGAAGCGCGCCCGCCGTCCCTTCGTGGTCGTCAACAGCGTCGCCATCCCGGAGACCCTGCTCGAGAGCGAGATCTTCGGGCACGAGCGGGGAGCCTTCACCGGTGCGGTCGGCGCCCGCATCGGCAAGGTCAAGCAGGCCGACGGCGGCACCCTGTTCCTCGACGAGATCGGCGATATTCCGCTGTCGGTGCAGGCCAAGCTACTGCGCCTGCTCGAGGACCGCAGCGTCGAGACGATCGGAGGGCGGCAGCCGATCCCGGTGGACGTCCGCATCATCGCGGCGACCAACCGCGACCTCGAGGACGCGATTGCCGAAGGCCGTTTCCGTGAGGACCTCTTCTACCGGCTCAACGTGGTGTCGATCATGATGCCGCCACTGCGCGACCGCCTCGACGACGTGCCTCTGCTCTGCACGTACTTCCTGCGCCGCTTCACCAACGGGCTCGGGATCCGCAACCTCGGCATCACCCCGGAAGCCGTCCGCCATCTGGCCGCCCACCACTGGCCCGGCAACGTGCGCGAGCTCGCCAACACCATCGAGCAGGCGTTGATTTTCAGCCGCGGCCGCCCGATCGACGTCGAGGACGTGGCCGACCTCGTGTCGCCGCGCGCCGGCCGCACCGATGACTCGCTGGCGGTCGCCAACGACGCTCTGCGACGCTGGGTCCACCACTCGGTGGCGCGCGGCCGGGACGACCTACTCACCACGGTCGTCGACCACGCCACGGGCCGCGTGATCCGCGAGGTGCTCGAGATCACGGGCGGCAACCGGCTGCGGGCGGCGAAGATCCTCGGCATCTCCCGACCGACCCTGCTGGCGAGGCTGAAGAAGCTCGGAATCGGCTGAATCTCACCAGACCCCTGTGCCTTGTGGAAAAATTCACGAGAGGTTAGAGTGGTCCGACGCGGGTCGCCGGGGGGGTTTGCCCGCGCACCACGGGAGGGGGCATGCCGATCATCTCCATATCCCAGGGCAGCCACAGCGGCTCCCGCAGGCTCGCCGAGGCTCTCCACGAGCGCCTCGGGTACACGATGGTCACGCTGCAGGACGCGCTGTCGGCAGCCAAACGCTACGGCATCTCCGAGGAGGCCATGTACCGCGGCCTCGACATGCCGGCCAACTTCTTCGAGCGTTTCTCCCGCCGCAAGGAGCGCTACATCCTGGCCATGCAAGCGACGCTCGGCGAGCTGATGGCGGACGGCGACGGGATCTACTGCGGCCTCGCCGGCCAGTATGTCTTCCAGGGACTGTGCGGGGTCTTCAAGGTCCGCCTGGTGGCGCCGATGGACTACCGCATCCGGGCCGTCATCGCCAGCCTCAAGATGACCCATGACGAGGCGGTGCGATACATCGAAAGAACCGACGAGCGCCGCGCCACCTGGGGCCGGCAGATGTTCAACGCCGACCTCAACGACCCCGACCTCTATGATCTGGTCGTCAACCTCGAGCACATGTCGATCGAGACCGCCGCCGACATGATCACGGGCATCATCAACCGCGCGAATTTCCCGGACGACTGCCGTCGCCAGTACCAGAACTTCGCCCTCCAGCAAAAGGTCCGGGCCGCGCTCCGCTTCAACTCGCCCTACGATTCCGACGGCATTGTGATTGCCGCCAAGGACGCGATCGTAACCCTTTCCGGAGGCCGTACCTTCGCGGATGCCGAGGACGAGATCGCCGACTTCGTGAGCCGCATTCGCGGCGTCAAGAAGGTGGTGACGGGCTCCGGCGAGGTGGCGTCCATCGACACCTCGCTCGATCTCGACGTCGGCCTGTCGACCCGTGACACCACCGCCCGCGACGTCATGCTGCCGCCGACCGGCTACCCTCACTGCCGCCTATCGTGCACCATCCGCGAGGGCATCGTCGCGCTCAGCGCCTCGGCGGTCAAGCTCGACGACGCCCACATCATGCTGCCGCGCTACCTCTTGATTCTCGACGACGAGGGTGACGAGCTGCACGGCATCGTCAGCCGCCGCGAACTGCTCAAGGGCCTGGTCCCCCACCTGCTCGAGGACCGCGAGGTCGCCGACCACATCCGCAAGCTGGTCCCGTTCGGAGGCGACACACCGAGCGACCTGGCGATCCGCTGGACGTCGCTGTTCTCCAACGCCGCGCTGGAGGCCTCGTCGCGGAGCATCGCGTCGATCATGGTGCCGATCCGCGGCACGGTACAGGTCAACGACACCCTGTCGACGGTGATCTCAACGATGCTTCACCACGGCGTCGACCTGGTGCCGGTGCTCGACGGCAACCGGGTCGCGGGAGTGGTGCTGATGACCAACATCTTCGACATCGTGGCGCAGTTCATCATGGAGCACGGCGGCGCCCACGGGGGACGGCGGTCATGAGCGACACCGCTACCGCGAGCCCGCCACGCCGGGCCTTCAGGTTCCGCAAGGACAGGCAACTCAAGATCGACTGGAAGCGGATCTTCTTCCTGAGCCTCGGTGTCGGTTTGTTCTTCGCCGTCTTCCTGTCCCCGCCGTGGCCCGACGCCATCGACCCGATGGGCGAGAGCTTCCAGCTCAGTCCGCAGGGCAAGGCGGCCCTCGGTTTGTTCCTGCTCGCCGCGGTGTGGTGGGTCTTCGAGGTCGTGCCGATCGGAGTCACCTCGATCACCATCGCGGTCGTGCAGGCGTTGTTCCTGATCCGACCCGACATCATGCTCGTGGGTGGCGACCATCCGGTCGGCGGCGCCGAGCTGGCGTTCAAGGAGTTCTTCCACCCCTCGGTGTGGTTCATCTTCGGCTCGATCGTGATCGGCATGGTTTTCACCAAGGTCGGGCTGACCAAGCGTCTGGCCTACAGGATGTTGGTGCTGGTAGGCGAGAAGACCAGCCGCATCTACCTCGGCTGCTTCCTGATGACGGCGGTTCTCACCCACGTCATGGCGCACACGGCAGTGGCGGCGACGGTCTTCCCCCTGCTGGTCGCGATCTACCGTCTCTACGACGAGGGCGACGAGCCGACCCGCTTCGGCAAGGGCCTTTTCATGGGCATGGCCTACGTCGCCGGGGCGGGCAGCATCGTCACCCTGCTCGGCGCCGCGCGCGGCGCGGTCGCGATCGGCTTCTACAAGGAGGTCACGGGCCTCGAGGTCACCTTCTTCGGGCTGACCTGGTACATGTTCCCGGTCGGCTGGGTCATGACCTTGGTGCTGTGGGCCTTCTTCATGGTCTACTACAAGCCCGAGCGGGCGACCATCCCCGGCCTTCGGGAACGCGCCCGCGACCTCTACACCCGCCTCGGGCCGATCTCGCCCAAGGAGATCCAGGCCGCCAGCATCGTCATCGCCGCGGTGACGGTGATGAGCCTGCGGTCGTTCATCCCGGCCCTCAAGGCGGTCGACAAGAGCGCCGTCATCCTGCTCGCCACCGTCCTCTTCTTCGTCCTCAAGATTCTCGACATCGGCGACCTCGAGGACATCCCGTGGAACATCATCCTGCTCTTCGGCGGCGCCATGAGCCTCGGCTACTGCCTGGTGCTGACCGGAGCGGCCGACTGGCTCGCCATCAACACGGTGTCGATGCTGCAGGCGGCGCCGGCGCTGGTCTTCATCGTCGGCATGGCGACCTTCGTCATGATCATGACCAACTTGATCATGAATGTGGCGGCGATCGCGATCTGCCTGCCGGTGGCGCTCAAGGTGGCGCCCTACCTCGGGGTCGGCGGCGAGGTCATCCTGTTCAGCGCCCTGGTGGTAGCCGGCATGCCGTTCCTGCTCCTGGTCGGTGCGGCACCCAACGCCATCGCGTACGAGAGCAGACAGTTCACATCCGGCGAGTTCTTCAAGGCAGGCATCCCAGCGTCGGTCATCTTGGTCATCGTGACCGCGATCTTCGTCATCCTCATCTGGCCGATGATGGGGATGGAGGTCCTGATCGACACACCGTGAGCACCGTGACCGGAGCCCCCTCCGGTGAGCAGGAGGTCGAGCATGCCGATGAACAAGATCCTCTCCGGCTATCAGAAGTTCCGGGAGAAGTTCGAGAGCGAGCACCAGGTCTTCGAGCGGCTCGCCGAGGAGGGGCAGCACCCCAAGGTCCTGTGGATCGGCTGCGCCGACTCGCGGGTGGTGCCGGAGCTGATCACCGGCGCCGACCCGGGCGAGCTTTTCGACGTCCGCAACATCGCGAACGTGGTTCCGCCTCCAGCGTCGGCCGCGTGCGCCACCGGTGCCGCGATCGAGTACGCCGTGCGACACCTCGAGGTGGCCCACGCCGTGGTCTGCGGCCACACCGAGTGCGGCGGCATCAAGGCCCTCGAGGGGTCGGTCGACGGCGCTGCAGAGCCTCATATCGCGGCGTGGCTCGAGCTCGCGCGGCCGGCGCGTGAGCGGATTCTCGCGCGCGATCAGCCGGCCGAAGATGTCTATCTCGAGACCATCAAGGCCAACGTCCTCATGCAGTGCGACAACCTGCGGGCCTATCCATGCGTCGCCGAGCGCGAGCAGCAGGGAGCGCTCTCGATCCACCCATGGCTCTACGATCTCCACACCGGGGCGATCCAGGAGTACGACGCGACCGACCACGAGTGGCGGCAGATCGCGCGCACACCGTAGACAGCACGCCGCCACGCCGCTGTCGGAAATCCGACAGCGCTGGAAAGACCCTTGACGCAGGGGGGGCGCGCGGGCCATGATCCCACCCGGGAGCATTTCCACAACCTTCCCCGAAAGAACGGTTTCCGACCGACTCGGGTGCTGCGCGGCGGGCCACCGCACCCTGGCACGACACTTGCTTCGTCCTTGAACGAGCCGGCCCGCGAAAGAGGCTCATCGCTGATGTTGATCTCGAAGGACACCTCGGTCCCGCTGTCACGCCGAATCCGGCTGCCCGTGGCCTTCGCCGTGCTCGCCGTCATCTCCGTCGCCCCGATGGTCATCACCGGGGCCATCAACATCAACCAGTTCCGCAGCGCCCACCGCGACGAGGTGCGCAACCACCTCGAGCAGACCGTGCTCCGCCACGCGGAGACAGTGGACGCTTTCGTCAATGACCGCTTGAGCGACATCCGGGTGATCTCCCGCCTGTACACGCGCGACGAGCTTTCCGACCCGGATTTCCTGCGACACCTGCTGGTGATCCTGCGCGAGGAGTACCATGGGGCGTTCGTCGACATCGGCCTGGTGGACGCGGGCGGAACCCAGGTCGCCTACGCCGGGCCCTTCAACCTCACGATGGCGGACTACGGCACTGCCGACTGGTTCCTCGAGGCCCGTCTCCGCGAGCATTACATCAGCGACGTCTTCGCCGGCCTCCGCGGCACGCCGCACTTCATCGTCACCGCCGCGCGGTCACAGGGCGGCGAGCGTTACTTCGTCAAGGCGACGATCGATTTCGAGGCCTTCAACGAGCTGGTCGGCAACATCCGCGTCGGCGCCTCCGGGTTCGCCTTCATCTTCAACCGTGACGGCGCCTTCCAGACCAAGCCTCGCTTCGAGGTCGCGCTCGATCAGCCGCCCTACACCGAGCTCGCGGCGGCCGGCACGACCGACGACAGGGTGTCGATCGTCGAAGGCGAAGACGTGCTGGACCGGCGGACCATCTTCGCGACGGCGCCGATGCGCCAGGGCCGGTGGTTCCTGGCCTACCAGCAGCAGGTGGCCGACGCCTACCAGCAGTTACGCCAGCTCGAGACCTTCGCGTTCATCGTCTTCCTGATCGCGGCATTCGTTGCGGTCGGCGTGTCCTACTGGCTTGCCAGCCAGATGTCGGAGCGGGTTGCCGAGGCGGAACGCAAGGAATCGATCATGAGCGACAAGGTGATCGAGACCGGGAAGCTGGCGTCGATCGGCGAGCTGGCCGCGGGGATCGCCCACGAGATCAACAACCCGGTGGCGATCATGGTCGAGGAGGCAGGATGGATCCAGGACCTGCTGGTCTCCGACCACGAGTCCAACCAGGAGGAGAACGAGAAGGAGATCTCGCGCGCGGTGCAGCAGATCCGGACCCAGGGCGAACGCTGTAAGACCATCACCCACAAGCTCTTGAGCTTCGCCCGCAAGACCGATCCCACGGTTCGGCCGTTCGACCTCAACGACCTGGTGCACGAGGTGATCGGGCTCATGGGCCAGAAGACCCGCTACGCCAACGTCAAGGTCGAGACCCAACTCAGCCCGAACCTCGGCTCGCTTTACGCATCGCCGTCAGAGCTGCAGCAGGTGCTGCTGAACCTCGTCAACAACGCCGTTGACGCCATCGGCCCGGACGGCGGCACCGTCGCGGTCGCCACCGAACGCCGGGGGGATGAGATCGTCCTCCGCGTCAGTGACACGGGGGAGGGCATTCCGCAGGCCAACCTCGAGCGCATCTTCGACCCCTTCTTCACCACCAAGGCGGTCGGCCAGGGCACTGGCCTCGGACTGTCGATCTGCTACGGCATCGTCGACAAGCTCGGCGGACGGATTTCGGTCGAGAGCGAGGTCGGCGCCGGAACGACCTTCACCATTTACTTCAAAGCCGGAAAACCAGGCCAGGCGGCTTTCGGGACGGTCGCCACGCAACCGGCCGAAGCGCAAGGGGAGACATCATGAACGAGCTGTCGGTACTCGTCGTCGATGACGAGCAGGGCTTCGTCGAAGCGCTGGCCAGGCGCCTCGACAAACGGGGATTCCGGGTCGCCACTGCCACCAGCGGACAGAGCGCGCTCGACGCGCTGGCCGACGAGGGCGCGACCCGCACCGACGTCGTCGTGCTCGACGTCAAGATGCCTGGGATGGACGGCCTCGAGACCCTGGCCGCCATCAAGGACCGACACCCTCTGGTGGAAGTGATCATGCTCACCGGCCACGCCACCGTCGAGTCGGCAATCGAGGGCATGAAGCGCGGAGCCTTCGATTATCTGATGAAGCCGTGCGACATGGACACGCTGATCGCCAAGCTCAATCAGGCGGGGCAGAAGAAGCGCGATCACGAAGGCAAGATCCTGGAGGCGCGAGCGACCCTGATCGCTCTCCGTCGCGGAGACTGACCGATGTCTGACGACGGGCACCCGATCCGCTTGTTGCTGGTGGATGACGAGGTCGGCTACCTCGAGGTGTTGACCAAGCGCCTGTCGCGGCGCGATTTCGAGGTGCTCACCGCGAGGTCGGGAGCAGAGGCGATCCGCCTCGTGCGCGACCGCGACGTCGACGTCGCCGTCGTCGACCTCAAGATGGAAGACCTCGACGGCATCGAGGTCCTGCGGGTTCTCAAACAGATGCTGCCGGAAATCCAGGTCATCATGCTGACCGGCCACGGCTCCGAACGGGCGGCCCGCGACGGCCTCGCCCTCGGAGCCTTTGACTATCTCCTGAAACCGATCGATCTCGAGTCGCTGCTCGAGCGGATCCACGCGGCGCTGGATGCGAAGGCATGACGTCGAAACTGCCGGCGGACCCGGCGATGGTTGTCGTGATCACGGGGCGAGCCTCGACCGGCGCCCCAGTCAACGGAGGGATGTTGTCGTGAAGTTTTTCAAGCTGTGGGGGGAGTTCATGATGTCGGCCACTCGGGCCCACGCCGAGTGGGAGCTCGAGACCTCGAGGCGGATCCTCGGCGACCCGAGGCGGTTCGCCCTGCTGATCCTGCTGCTGGTGCCGATCTTCGTCTTCGGGCCCGCGGTGATGGCACAGGTCATGGAGCAGGCCGCAGCGGCCGGGGAGTCGCTGCCCGATGTTCTCGGCGGCAAGAAGGCCTACAGCCCGGCCTACTACTCGACCGGGATCTTCATCGCCTCGATCCTGATCGGATTGGCGGCGGGCCTGATCACCGGCTGCATCGGGGCCGGCGGCGGCTTCATCATCGCCCCGGCCCTGATGTCGGCGGGCATCAAGGGCATCCTGGCGGTGGGCACCGATCTCTTTCACATCTTCGCCAAGGCGATCATGGGTAGCGTCATCCACCGCAAGCTCGGCAACGTGTCGGTGCCGCTCGCCGTCACCTTCCTGATCGGCGCCATCGGCGGCGCCACCATCGGCGGCGTCATCAACCGCGTGTTGTACGAGATCAACCCGGTGTTGTCGGACGCCTTCATCACGACCATCTACTCGCTGATGCTCGGAGGCCTCGGAGCCTACGCCATGACCGACTACCTCAAGGCGCGAAAGAGTCAGGCGGCCGACGAGGGCGCGCACGGCGGCCGTTCCGAGGGCGCTGACCTCGGTAATCTGCCCAGGAAGCTACAGGCCATCAAGGCGCCGCCGATGATCACCTTCGACCAGAACCTGGTGCCCGGCGGGCGACAGATCTCGGCCTGGTTCCTGATCGCGAGCGGGTTTCTGGTCGGGTTCGCAGCCTCTATCATGGGCGTCGGCGGGGGCTTTCTGACCTTCCCGATCTTCGTCTACACCCTCGGCGTGTCGTCGATGACCACCGTCGGCACCGACATCTTCCAGATCGTCTTCACCGCCGGCTACGCCGCCATCAGCCAGTACGCCATCTACGGCTTCATCTTCTACACCCTCGCCATGGGGATGCTGATGGGCTCCCTCTTCGGGGTCCAGGTCGGCGCCTTGGTGACCAAGGTCGTCAAGGGGATCACGATCCGCGGCTTCTACGCGATGGCGGTCCTCGCCGGTTTCGTCAACCGCATCTTCGCGCTGCCGGGCAAGCTGTCGGACCTCGAGGTGATCTCGCTGTCACCGGCAACCGTCGCGGTCCTCGACGGCATCGGCATCTGGGCCTTCTTCCTGGTCATCGGCGGCTTCGCGGTGTGGGTGATGTTCACCTTCTTCAGCAACCTCGGCCGGCTTCGCGGGACGGAGGTGGCGTCATGAGCGCGATCAAGACCAAGCAGCTCCTCATCGGCCTGTTTCTGATGGCGACCTTCATCGCCGTCATGGTGGTGATCTTCCTTCCGCTGTTCCAAGGCGACAATGCCCTCAACTACCTCGACAATCTCTACAACTCGATCTCCAAGGGATCCGCCTACTACATTCCCAAGGTCGAGCACCTGGTCGAGGAGCACGGCAGCCAGCCCGTCACCGTCAACCTCAAGCTGAAAGACGCCGCGGCGGCCGCCGCGGCTGAAACGCTCTATGCGCGCGCCGGCGCCGCGACGACGGTCGACGGGGCGACACTGAGGGTCGAGGGCGATTTGGACTCGATCTTCCGAACCTGCTTGAAGGACGCTGAGGCGGCCTATCACAACCGCGGCGACGAGTTCCAGGACCGATACGGCGTGAGTGCCCGCTCCGCCCTCCACTCGTGGTGGCTGGCGCTGACGGCGATGGAGAAGGACCTCAACCGCCAGAAGCTGTTCGCGGCCGCCCAGCTGACCCACACGGTGCAGGCAAAGACCGTCGAGTGCGCCTATAACTACTACGGCATCGAGGCCCAGGCGATCCGCGACCGCTGGGGCACGGTGCTGTTCTCACTCGTGTTCTACGTGCTGTACACCGTCTGGTACGGCTACGCCATCATGTACATCTTCGAGGGATTGGGGTTCGAGCTGGCCGCACACTAGTCGAAGCGGGATCCCGGAGATCGAGAAATGATCTTTCGCAACAGAGAAGGCCGAACTCACCGTACGCCTCAGCCACGCCATCGCCCAACGCGCAGGGGCCAGCGTGATCCGCTTCACCTTTATCCTCGCCAGCGGTTCTGGTCCTGGTCGGTGCCCTGAGCTGGCGCGACATCCACGAGAACCTCGAGTGGGGCACCGCGCTCTTCATCCTCGGCGGCGGCATCAGCCTCGGCCTCGCCATGGCCTCTTCGGGCGCAGCCAGGTACTTCGCCCACCTGTTCTTCCCGCTCGTCGAAAACAAGGGGTGGCTGGTGCTGCTCGGCGGGGTCTGCGTCTTCGGGGCTCTGGTCACCAACGCCATGGCCAACGTCGCCGCAGCGGCCCTCATCCTGCCGATCGTGATTCCGCTCGCCCAGCTCGAAGGGGTGGATCCGCGGGTGCTCGCTCTCGGCCTCGCCTGCGCGACCTCCTTCGCCATGCTGCTCGTCATCGGCTGTCCACCCAACGCGATCGCGTACTCGTATCGACAGTTTTGCGCCGTCGACCTGACCCGCGCCGGCCTGGTCGCGACCCCGGTCCTGTTGATCCTGATGCTGGCAACCGCTGGCATCTGGTGGAATGTCCTCGGACTGCTCTCGGAGGTCGACCATGCTCAAGATCCCCATCGATATCCTTCTCGTCGACGAGGAGAAAGACTTCGTGGAGATGCTGTCGCTGCGACTCGCCGACGCCGGCCACCGGGTGCGGGGCGCCTACGACGGCGCCCAGGGGCTCGCGACCCTAGACGA
>CAZSTH010000055.1:0-24014 GCA_964609835.1 uncultured Thermoanaerobaculia bacterium
CGCCGTTGAAGCCGATCGCCGACCAGGTCATCCGCGCCGCGAGCTCGGTGCCCGCAAACCTCGCCGAGGGCGCCGGACGGTGCGGGCGCGACCGCACCCACCACTGGCGTATCGCCTACGCGTCAGCCAGAGAGGTCGACTCTCATCTCGCGCTGCTCGTCGAAGCAGGCGCCGTCGCCGCCTCGCGTGCCGAGCACGCTCTGCGGCTCTTCGATAGCGTCCGCGCCCGCACCTGGCGGCTGCTGCACCCGGCGAGTTGACGATTGGCCTCCCACCCGCCCGGCAGCCGGGACGGCTGCGCCACAAACCGCACCGATCGAGCTTGTGGGGCACGCGTCTCGAGTGCTGGGCGGGTGGCGGTGGCCGTGGCGGTGAACGGTGGCGGTCAGCGGTGACGGTGGCGGTAACGGTGGCGGTCGCGGATCACGGTCGCGGATCACGGTCGCGGATCGCGGCCCCGGTCGCGGTTCACGGTCGCGGATCGCGGTCGGCGGGGGCGGTCAACAATCGCCGACGCCGCAAGGCGACGCAGGCCGATTGTCCTCACGGATGGACGTCGACCGCTTCAGATATCGAAAGGCTCGACCCGCGCCACCATCCGCGCCGGACCCGAGAATCTCGTCGGGCAGACGGGGGGATGACCGAGGGCTTCCACGCGCATGCGGTCACCGGAGGCGGGCACCAGGTTTCTCGCACGCGTCCCTGCTTCGGCCATCACCACCAGCGCGACCGCCACCAGACCCGAGCCGCAGCACAGGGTCTCGCCTTCGACGCCGCGCTCCCACGAGCGCACGCGGACGCTTCCGTCGGCTTCGACCTCGTAGAAGTTGACGTTGGCGCCACCGGCACCGAGTGACCGGTGCCGACGCAGGGGCGGCGCGACGGCCGGCAGGTCGAGGCCATCCAGCCCGGCGACCGGGACCACCAGGTGCGGCACGCCCACCACCACCCGCCACGCGCGCGGCAGCGCCAGCGGTACCGGACCCTCGGACGGCGGCGGCAGCTCGAGCCGGACCGTCTCCCCATCCACCACGGCGGCGATGTCTCCCCACCCGGTGGCGATGGTCATCCGGGGCGGGCCGCCGAGGAGGTCGACCGCAGCACGGGCGGCGCAGCGGGTGGCGTTGGCGCAGAAGAGCGCGAGCCCGCCGTCACTGTTGCGGTAGGTCATCTCGAGCTGTCCGCGGCTGCGCTCCTGCAGCGCCACCGTGCCGTCGGCGCCGATCCCGCGCCGGCGTTCACAGAGCCGCCGAACCAGTGACTCGTCGCTTGCCAAGCGATCCGCCCACGGACCGACACCGAGCACGAAGTCGTTGCCCGCACCCTCCATCTTGTACAGGCCTTCGGTCACGGCAGCGCGCCCATGGTGACGGAGCACCCGGCCTCGGGGCTCCGGTTGCCGGCCTCATCCACCGCCGCCACGAGGTAGGTGAGGTCGCCGAGCGGTGGCTCGTCGTCGGTCAGCTCCACCGCCTGCACTCCGATCGCCAGCTCGACCGGCTCCGCGCCGCCGAGGCGGCGGAGCACCACGTAGGTCGCGGCCCCCGGTGACGCCTGCCAGCGCACCCGCACCCGCGAGCCCTCCGGCAGGCAGACGATCTCCTCCGGTGGATCGGGCGGGTAGGTGTCGGGGTGGTCAACGCGGACCGGCTCCGACGGCGGGCCGACCACCCGCTCGCCGGTTTCCAGCCGTCGCACCGACCGCAGCCGGTAGCTCCAGCTCCGGCCCTGGGCAGCCCCGGTATCGAGCCACTCCCGGCCCGCGACCGGCTCGTCCACAACCGCCCTCCAACGCAGGCCGTCGGGCGAGCGCTCGACGAGCGCAGCAAGGTCGTCGGGCAGGCGCCACCGGACCACAACGCCGTCCGCCCCGGCCTCCGCGGCGAGATCGGCCGGCGGCGGCGGCGGCGGCTGAGGTTCGAGACGGGCGATGTTCGAAAACTCCGACTTCCGCTTGCGGCAGCACACGGTCCGGACTGCGTACCAGAGCACCGCCGGGTCGGGATCCTCGGCCCGGCTCCACCTGCCGAGATCGTCGCGAAACACCAGCTCGGCGCCACGGGTCCGGGCGGCGAGCTGTTCCGGATCGAGCTCCGCCACGACCTCGCCCTGCGAGGACAGCAGCTGCCGCCGCACGGTACGGTCCTGCGGAGTGACCGGAGGGGGCGGCTCCTGGCCCGCCGGCAGCTCCACCCTCCAGACCTCGATCACCTCGATGCCGGGCAGCTCGTCGCCCGAGGAGGTCATCTTCGGGTAGCTCCAGCGAAGCACCGCCTCGCGGCCCTCCTGGAACGCCGACAGGTCGGTGGTGCGCTCGGCGACCACGATCACCGGCGGCAGCGGCGGTGCTTCCTTCCCACAGGCCGCGGTCAGCAGCATGACCGCGGCGATCACCCCTCGCCGCGAGAGGTTGGCGCATCCAAAATCCGAAATCCGAAATCCGAAATTTCCCGATCGTGGAGCGACGGCTGCCGGCATCGTCACAGAATATACCGCGCGAGGTCGCGGTCGGAGACCAGGTCGCCGAGGCGCCGGCGCACGTCCTCCTCGTCCACCTCGACGTGCTCGCCGGCACGCTCGGGCGCGTCGAAGCTGATGTCCTCCAACAGCCGCTCGAGAACCGTGTGCAGCCGCCGGGCGCCGATGTTCTCGGCCGAGCTGTTGATCTCGGTCGCCATTTCCGCGATCGTGCGCACCGCGCCGTCCGTGAACCTCAGCGTCACATTCTCCGTCGCCATCAGCGCCGTGTACTGACGAATCAGTGAGTTCTCGGGTTCGACCAGGATGCGCTCGAACTCCTCCGCACCCAGGGACGACAGCTCGACCCGGATCGGAAACCGGCCCTGCATCTCCGGGATCAGGTCAGCCGGTCGCGAAACGTGGAAGGCGCCGGCGGCGATGAACAGTATGTGGTCGGTGGCAACCACCCCGTATCGGGTGTTGACGTGGGTGCCCTCGACAATCGGCAGCAAATCGCGCTGGACGCCCTCCCGCGACACGTCGGGGCCGCGCCCGCCGGCGTCGCCCCGGGAGCAGATCTTGTCGATCTCGTCGAGGAACACGATTCCCGAATCCTCGACCCGTGCGATGGCTTCGGTCTCCACCTGCGAACGGTCGACCAGCTTTTCCTCCTCCTCGCCCACCAGCACCCGACGTGCTTCGCCGACGGTCATGCGCTTGCGGCTCCGGCGCCCGAACATGCCCCCGAAGAGGTCCTTGAAGTTGACCCCCATGGACTCCATGCCTTGCGGCGTGAACATCTCGACCGTCGGCATGCGGTTCTCGTCGACCTCGATCTCCAGCTCCTCGTCCTCAAGCATGCCGTCGCGCAGACGTCGCTTGAGCACCCGGCGGCGCTCTTCGAGCGATCCTTCACCGCCGACCCCCGGCCGCACGACGAGGAGGTCGAGCAGGCGATTCTCGGCCGATCGTTCGGCGCGGACCGCCACCTCAGCGACCCGCTCCGAGCGCACGAGCTGGATGGCGGCATCCAAGAGATCTCGAATCATGGATTCCACATCCCGCCCCACGTAGCCGACCTCGGTGAACTTGGAGGCCTCGACCTTGAGGAAGGGCGAACCGGTCAACCGGGCCAGACGCCTCGCGATCTCGGTCTTGCCGACCCCGGTGGGGCCGATCATGATGATGTTCTTGGGCGCCACCTCGTCGCGCAGGACCGGATCGAGCTGCTGGCGGCGCCAGCGGTTGCGCAACGCGATCGCCACCGCGCGCTTGGCAGCGCCCTGGCCGACGATGAAGCGGTCGAGCTCGGCGACGGTCTCCTTGGGGGTCAACAGATCGAGATTCACGGCGACAGCTCCTCGATGGTGATGCGGTCGTTGGTATAGATGTCGATGGACGCGGCAATGGTCAGCGCCTCTTTCACCAGCTCCCGGGCGCTGAGATCGGTGTGGAGGATCAGCGCTCGCGCCGCCGCCAGCGCGAAGCTGCCGCCGGAGCCCACCGCGGCGACGTCGTCGTCCGGCGAGACCACGTCGCCGGTGCCCGACACGAGCAGGGTGGCCTTGTGGTCGGCGGTGACCAGCAGCGCCTCGAGGTGGCGCAGCGCCTTGTCCGTCCGCCACTCGCGCGCCAGCTCCACCGCCGCCCGTTCGAGGTTGTGACCGTATTCCTCGAGCTTGGCCTCGAAACGGGTGAAGAGGGCGAGCGCATCGGCGACCGACCCGGCAAAGCCGGCCAGCACTTTGCCGCCGGCCAGCCGCCGCACCTTGGCCGCGCCCTGTTTGAGGACCGTCGTGCCGAGGGTCACCTGGCCGTCCGAGCCGAGGGCCACCGTTCCGCCCCGGCGAACCGCCAGCACCGTCGTGTGATGCCACTGCTCATTCATCGCGTCCTCCCGAGCCTACGAATCACTCGCCCTGGATCTTCCCGATCCCGATCCCGACAAACATCCAGCAGGATACCGAAAACTCGACCGTCGGGAGAGAGGATCAGACTCTCTCCAGCTTCGCGATCGTCGGCACCAGGGTCTTGCGGCCGGCGCGATCGAAGAACACCACCAGCTTGAGCTGCGCCCCGCGCCCCTGGCACGACAGCACGACGCCGGTTCCGAAGCGGCGGTGGCTGACACGGTCGCCGGGCCGCCACTCCGTCCCCGCGCCGTCGGTGACCGCGGTCGGCAGCTTCGACGGCTGCCGGCGCCGTCCCACCGGGGCGGCGCGCGAAACCGCCGAATCGGCCCCCGACAACTGCGAGCCGGCGACGCGCGCCGGCACCGATCGCGGCGCGCCCTCCTCCACCAGCTCCGGCGGGAGGTCGTCGAGGAAGCGCGAGCGCCGCGTCGCCTGCCTCTGGCCAAAGAGAAAGCGGGACCTGGCGGCCGTCAGGGCAAGCCGGCGCCGGGCCCTCGTCATGCCGACGTAGGCGAGCCGCCGTTCCTCCTCCAGGCTAGAAAGGTCGTCTCGAGAGTTGGCGTGCGGCAGCAGGCCGTCCTCGAGCCCGGCCAGGAAGACGATGTCGAACTCCAGCCCCTTGGCGGCGTGCAGCGTCATGAGGGTGACGGCATCGCCGGTCCTTTCTTCGTCGCTCTCCTCGAGCAGCGCCACCGCGTCGAGGAACTCCTCGAGGTCCTGGCCGCGGACCGCGGCCTCGGCGACCGCCGCCGCCAACTGCTGCAGGTTCTCGCGCCGCGCCACCCGCTCCTCGTCCTCGCCGTCGTACATCGCCAGCAGGCCGGACTCCTCGAGTAACCAGCCGACGAAATCACCCGGACTGAGCTCGGTACGCCGCTCCTGTGCCTGCTCGAGGAGCGCGAAGAAGGCCTCGAGCGAGGTCCGGGCGCGCCGGCTCAAGTCCGCAGGCAGCCGGCGCGCGGCCTCGGGAACGGAAACCTCGAGCGCCTCCGCGGAACGCGCGAGCACGTCTCGGGTCTGCGCGCCGATGCCCCGCGCCGGGACGTTCACGACCCTGTCGAAGGCCAACAGCTCGTCCGGCCGCAGCGACAGGCGCAGATAGGCGAGCGCATCCTTGATCTCGGCCCGCTGCCAGAAGCGGAGACCGCCCACCACCCGGTAGGGCACCCGCCGCCGCGTCAGCTCCTCTTCGAACGGGCGGGTCTGGGCGTTGGTGCGCATCAGCACGGCCATCTCGTCGAGGGCGTGCCCTCCGGCCAGGGATTCGATGCGGTCCGCCGTCCACCTCGCCTCGTCGCGCTCGTCACCGGCGACGTACAGCCGCACCGGCTCGCCACCCGCGCGGGACGTGAAGAGGCGTTTGCCGCGGCGACCGGTATTGGCGGCGATGAGGCGACCGGCGGCCTCCAGGATCGGGGCCGTCGACCGGTAGTTTTCTTCGAGCTTGACCACCCGCGCGCCGGGGAAGAAGCGTTCGAACTCGAGTATGTTGTCGAGCTCCGCGCCGCGCCAGCGGTAGATGGACTGGTCCTCGTCGCCGACGGCGGTGATGTTCCGATCGCCATCCGCGACCGAGGTCAGAAGGTCCATCTGCAGCGCGTTGGTGTCCTGGAACTCGTCGACCAGCAGGTGGCCGGCCCGGCGGGTCACGGCCTCGCGAACCCGCGCATCCGCCCTCACCGCGGCGAGCGCGCGGACCAACATGTCGTCGAAGTCCACCACCCGAGCCGCGCGCTTGAGCTTCTCGTAGCGCTCCCACACCGCGGTCAGCATCTCATCGCCCGGACTCGTGGACCGTTGCGAGAAGTCACGCAGCGACGTCCCCCGGTTGACGAGCCCGGAGATCCTGGACAGGAACGCCCGCGGAGGCAGCTCGCGGGGGTCGAGACCGAGCTCCTTGAGAACCCGGGTCAGGAGAGCGCGCTGGTCGTCGGCGTCGACAATCGCGAAGCGCGCCGGCAAGTCCGCGGCCGCCGGGTACCGCCGCAGGACTTCCAGCGCCCAGCGGTGGAAGGTGCCCACGAAGCCGCCTTCGAGCGGCCGTCCGTAGAGCGTCTCGACCCGTTCGCGCATCTCGCCTGCCGCCTTGTTGGTAAAGGTCACCGCGGTGATGGCTGCCGGATTCGCGGCGCCGGAGGCGAGAAGATGAGCGATGCGGTAGGTCAGGACCCGGGTCTTGCCCGATCCCGCGCCGGCCAGCACCAGCAGCGGTCCACGGCCGTGGGTGACGGCTTCGCGCTGCTGCGGGTTGAGGTCGTCGAGCACATCAGGCACGGGTAGCTGCCTCCCAGGGAGCCAAGACGGTAGCAGTGCAAGGAGAGAGACTCAACTCACCAATTTCGAATTTCGAAATCTATTCGACGGTGACGCTCTTGGCGAGGTTGCGGGGCTGGTCGACGTCGTTGCCCAGCTCGACCGCGACGTGATAGGCCAACAGCTGGAGCGGGATCACCGTGACCACCGGCAGCAGCAAGGGGTGGACCCGCGGCACCGGGAGCACCAGGTCGATCACGTGTCCGAGCCCCTCGGCCCGATCGTCGGCGACCGCGATCACGACGGCGCCGCGTGCGCGCACCTCCATCAGGTTCGAGATCAGCTTCTCGCGGGTGGCCCCCTCCGGCGCCACCGCGACCACCGGGAAGTCCTCCTGGAGAAGGGCGATGGGACCGTGCTTCATCTCACCCGCCGGATAACCCTCGGCGTGGAGATAGGAGATCTCTTTGAGCTTGAGCGCGCCCTCGAGCGCGATCGGGTAGAGGATGCCTCGTCCCAGGTACAGGGAATCGGTTGCGCTCGCCAGCAGCTCGGCGGCCTCGGCGTAGAGGGCGTCGTCAATAACCAGCGTCCTCTCGACCGCCAGCGGCAGCCGCTGCAGCTCGGTGACCAGCTCGCGGTCCACGTCGTCTGCCATGCCGCGTGCCGCTCGCAGGCCCAGCGCCATGAGCACTAACGCCACCAACTGGGTGGAGAAGGCCTTGGTGGAGGCAACCCCGATCTCCGGACCCGCCTGGGTCAGCATGCGCGATTCGGCCATCCGCCAGGCCGAGGAGCCGCGGCTGTTGCAGATCGTCGCGAGCATCGCCCCCTCGTCGCGGGCCAGCTCCATCGCAGCGAGGGTGTCGGCGGTCTCCCCGCTCTGTGAGATCCCGACCACCAGCACCCGCTCGTCGATCAGCGGCGATCGGTAGCGGTACTCCGAGGCGTAGTCGACCTCGGCCGGCAGCCCGGTGAGCCGTTCGATCAGGAACTTGCCCACCAGCGAGGCGTGCCACGAGGTGCCGCACGCCACTAGGTGGACGCGCTCGAGGCGCTCGAGGCGTCCGGTGGGAAAGCCGAGCCCGTCGAGGTTGACGCCCCGCCGTTCCTGATCGAGGTAGGCGCGAACGGTGTTGCGGATGGCGTCCGGCTGCTCGTAGATCTCCTTGAGCATGAAGTGGCGGAAGCCGCCCTTTTCGACCCGCGCGGCGTCCCAGTCGAGTTCCTCGGGCGGCCGATCGACGGCCGCCCCCGAGGCGTCGAACACCCGCACGCCGTCGCGTCGCACCTCGGCCACGTCGCCGTTCTCGAGGAACACGACGGTGCGGGTGCGGTGCAGCAGCGCGGTGACGTCGGACGCGACGATGTTCTCGCCGTCCCCGAGACCGACCACCAGCGGCGGGCCGTGGCGAAAGCACACCACGGTGTCGGGCTCGGAGCCCAGGACCGCCACCACCGCGTACTGGCCCTCGAGGCGGGGGAGGACCCGCAGCACCCGCTCGACGAGCGGGCCCGACTCCATCCCCACCAGCTGGGCGATCAGCTCGGTGTCGGTGTCCGAGCACAGCTCGACCCCGTCGCCCTCGAGCTCGGCACGCAGTGCGGCGTAGTTCTCGAGGATGCCGTTGTGCACCACCGCGACCTCGCCGCTGCTATCGGTCTGCGGGTGGGCGTTGGCCTCGGTCGGAGCCCCGTGGGTGGCCCAGCGAGTGTGGCCGATGCCGACGGTTCCGTGCAGCGGCTCGTGGTAGGCGCGCTGCTCGAGATTGCGGAGCTTGCCCGCGGCGCGCAGAATGCCGATGCCGTTGCTCCCGATGACCGCCATGCCTGCTGAGTCGTAGCCGCGATACTCGAGCCGCCGCAGCCCGTCGAGGACCACCGGCACGACCTCGTCCGCGCCAACATAACCGATGATGCCGCACATGCCAGGGCCTCCCGTTGCTGTTCGGACCTTGCCACTCCCATTCCATCACGGCCCGTGCGCCGCGTCGTCCGACGTGTACGATGTTACCCGCCCCGGGATGGCGGCCGCATGGCGGCCTGACGGCCGCCGCGTGGCGGTTCCCGCGCACGCGCTACGGCCTCGCCTCAGGGCCGCGCCGCGGCGGCGCGAGCGCTGTCGAGCGCCGCCAGCAGCTGGTCGAAGGAATCGGCGAACGCCTTGACGCCCTCCACCTGGAGCTCGTCGGTGATGGCGTTGAGATCGATGCCGACCGCGGCCAGTTCCGTGATCAGGGCCTCGGCAGCACCCACATCTGCGGTCAACATGGCCTGCGGCGAACCGTGGTCGCGGTAGGCCTCGAGGGTCGCGACCGGCAGGGTGTTGACGGTCTCCGGGCCCACCAGCCCTTCGACGTAGATCACGTCCGGGTAGGCCGGGTTCTTGGTGCTGGTAGACGCCCACAGCGGGCGCTGCACGCGCGCGCCGGCGCGGCGAAGCGCGGCGAAGGGAGCGCCGTGGAAGACCTCGCGGAACCTCGCGTAGGCGAGCTGCGCGTTGGCGATCGCCGCGCGGCCGCGCAGGGCCAGGGCCCGCTCGCCACCGATCGCCTCGAGCGCCGCGTCGATCTTGGTGTCGACCCGGCTGACGAAAAAAGACGCCACGGACGCGACGCGCGCCGGATCCGGGGCCCTCTCCAGGCCCTGCAGGTAGGCGGTCGCCACCGCCTCGTAGTCGGCTAGCGAGAACATCAGCGTCGCGTTGACGTTGATGCCGTCGCCGATCAGGCTTTCGATGGCGGGGATACCGTCGGCAGTGGCCGGCACCTTGATCATCAGGTTGGGCCGGTCGACCGCCTGCCACAGGCGGTGCGCCTCGGCGACGGTGCCGTCGGTATCGGCCGCAAGGTACGGTGACACCTCGAGGCTGACAAAGCCGTCGCCGCCGCCGCTCGCCGACCACAACGGCCGCAGGATGTCCGCCGCGCCGCGAATGTCGTCGATGGCCAGCGCCTCGTACAGCGCCCCGGTGGTGATCTGCGGGTCGGCCTCCAGCAGCTCCCGCACCGCGCGGTCGTAGGCGCCGCCGCCCTCGATCGCCTTCTGGAAGATCGACGGGTTGGAGGTCACGCCGCGCACGCCGTCGTCCCGCACCAGCCGCTCGAGCCCTCCTCCGGTCAACAGGTCGCGCTCGATGAAGTCGAGCCACACCGCCTGGCCGTGCTCCTGCCACAGTCGCTGCAAGGGATTCATGGGTCCTCCCCGAATTTCCGGTCCCGATTCCGATCAAGGTTTTGAATCAATGGCCATGAGCCAAGCGACGCGCCGCTAGCCGATCAGCTCCAACGCCCTCGCAACCACCGCTTCGACAGAGAGGCCGAGCCGGTCGGCAACCTCGGCCCCCGGCGCCGAAGCGCCGAAGCGGTCGATGCCCACGACACCGCCACCTTCACCCACCCACTCGCACCAGCCCAGGGAGCTGCCGGCCTCGACCGCCAGCCGCGGCACCCCCGCCGGTAGCACCCGTTCACGGTAGCCTTCCGACTGGCGACGGAACAACTCCCAGGACGGCATCGAGACCACCCGGACCTCGACACCTCGCGCCGCGAGCTCCTCGCTCGCGGCGAGCGCCAGCGACAGCTCGCCGCCGGTGGCGATGAGCACCGCCTGCGGCTGATCGGCGGATCGTCGCACGTAGGCGCCACGGGCGACACCGTCGACGACCTCATCCGAACCCTCGAGCACCGGCAGGCCCTGCCGCGACAGCAGCAGCGCGGTCGGTCCGTTGCGTCGCTCGATGGCGACCCTCCAGGCAGCAGCGGTCTCGTTGGCGTCGGCGGGCCGCAGCAGCACCAGGCCGGGGATCGCACGCAGAACGAGCGCGTGCTCGACAGGCTGGTGGGTGGGGCCGTCCTCACCGACCCACACCGAGTCGTGCGTGAAGACGTAGATCACCGGCTGCTCCATCAGCGCCGCGAGCCGGATCGCCGGCCGCATGTAGTCGGAGAAGACGAGGAAGGTCCCGCCGTAGGGCCGGAATCCACCGTGCAGGGAGAGCCCGTTGAGCATGCCGCCCATGGCGTGCTCGCGGATTCCGAAGCGCAGGTTGCGGTTGCCGATGGTGCCGGCGGTCACGTCGCCGCCGCCCTCGACCAGGGTCTTGTTGGAAGGCGCCAGATCGGCGGAGCCCCCAACCAGCTCGGGCAGCATCGCGGCGACCGCGTTGAGGACCTTGCCGGAAGCTGCTCGGGTCGCCAGCTTGCTGCCGTCCGCGGCGAAGGCCGGCAGCGATTCCCGCCAGCCATCCGGAAGCTCGCCGGCGAGCCGCCGCCGCCACTCGCGGGCGAGCTCCGGCTGCTCGTGCTGCCAGTGATCGAGGTTCTGCTCCCAGGCCCGCCGCGCCTCGGCGCCCCGATCGGCGACCTCCGCACCGCGTGCCGCGACCTCGGACGGCACCCGAAAGCTCTCGTCCTCCGGCCATCCGTACGCCCTTTTGGTGGCGCGCACCTCGTCGTCGCCGAGGGGCGCGCCGTGGGCGGACGCCGAGCCGTGCTTGGCGGGCGAGCCCCACGCGATCTCGGTCCGCACCCGCATCAGGGTCGGTCGGTCGCTGGGCCCGGACGCCTCGTCGAGGGCTGCCGCCAGCGCGTCGAGATCGTTGCCGTCGCTGACCTCGAGGACCCGCCAGCCGTAGGCGCGAAAACGTGCCGGGACATCCTCCGTGAAGGCAAGCGCGGTGGCACCCTCGATGGTGATCTGATTGTCGTCCCAGATCCAGACCAGCTTGGACAGCCTGAGATGGCCGGCGAGCGAGGCCGCTTCGGCACTGACGCCCTCCATCAGATCGCCGTCCGAGCACAGGACCCAGGTGCGGTGGTCCACCACCCCCCGGTCACCGGAGTTGAAGTGCGCCGCCAGATGCGCCTCGGCCAACGCCATGCCAACCGAGTTGGCGCAGCCCTGACCAAGCGGGCCGGTGGTGGTCTCGGCTCCGGGAACCACCCCCACCTCGGGATGGCCCGGAGTCTTCGAGCCCCACTGCCGGAAGCGACGGATCTCGTCCACGGAGAGGTCGTAGCCGGTGAGATGCAGGATCGCGTACAGGAGCATGGAGGCGTGTCCGCAGGAGAGCACGAACCGGTCCCGGTCGGGCCAGCCGGGAGACCGCGGATCGTGCTTGAGGACGCGCGAAAACAGGACCCAGGCTACGGGTGCGAGACCCATGGGGGCGCCGGGGTGGCCGGAGCCCGCCTGCTGGACGGCGTCCATCGCGAGCGTGCGGATGGTTGTGATGGCGAGGCGATCGGCGTCATCGAAATCCCGATTCACTGGACCTCCCGCGGCCTGCACGGCCCGCAGCCTAGCACGACCGAGGGAACTCGAAGGGTGCGTGTGTTTTCGGGCGTGATTCAGCGGCTGCGCAGCTCGTACAGGACCTGCTTGGCGACCGCCTTCAGGGTCTCGAAGACCCCGATCCCCTTGGTGGCGACCGCCTCGAAGGTGGGCTCGCCCTTGTAGTTGAGCAGGCGGTACATGTCGTCCACCAGCATGGCGCTCGGCAGGTCGCGCTTGTTGAACTGCAGGACGTACGGGATGGTCTTGAGCTCGAAGCCGTTTTCGCCGAGGTTGACCTCGAGGTTGCGCAGGGACTCGACGTTGGCGTCCATCCGTGCCTCCTGCGAGTCGGCGACGAAGACGACACCATCCACGCCCTTCAGGATCAGCTTACGGCTCGCATCGTAGAACACCTGGCCGGGCACCGTGTAGAGGTGGAAGCGGGTCTTGAAGCCGCGCACGGCGCCGAGGTCGAGCGGCAGGAAGTCGAAGAACAGCGTGCGGTCGGTCTCGGTGGCGAGCGAGATCAGCTTGCCCTTCTGCTGCGGCGAGGACTTGTCGAAGATGTACTGGAGGTTGGTGGTCTTGCCACACAGACCCGGACCGTAGAACACGATCTTGACGTTGATCTCGCGGGCCGCGTAGTTGATGAAGCTCATTCGGAAAACAGCGCGTCGATGTCGTCGTCGGTGATCTCGGCGAACGGTGATACGGTCTCGACCGTACCGACGGCCTGCGCTTTCGCCTCCATTTCGTTGAGAACTCGCTCGATGTCGGACGCTGCCTTTCGTACCCGCAACCGGACGAGGCCCAGCGACGACCTCTCGTCGAAGATCACCACGAGGATCAACCGCTGCGCGACGATCGAGATGTGGATGTTGTCCTTGCGGCCCTCGTGGAAGAGGATCGAGAACTCCTTCTCGCCGATGAGCTTCGCGAGGCCGTCGGTGGCCGCCACATTGCCCGCGGTCAGCGACGCCAACGACGTGGTGTCCACCAGGTTGACCTCGCCGGCGTCCGCGATCTGCTGGCCGTTCTTGTCAACCAGGAACACGATCTTGGCGCTCGCGTCCATGCGCAGGCTCTCGAGGAGCTGCTTGATCAGCAGGAACTCCTCTTCGTACATGACCAATGAGCTACTCACTGTCGCAAAACTCCCAAACCTGTCAATTTATAGCATAACCGCCCACCCGCGGTCACCAACCGCCGGCGATCCGGCTGCAACGCCCCTCCGCGATCCGAAACTCGGAACGCGGTGATCAGACCCTTCGCCGGAGCTGCAGCGCCTGGGCGAGGGTCACCCGGTCGACCGCGGCCACCTCACCGCCGATCGGGATTCCGGACGCGGGTCGGCTGACCGCCACCCCGACAGGCTGCAGGCGGCGGGCGATGTAGAGGGCCGTGGTTTCGCCCTCGACGGTCGGGTCGGTGGCGAGGATGACCTCCTTGACCTCATCGCTCCGGCATCGTTCCTCGAGCCGGGAGATCGTCAAATCGTCCGGCCCGATCCCGTGCAGCGGCGAGAGATGGCCGAGCAGGGCGTGGTAGAGACCCCCGTACTCGCCGGTGCCTTCCACCGCCCAAACCGTGGTCGGCTCCTCGACCACCAGGATCAGCGACCGGTCGCGACCCGGATCGGAGCACACGGCGCAGCGCTGGTCCTCGACCAGGAGGCTGCACTCCGGGCACAGCCCGACCTTCTCGCGCAGAGCCGATAGCGAGCCGGCGAAAGACTCCAGCTCGCTCGCGTCCACGGTCAGCAGGTGCTCGACCAGCCGCTGCGCCGACCGCGGGCCGATCCCGGGCAGACGCTCCAGGTGCTCGAGGACGGTACGGACGGCACGCGGACGGAGGTCCATTGCTGCCACCTCCTCAAGGCGCGTCGTGGTCGGGCCGAACCGCGATCACCTCGCCGCCGAGCACCCGCGTCGCGAGCGAGACCGCGGGATCCGATCTCGCTTCTTCGGCGAGGGCCTTCAGCCGGCGCTCGCGCTCCCGCTCGTCGTCGAGCGATGCGCCCTCCGGTGGCACCTCCAACGCAGGCTTTCCGGCAGCGCCGGAAAGCAACTGTTCGGCTGTTTCGCGCGCTGCCGCCTTCGCATCGCTCGCGGCCCCCGGACCGCCCTGAGAGCGGGCCGGCGGCGGGCTCGGATCGCCCTGTGGTCCCGCCAGCGGCTGCGATCCGCCCGTCCCGGAAAGCCAGGACTCGACGGCGCGGACGGCCGGCCAGCGCGCCATCCGCAGCATCGCGACCTCGAGCGCCAGCTCACGGTTGGCACTGTCGTCGAGCATGCGGCCGTGCTCCAACCACAGGCCGAGCATGCGACCGAGTCCGTCGGACCCGATCTCGTCCGCCAGCGGCTGCAGCAGCCCGCGGTGGTTTTCCGCGAGCCCGGGCTCGAGCGCTGGATCGATCGCGAGGTGGAGGGCCGAACGCAGTGCCCGGCCGCACTCTCGATACAGCACGTGGGGATCGCGCCCCGCCGCCAGCTGCTCCCGCAGGCGGGCCAGGCCATCGCCGACCCGGCCCTCGGTGACTGCTCGCAGCACGCCGACCGTCACCTCCACCGGCGGCACGCCGATGACCGCGGCCACCGCATCGTCGTCGACAACGTCGGCGGCGAACGCCCGCAGCTGGTCGAGCAGCGACAGTGCGTCGCGCACGCTGCCCTCCGCGGCGGCAGCGATCGCCGCGGCGGCGGACGGCGCGAGCTCGAAACCGTCTTCTCCGGCGATCGCCGTCAATCGCTCGCGGATAAGGTCGGTGCCAACTGGGCGGAACTCGAGCTGCTGGCAGCGGGAGAGGATCGTGTCCGGGACCTTGACCCGTTCGGTGGTCGCGAAGATCCACAGGATGTACGGCGGCGGTTCCTCGAGGCTCTTAAGCAGCGCGTTGAAGGCCTCGCGGGTCAGCATGTGGACCTCGTCGATGATGATGACGCGGTAGCGGTCGCGGGTCGGGTGGAAGAGCAGCAGTTCGCGGAGCTCCCTGACGTCCTCGATCTTCCGGTTCGAGGCCCCGTCCACCTCCACCACGTCGATGCTGGAGCCGTCGGCGACCTCGCGGCACGAGTCACAGGAGCCGCAGGGCTCGGCTGTCGGACCCTCGACGCAGTTGACGGCCTTGGCGAGCAGGCGCGCCACCGTCGTCTTGCCGACCCCCCGCAGCCCGGAAAAGAGGTAGGCGTGGCCCACCGTGCCCGACCTCAGGGCATTGGTGAGGGTCTGGACCACCCCTTCCTGGCCGAGCAGATCGGCAAAGCTCTGCGGGCGCCACTTACGGGCCAGCACCTGGTAGGTCATCCGCGTATCATAGCCCACCCCGGGCGCCGACCGCGGCATGCAGAACCGTCAACCGTTCGCGGGATCGCAACCGCGGCCGCGCTCGACTCGTAAGCCTCGGGCAAGCCCCGCTCTGCTGGCGACGGGAGGGAGACCGTGGCCGTGGAATCGGGTATCATCACACGTTGTTTGACGAGCCGAAGGGCCCAAGGAGGATCACAATGCTCCGTCGTCTGTTTCTTTCCACCTTTGCTGTGCTGGCGGTGGCGGCTCCCGCCCTCGCTCTCAGCACGAGCAATGACCTGCTGATTGCCGGCGCCGCGCGCACCAGCCGTTGGGTCGCCGACCTCTACATCAACAATCCGGGCACGACGCCCGTGCAGGTCGAGGTGCTGTGGCTCGAACGCGACCAGCCCAACCCCAACCCCGACTCGCGGTCCTACGCCATCGGGCCGGAGGACACCCTGATCCTCAAGGACGTGATCCGAACCGAGTTCGGATTGAACCGTGGCGAGGGCGCCTTCCGGATCACCGCGGTCGGCGGCGAGGTGTCTGCCAACCTGATCGCGGTCTCGGGAACCGGCAGTCTGACCGGATCGCTGGGGGCGGGCTTCGAGGCGATTCCGGCGGCATCCGCCACAGCGGCGGGTGACACGACCTACGTCATGGGTCTCCAGTCCGACGCCAACTTCTACACCAACCTCTTCGCGCTCGGCGGAGCCAACGGCGTGACCATGGATTTCGACCTGCTGTCGGCGAACGGCGCCCTCCTCGACTCCGCCACCGTCACCCTCGGCGCCTTTCAGCCGTGGCTGTCCTTCCGCACCGACCTGTGGGCCACCGCGACCTACGAGGGGACGCTGCGGGTCTCGGTCTCGAGCGGCTCCGCGGTCATCCTCGGCTCCAAGATCGACGAAACGAGCGCCGACCCCACCACGCTGGAGTCCCAGTTCGGCGCCGGCGCGGGCAGCCCGGACGGCACCTACCAGTTCGCTGTCTACGACAGCCTTGCGTTCGCCGCAGGCGGCAACCTGGTGGTCGACGACGGCGTCGTGGAGGTCCTCAACGGCACCTACTACAACTTCGACAAGGTCGACGGTGGCGGCGTCTCGGAGTGCACGTTGATCTTTTTGTGGGGCATCGGTCTCGGGCCGACCGCCATCGCGGACTTCGCCGACGGCGTCGAGTTCACCGACACCTACCCCGACGGTGGAGAGATGACCTGGACGGTGACCTTCGAGATCGAAGGCAACTCCGGCTTCGAGGGCACCGTCGACGCGGTGGGCGCGAGCTTCTCCGGCGAAGATGTCGGCTGCAACGGGTCGTTCCCGACCCTGAGCTTCAACGGCGGCAAGACCGACTGAGCTCCTCAACTCGTGCTGTGTGACGGGCGACCGTCCGCCGTCCGGTGCCGACCCTCGCCGGCCTCGCCGGCGGCGACGATCGCCCGTTCCCAGAGCACCGGGCCGACCAGCTGATTGACGACCACGGCGGCGATCACGACCGTCGCCGCGGAAGGCCCGAAGGTCGGGAACTCGTGTTGGAGCCGCGCCGCCAGACCGAGTGACAGGCCCGCCTGTGAGATGCAGCCCATCCAGCAGTAGCGACGCACCGCCGCCCCGCAGCCGACAGCGGTCGCCAGGCGGGTGGTCGACCACACCGCCGCCAGGCGGATCGACACGTACGCTGCCGCAGGCAACCAGGCGGTGCGAAGGATCCCGAGGTCGAGGCCCGCCCCGACCAGTGCGAAGAAGATGACATAGATCGGCATCGACGACTGCTCGAGACCGTCGAGAAACCGACCCGCCGCGTCCGGGAAGATGTTGCGTGCGGCGAAGCCGGCCGCCATGCACAGCAGCAGGTGCTCCATCCACGATCCGTGGCCGAGCTCGACCGAGGCCAGGGCGAGCAGCAGTACCGCCAGCGGCACCAGTCGGCCGACCTTGGCGATGTAGAGCCCCAGCATCACTCCGAGCACGATCCCTACCACGAGGGAACCGGCCATCCCACCGGCCACCACCGCGAGGTCGCCACCATCGAAGCCGACACCGCGGACCCACGCCAGGGCGAGTGCGTTGACAACCGTGAACAGCAGCAGGATGCCCATGTCCTTGAGGATGGTCACCCCGAGCACGGTCTCCACCAGCTCGCCGCGAGCCCTCAGATCGGTCATGACCGCGATCGTCGTCGACGGCGACACCGCCACGGCGATCACGCCGAGCAAGACAACCGAGGCCGCCAGCTCACGGGGGGCGAGGCCAGCCATCCAGGGGACCACCGCCGCCAGCATCCACAGCCCACCGGCAACCACGACCAGGACTCCGAACGTCTGGGCCGCGGTGATGGCGAGCAGCGGCCGCAGGCGGCGGCGGACGACCTCGACCCGGAACTCGCCGCCGGCGGTGAGTGCGATCAAGCCCAGTGCGAGCTCTTCGAAAATGCGCAGGAGTTGGGCGTCACGCGCTGTCTCGAGGCCCAGAGCGTGCGGTCCCGCCGCCATGCCCAGCAGCAGATAGCCGGTGATGCGAGGCGCCCTCAACCGCGCCGCAAGTTCTCCCGCGAGTACACCGCCGATGATCAGAATTCCGAGGCTGAGAAGGGCCGAGCCCGCCGGATCGTTGACGGTTGCGGTTCCCAGCAGTCGCGCCGCCCAGCTGAACGCCGTCAGCACGGCAAACAGAAACCACCTCATGGCGTCGCCTCGCCGGGCGGTGCGAACAGGCGGCGGCGCATCCACCAGCCACCCGCGATATTACTGACGAGCACCGCCGCGACCACAGCCTCCAGGACACCCTCGGTCGCCGGGAAGAAACTGGCGACGGCCACCGTGAGCCCGAGGGCCAACTCGCCCTGCGGCACCAGCCCCCACCCCATCCCGCCGGTGTGAAGCTTTTCACCGCGAGCACGAATCGCACGGTTCAGACCCGCACCCGCTGCAAGAGCGGCCGTTATCCGGATTACGGTCATGAGGGCGAAGACCTCCACCGAAAACGCGGCCGTGCTCCACGACGCCCCGACCAGCACCAGCAGTGCGACCAGAATGGGTCGTTCCAGAGAGTGGGCGACCCGCAGCATACGATGGGGAAACACGCAACGGTTGACGACGACTGCACCGGCGATCGCCGCCGCCGGCAACGGGTTGAGTCCCAGCACCGCGGTGGCCCCGGTAGCAACGCACATGCCGCCCACCGCAAGGGTGAGGAGTTGCATGTGTTCGGCAACCCCGCGAATCAGCACCACCACCGCGTACCCCACGACGGTCCCGATGGCGGCGGTGAACACAACCAACTCGGAGACCGCCAACCCGCCGCCGAATTCGCCGGCGAGGGGGCTCGCGAGGGCGGTCGCCACGGCAAACACCAACACCGCCGGGATGCCGGCGAACGCCATCACCAATTTGAGCATTCGGACAGCCCCGCGGTCGGTCGGTCGGCGCCCGCGGGCCAGGCTCTCGAGAGCGCTGGGCGAGCTCGCCATCGCCACCGATCCGAGACCCAGGGCGAGCGCCGGTGACAGACCGAGAACCCAGCCCACCACTGCCACCGGCAGACCCATGGCCACCGGTGTCAGCCCGCCGACGAACCGGTGCCACGGCGCCAGCCGGCGGATGATGCGCCACTCGGCCTGGAGGCCGAACACCAGACCGATCCAGGCCAGACCGAACAGGACCACCACCCGGAGCGCCGCCACCAGATCGTCGGGGAAAAGCCCCAGCCCTCTTCCGCCGAGCAGAAACCCCACCGCGAGAAAGTACACGCCCTCCATGGCCGGAGCGCGGATGCCCCGCCGGGCCAGGGCCGAACGCAGCTCGGCGCCCAGCACAGCACAGACCACGAGGGCCAGAAATGCGACCGTTCCTCGGAGCATTCTTCAGTCTACTGTGCGAGGGCGGCGCCGGATCAAAAATGGCGGACTCTCGACACCGGCACCAGCATGACGGTGTTCAAAGGCTCGCCCTCCAGGTGCGAGCCGCCGCCGAGCTCGCCGACCGCTGCGAGGACCTCGCCGGCCAGCCGGTCGTCCTCGATCACGCACACAACGAGGCTCGAAAAGTCGATCCCCGAAGGAATCAGCGACCGCAGACCGGCGAAGATCGGCAAATCGCGCTCCAGGAGTTCGAGACCGCTTCGGCTCTCGACCACAACCGCGTCGGGCGCCTCGAGCTCGACCAGCGTCGACAGCACCTCGTCCAACAGCTCCTCGTGGTGGAGGATGGCGAGGAAGAGCTGCACTCACGCCCCCTCGAGTTCTTCGAGGGCGGCGACAAAGGCGCGGCCGTCCGCCGCGGCGACCAGGGGCTCGAGCGCCGCCTTTCGTCGCGCCAGGCGGGCGAGCCTGGCGAGTCCTGCAAGGTGGTCCGCGGTGGTGGTGGCGTCGCCGAGAAGGCAGAAGACCAGACGGACCGGCCGCTCGTCGAGCGCCGGATAGTCGAGACCATCGGGGTGGCTCGACGCCGCCATGACCAGACGGCCGAGACCCGCCAGCTGCGCGTGGGGAACCGCCACCCCGCCGCCGATGCCGGTGGAGAGGATCTTCTCCCGCTCCATCAGCTTCTCGACCACCTCGTCGGCCGAGGAGACCAGCCCCGCGCCCGCCACCATGTCGGCGAACAATCGGAAAAGACCGTCGCGGTCGGCCACGGCGGGAGCCACGAGCACCATGTCGGGATCGAGTTTCTGGGAAAGACGCACACCTCACCTCGCCTAAATCATCACGGACATAGGGTACTCGCTTGTGCGACCTGAGTCACCTCGCTTGGAGCGGGCATGGCACCTTGGGGTCAAGCCCATCACAGCCATCAAACCACGGCGCGAAACTATCGCCAACAGAACATTAATTCTGAGGCTATAAAGCAATACAACCATATCGAACCTGGTCTTATAAGCCCTCGCTGGTGATACGATTGTTGACGAGGGCGAATGTCAGCCGTTTGAGGGAACCACGATGTATGGTACGCCGATTCGATCCAAAGACTACAGGCATATTGGCAGTGTGCGTCCGCTTCCCAGCGGCGGCACTGGTGTATTCAACAAGCACGGGCGCATAACGAACTCCATGAGGCGCACATCCGGGGGCGCAGTAGTTTTTCAGAACAGGCACGGGCGTACTCTTGGATCTGCGCGACCTGGCGCCGGCGGAACGACAAATTTTCAAGACAGACACTGCCGAACGGTAGGCAGTGCGAGTCGGGGCGCAGGAGGATCAATCAATTTCAAAGATCGGAGCGGCCGCCAAAGATTTTCTGCCACGCAGGGGTCGGGTAGAACCACGGTTTTTAGGGACCGACACGGCAGACGTGGAATCTCGGTCGGTTGAAGCAGATATCGGAATGCTCGAATGACCTCCCCGGACCGGATCATCGAGGCCGCCATCGACCATCGCCTTGCGGGGGTCAAGACTGCGCTTCAGGAGTGGTTCATTGCCGAGGATGCTTTCATAGAGTACTTCGAGCAGGTCGAGGAGGAAGGCGCATATCCCGACCTTTTCGGCAAAACCGTCATGGCGGGAGCCAAGCAATATCCCGAAGTTTACGAAACCGCTGCGGATGTCTGTGCGATCCTCGGCATCGCGATCCCTTTCCTCTTCGTTCAAGAAGACTACGACTACAGCGTTGACAGCGAGGGTCTCCATCGCCCGCGAATCGAAATTTCGGCTCGACTGATTCGTGATTTCAGCCCGAACGAAATGCGTCACAAGCTGGCGAAGGAGCTCTTCCATGTTGCCGCCGGGCACCTGCGGCTCGAGGTAATGACTGAGAAAATGCTGGATATCCTGAATGCAATTCCCGGATTGCCTGGGATCAACATGCTACGACTCTTCGGAAGCGACATCGCATTCGAAGCGGCGTCCTTCCGGTTGAGAAGTCTCGCCTTCAAGTGGTGGGACTACGCCACCTATTCGGCCGAGAATTTCGCGGTCGCATACACGGGGGACGTATCGGCAAGCGTCAATGCGACACTCATGACCGTGCTCAACGAACGAAGCCAACTCGACGCCCTCGATCTCCCGAGTTTTCTCCGCCAGGTCACCGCCATCGAATCCTGCGTAGGTCCGCTCGCCACCCTAGACAAGATCGACGAGGTCCACCCATACGCCCCCTATCGCGTTCTCAACATGCTCCGTTTCGTTCTCTCCAATCGTGGCCGGGCCCTGTTTGATCTATGCGGCAAGATCAGTCGGTTTCGCGCGAATGGAGGATGAAATTGGCCTCCAATGAAAGCCTCGGTTCTTCAAACGAAGGCACCCTATTCGATCAGAATGCTCCTGCAGGCAAACCTCGCACTCAAGGGGGCCTTGCGTCGCTGTCGGAGACAGCTCTGCACGAGACAGCACCTTCGGAAGCAACACGCAAGGCGCTCGGGGTTGCAGCCGAGGTCATTATCAAACAGTCGAAAAAAGTTCTGGACATGGCGGTGCGGGTAACCGCCCACCAACCATTAAACCTTTCGTGGGACGCGATTGTTGACCCAGCCGACATTCGCCAGGTGCTCGAGGCCGTGGGCGACGCTCCGGCCTATCCCCGTTCACAGTTGGTTCTGATGGCCAGCAATTCGTTGGAGACCCTCCCCCTGGCGCGGGAGTACCGGAAGCGATTCATCGACAAACTGACCCGTGAGGCTTCTCCTCCCAACTCGGGGAGTGATGCGTGGATTCTCGCCGCTCCGGACAGTCCCTTGAACCAACTCATGACGATCCTCTCGAAAATCGAACAAGGTGCCTTGGAAGAGGCCGAGAGAATGATCTCGAAAGCGGTCGACAATGATCCGTCGTTCAACCACCCCGTGGCTGCCGAATTCATGTGTTCAAGGTTGTCCGATCGCAACGAGGACAGGCAATTGCTGCAGGCTTGGCTGCGACGAGCGCTTTATTTTCGGCCACTCGACCTCCGAATCATTGAAACGCTGATCGCCGTCGAAGACCAACACAACAGAAAATTGCTCAAGCAACTCGCAGCTATCGCCTCCGGCTCAGACGGAGTGTCACAATGACTGGGACCTCGTCGAATTCGTTTCGCCGCCACACAGCCGCACCACAAAGGGGGACAGATGTCTAGTCAGTTTTACTATCGAAATACCGCCGGGCAGGAAAGCGGACCTTACGACGCGGAAGAGTGTCGACGGATGGCGTCGGTCGGTCTGCTTGAAGAGACCGGGATGGTCCGCGAAGCGAACTCCGAAACCTGGAAACTGGTCGGATCCGTCTTCCCCGCCGTTGCCACAGACGCACCGCACCCGCCACCCCAGGGCCCCGGGCCTTCACCAGCACCAAACCCCGCACAGACTTCGACGCCAAGCGTGCAAGCCCGCCAACCTCTTTGTACACAGACAAACTACATTTTGCTCGCTATCATTCCGGCTCTCTTTGGCGTCGTTGGCATCCATAACCTGATTGCCGGCTATAAAGAACGTGGGATTATCCAGCTTGCGCTATCTGCGGTGAGTTGGTTTCTCATCCTCCAGGGTTTCGTTACCGGAGTCACCGCGTGCCTAGGCCTTCCTTTGGCGCTCGGGTTGTTCATATGGGCTATTGCAGAAGCAGTACAGGTGAAGGTAGACGCGAACAACGTAGCCATGACTTCATAAGCCGCCCGCGGACGGCTCGGCCACCCGTGGCTTTTGGCTGAGTTGGGACCTCGGACATCGAGGTGATTCCGGGATCGCCAATATCGGCTTTGCCCGATGTTCAGCAAAAAGGCATCGATTGCCTCTTTCAGTTGAAAGGGCTACGAGATGAACACCACTCCAACCAACCTTGTCGAGAACGGTGCTGGTCGGCAACCGAATTGCCGTTTGAGTTAGTCAAAATCGATCGGCAAATTCACTTATTCGGGGCACCAGGAACCGCTCGCCGTTGAGTCCCTTGACGATGCACAAAATCGCCACCACGAGATACGTTAGCCAGATGGCGATACCCAGCAATGCCGTGATGCAGCCGATCCACGGGACAAAGGAGACCACGAACATGGCGAGGTTCACCACTAGAAAGGCTACAAACAGGACCAGGCCGTGCTTGGCGTGCCACTGGACCTCTCGATCTTCCTTCTCGACCAACAACGGAATCAGTGCGAGCGGCCCGAGGTAGGAAAGAACGATCATAATGCTGCGGTTGTCGGACACGACTCCGGACGGTTTCGGCGCGGGCTCGGACGGCGGGGCCGGGGCTGCCGGCGGGGGTGGCGGTGGAGAGGCGTTGCTCGGGGTCTTCGGTGTTTCGTCCATGGTTCGTTCTCCCTTTCTCGGGTCGGGTTATTGGAATTCAGTCTCTTTCTGTCCCGACATTCTACCTGACACCCCAAACGAAGAACATGGCCCCCGGGACCAGAACTGGAATTCTCTGGAAATTCCCATCCGCCCCGACTCCCGATTTCGGCGCGCCAGGATGGGCCGCGGTCGTGATGTCCTGATGGCGGGCCAAATGCTCGCCATACATAAGAGTATGGCTGCGCTTTGGCCCGCCATCAGGGCGCGCGAGACCGGTTCAGATTGACGCGGAATTGTTTGATTTTGTGGGGGAAGCAGCGTGGTAGCCCGTACGGGATTCGAACCCGTGTTACCGGCGTGAGAGGCCGGCGTCCTAAACCCCTAGACGAACGCGCCAAATTTTAGTATCAAAGATAATTTAAAAACTCTCATGCTTGCAAACAGATTACAAATTTTCTAGCACGCCCGGAGGGAGTCGAACCCCCAACCCTCGGATCCGAAGTCCGATGCTCTATCCAATTGAGCTACAGGCGCATGAATTGCTACAAATATACCAAATCTTATATGCTCTTGCAATAGATGAAAATTACTTCAAAATAAGATAAGCCGTTCCCCAAAAAAGAAATAA